>CAYYJN010000014.1:0-10718 GCA_964472275.1 uncultured Solibacteraceae bacterium
GCGTGAAACAGATTTTGAGTCTGTCGCGTCTGCCATTTCGCCACACCGGCGCGAAGAACCAGTCTACCGTCACTCCGCCGTGAGTGGAATCCGCCTTCCCCAGCCGAAGGCTTTGGGGCTGACTTTCATGCTGAAGGGGAGTTGGCGGCGCTTGAATTCGGTGCGGCGGAGGAGGCCGAGGATGCGGAGCAGCGCGGCGCGGGCGTTGGCGAGGTCGGCGCCGTCCAGGAGGAGTGCGAGGTCGTCGGCGAGGCCCTCTTCCGGGCGCTGGGCTTCGAGGGCGCAGGCAAGGATGGCGTCGAGCTGGCGGTAGGGCAGCAGGCTGGCCTCGTCGGTCTGATGGGGCCGCAGCTCCGCCGTGGGCGGGCGCGCGATGACGCCTTCAGGAATGCCCGGAAGGACGCCCGCCAGCGCGCGCACGCGGGCCTTGAGGCAATCGCCGAGGAGGCCGAAAGCCCCGATGCCATCGCCGTAGAGCGTGAAGTAGCCGGTCGCGGCTTCGCTCTTGTTGCCCGTGTTGAGCACGCAGACTTTCCCCGTTCCGAGCTTCGCGTGGATGGCGGGCTCGCTGGTGAGGCCCATGAGCAGCGCGCCGCGCGCGCGGCTTTGCAAGTTCTCATCGGTGAGCGAGAAGGCGCGGTCCGGGAAGGCCGACTTCAGCGAAGCCGCGAAGCCCGCGTAGGGCGCGTCCGCGTCCAGCTTGAGGAAGGGCATGCCCAGCTCCCGCGCCTGTTCCTCGGCGAAGCGGAAGCTGTCCTCGCTGCTGAAGCGGGTGGGCATCGCCACGCCCAGCACCTTCTCCGCGCCCAGCGCCTCCACCGCCACGGAGGCCACCACCGCGCTATCAATGCCGCCGCTCATGCCGACGACGACGGCCTCCAGCCCCTGCTTGGCGAGGTTGTCGCGGAGCGCGCGCTTGAGCCCCGCGCGGAGCCAGCGGGCTTCGTTGACCTCGACGCCCGCGCCGCCCAGCCCTTCGGTGTCCACCATCACGAGCCCTTCGTGGAAGGGCGACGCGCCTTGCCAGGAGCCGTCCGGACGAGCGAGGCCCGAGCCGCCGTCGAAGATGAGCCAGCTCTCCACGCCGCAACGGTCGGCGTAGGCGAGCGGCACGCCGTGCTTCTTCGCGAGGCCGAGGATGAGCGCCCGGCGCTGGGCGATCTTCGTGGGCACGGCCCACGGCGCGCTGCGGCCTTCGGGCATCCAGCTTCCGAGGTAGCCCGGGCTCGCGGAGGCGTTGAGCAGCAGGGTCGCGCCCTGCGCCTTCAGCTCCGCGATGGGATCCACGGCGTAGCGCACCTGGTTGTGGGCCAGCGATTCATCCGCCCACAGGTCCTCGCAGATGGAAATGCCGATGCGGTGGCCGCCGAAATCCACGAGGGGTTGCGGGCTCGGATCCGGCTCGAAGTAGCGCGACTCGTCGAAGACATCGTAGGCGGGCAGCAGGCGCTTGCGGATGCGCGCGCGGACCTGGCCCTTCTCCGCCCACCACAGCTCGTTCCAGAGACGACCCGAAGGCGCGGGAGACGCCGTGCCGAAGAGGAGCGGGACGGAACCTGAAAGCGCGGCGAGGCGCGTGGCTTCGGCCTCCATCCGCGCGCGCAGGCCCGGTTCCCAGAGGCGATCCTCAGGCAGGTAGCCGCATACGGCGAGCTCCGGCGCGAGCACAAGCTCCGCGCCCTTCGCGATCGCGTTCGCGTAGGCGGCCTCGATCACGCGCCCGTTCACCTCGGGCGCGCCAAGGCGGGCGTTGAGCTGGAGGAGCGCGATCCGCATGGAAGAAGTCTAGAAGCAGGATGAAAAAACTTGAACCGCGAAGACGCGAGGCGGATAGGAATGAACTGTGATGAACACAGATCAGCGTTCATCAGCGTTCATCACAGTTCTATTGCTTTTCTTCGCGTTCTTCGCGTCTTCGCGGTTCGTCCTCTTTCACCAACGAATCACGGCCCTTGTCCCGCCTTCGGCTCTTGGCTCCAGTTTCAGCTCCGCGCCTTGGGCCGCGAGCCACTTCAAGGCGAGGGGCAGGCCCAGACCCGTGCCTTCGGGACGGCCGCTTTCGAAGGGGCGCATCATGCGCGCGGCGGTGTCCTCGCTGATGCCGGGGCCTTGATCAAGGATTTCCAGCGTGAGCACATCCACGCGGAGCGTGACCGTGCCGCCCGCGGGCGTGGCCTGGCAGGCGTTCTCCAACAGGTTCACGAGGGCCTGCTGGAGCAGCATGGGATCGGCGGGCGCCTCGCCCTGCCCTTCGAGTTTGAGGATGCGCCCCTTCGCCGCCGGTCGGCGCTCCACCTCAACCAGTGCTTGGGCGGCGACCATCTCAAGCCGAACGGGCTCCAGGCGGGGTTCCAAGGGCCGCGCCCATTCGAGGAAGCGCTGCACGACGCGGAGCAGGTCTTCCGTCTCCGCCAGGAGCGGCTCTGCGTCCGCCACGCCCGCGCGCTGGAGCAACTGCCCGTGCCCGCGCACCACCGCGAGGCCGTTCTTCAATTGATGGGCGACGCCCGCGGTCATCTCGCCCAGTTCGGCGAAGCGTTCCCGAAGCTGGCGGCGACGCTCTTCCGCTTCCGCTTCCGTGATGTCCTCGAAACTGAGGAGCGCGCCGATGTTGTCAGGCGCCTCGATGCGCCGCAATCTCCACACGCGCCCGCTGGCCCGGGCTCGCGTGGGCGGCCCCGGCGGCAAGGCCAGGGCCTCCACCAGCCATGGAAAAGGTTCAAGGACGAAGGCCGCGTCGAGCCCCACCACGCCGCGCGTCACCGTGAGCAGCTCCAAGCCCGCGCGATTGAGCGCGGCGACCTTCTGCTTCTGGTCCACCCAGAGCAGGCCGAAGGGCAGCGCGTCCAGCAGCCGCTCGTGCACGGTCCGCAGTTCGCCGAGCACCGCCGCCAGCTCGCCTCGCTCCCGCAGGCTCTGGCCCACCGCGCCGAGGAGCAGGTTCTCGGGATCGGGCGGGGTCCGCCGCCGCATCCTCGCCCAGCGCATCAGCAGGATCAGCGCGCCGAAGGCCACGATGCCGATGGGGATGAGCATCGCGACGACGGAGGCCGCGTGGGGGCTGAGAGGCTTGAGGGGATGCACCGCACCAGCCTACCGGAGAGGCGCTAGGCTGGTGCCATGGAACGCCATCCCCTCTTCATCGTCAGCGGCGGCAGCGGCGAGACCGCCCATCGCATGGCACAGGCGGCGCTCACGCAGTTCGCCTCCGGCGACGAGCTGGTGCTGCGGCGCTTCCAGAATGTGCGCGACAAGGAAGAGATGGAGCGCGTCCTCCAGCTCGCCAAGGACAAGGGCGCGGTGGTCGTCCACACCACCGTGTCGAAGGAGCTGCGCTTCTTCCTGGAGGATCGCGCGAAGGCGCTGGGCCTCGTTCAGGTGGACCTCTTCGGGAGCCTGCTGGACACGCTGGCGCTCTTCCTCAAGGAGAAGCCCGGCGAGCAGCCCGGCCTCTTCCACGCGGTGGACGACAAGTACTTCCGCCGCATCGAGGCCATCGAGTTCGCGTTGAAGTTCGACGATGGGCAGGATTCTTCCGGACTCGCCGATGCGGACATCGTCCTCGTGGGCCTGAGCCGCACCAGCAAGACGCCGCTCTCCATGTACCTGGCGATGGAAGGGCACAAGGTCATCAACATCCCCCTCGTGCCGGGCGTGGAACTGCCGCCCACGCTCGCGAAGATCCCCCAGGGCCGCATCGTCGGCCTCACCATCCAGCCCGCGCGGCTCCAAGAGATCCGCCTGCACCGCATGAAGCGCCTGGGCGGCGCGGGCCAGACGGACCGCTACACCGACATGGCCCACATCCTCGCCGAGATGGACTACGCCGACGCCGTCTTCAAAGCCCACCGCCGCTGGCCCGTGCTCGATGTCACCGGCAGGAGCATCGAAGAAACCGCCGGCCTCGTGCTGGACCGTGTGTTCGGGAAGGAGCGGGTGGGGTAGTAGGCTGGAGGGATGCGCCCCTTCCATGCCCTTTCGATCTTCCTCATGCCGCCGCTTCTTGCTGCAGCGCGCCCTTCCGCGGTCCACATCGTGTTGAAGGCAGATGCCTCAATCGAAGGCGCTACGGTGCCAGACATGACCAAGCTCATTGCCGCGTTCCAGACTTTCACGCAGCGCGAGTCACTGACAGAGCCCACGGCGGGAGGCGATGGTTGGGTCCTTGGCATCCGGATCACACCCGTGAAGACGAATGAAGGCCTCGTCGCCGCCAAGGCCATCTTCCGGTTGGCGCACCTGGATGTAGGCAAGACCTCCGACTCTGGCGCGAAAGAATCCATGAGCCTCATCACGGCGGCCAATGACGCCCGATGGGAGGCGGCCGTCGTTCGTGAAGCGTGGAGTCTGTTGAACGATGCAAAGGTGGTGACGGACTTGCCCGTGCTCTCGCAGCGTCAATGGGCTAAGCAATCGCAGACCTCCAAGGATGCGCGAGTTGCCTTCGACATCGCTGAGGTCAGAATCATCCGTCAGCCGCCGATGCCCAAGCTGACGGACACTCTGCCAGCGGGTGGAGGCCGGGTCGCCAACCTCCTCGACATTGATTTGGACGCCGAAGGCCACCCGGAAGCCACACTCGGCCGCAAAGGCACCGATGCAACCTTGGCTCGCATGGGAGCTTGGCTCTTATCCTGGACCTTCGAACCTCCAAAAGTGAAAGGCGCGGCAGTCCCGGCGCGTTTCCCCATGCGAATGATGCTGGAATACAAGAAGAAACGGTGACAGCCTCGTACTGCATCGAAATGCACTGGACGACGCGGATCGAGTAGTAGGCTGGAGGGATGATCTCCCGACTGCTGCTCCCAGCCATCTTGGTCCTGCCCCTCGGCGCGCAGGCGCCGGAGCCTCAACCTCCTCACGCTGTCCGGATTCTGCTTCAAGCGGACAAGCCTCCGCTTGGCACCCCTGCCCTGGACACAGCCGCCATCATCGAAAAGCTCAAGGCCTTCGCCAAGGATGAGAATCTGGTGCCGCCTGCGCCCGATGGAGATGGGTGGATCATCGGGATCGGGCTCATCACGCAGAAAGATCCGGATGGGCTCCTGGTGGGTGGCGGCACGGTTCGCCTCACGCCGGTGCGCCACGGCAAGACCATTCCAAATGAGGCGAAGGATTCTGGGGTTTTGGTCGTCGCATGGAAAAGCCAGGACCTCTGCAGCGCACTCGGATACGAGGTCGCCCGGAGAAGCCAAGAATTGCTGGTCGGTGCCAAAGTCGTCCCAGATCTACCCCTCATCCGACATGAAGTCCCCGCTTCAAGCCTCACGCCTCCAACCGGCCAATCAGACCCCTTCCATCCGCACGCTTTCGAGTTCTCTCAAGTCGCCGTACGCAGCCAACCTCCGCCAGCGCCTTACCCTGTTGAAGCGAAGAAAAACAATGTCAAAGGCACGGTGGTGGTGGAAATCGCGGTGGACCCGACGGGAACGCCCACTTCTGTCACAGCGATCGAAGGCCCGAGCCCCCTGCTTCCATATGCTTGTGGATACGCCATTCACTGGCGGTTCAAACCCCTCACCCTAAACGGCCATCCCGAATACGGCCGCTTCAAGATGAATTTTCATTTCGAGCTTCATTGAGACATGCCACAGGTCTGGATCGCCTTCAATTCGTCCGAATACGCGCTCACGGTCGCCCTACGGCACGAAGTGCTGCGCGTCCCATTGGGCCTCGCGTTCACGGTGGACCAGCTCGCTTCGGAATCGGGCAGCCACCACCTCGCGGCGTTTGATGACCAGGGGCATATCCTCGGTTGCTTGATGCTCACGCCGCATTCAGGCCACGAGGTCCAGATGCGGCAGGTG
This sequence comes from uncultured Solibacteraceae bacterium, assembly GCA_964472275.1. GTDB lineage: Bacteria > Acidobacteriota > Holophagae > Holophagales > Holophagaceae > JAFDVN01. Next base: position 5,808 of record CAYYJN010000014.1, read on the forward strand.
GCGGTGAAGCCGGAGATGCAGGGTACGGGCCTGGGGCGTGAGCTGGTGGAGGAGGCGGAGCGCAAGGCGCGGGAGCTAGGCTTCGCGCGCATGATGCTCCACGCGCGGGACAAGGCCATCGGCTTCTACGAACGGCTCGGCTACGGACGCGAAGGCGATCTGTTCGTGGAAGTGGGGATCGTCCATCAGCAGATGGGAAAGGGCATGTGACACCCACTGGATTCCCGGGAAGCTTGGCTTATCTTTGCCAATATGCTGATCCCGTTCGTCCCGCCCCATAGCCAAATAGCCCAGACTGTCTCTCGTCCACTACTCGTTCTAAAGCTTTCTCCGCTGGTGGATGAGACAAAGCTTCACCTCCGTGACCTAGGTTGGGAATCGGATGTGAGACGCTACTTGGATGACAATGGGTTCCAAGCGGGAACCTCGGAGTCATCCGCCACTTTTTCCTTCCAGCCCCGGGTTCGCCGGATGGCGGGAGGCGTCTACGCCTTCACTACCCTTGGATTCCTTGATGTTCCTGGTTCGTCGAAGAGTCTTCGGGTGTTCACGGCTACGGCCACACGGGATCCCAAGGACCTGGGGCCAGGCATCCGACAGGCAGCCCTCGATTCGACGATGTCCATTGCGAGCCGGTTAAAAGAAATTCCTCCAGGCACCTCATTGCAGCGCATTCTGATCCCTGGGGCGCCACAGCGCCTAGAGGGCTCGGATGTAATTCAGCTGCATGAATTGCGCGTTCGAGTCAAACCTGCGCTTCCCGGAATCCCGGATGCGGCTAGGGCGCGAGGCCTTTGGGGAGAATTCAGGGTGGCCTTGCAAATCGGGTCAGACGGCGTCCCGCAGAGAGCAGATGTGCTGGCGGGGAACCCAGAACTTAGCCTCCTCGCGCTTAATTACGCCATGGCATGGCGCTTTGAACCGAGAGTGATTCGCGAACGGTCCACCGGATACCGCACTGAGCTGACCGTTCGCTTTTCTCCCGATACGGGTCTACCCCCAGATGGCCTTCCACCTGTGGTAGGTGGAGCTTTGATTTCAGGTTCCGAAGCGCACCATCTTTGACCTCTGGCGTTCTGCTCATAGCTCCTAGTATTCGTTCGCCAGATCCGTCGCGCGGACTTGCTTCTCGAAGGCCTGGAAGACGGGCGCGCCGGCTTTGCGCGCGATCCACTCGGCGACGCGGATGCCGTCCACGGCGGCGCTCGTGATGCCGCCTGCGAAGCCCGCGCCTTCGCCGCAAGGGTAGAGGCCAGGATGCGAGACGCTCTGGCCGTCTTCGTTCCGCAGGAGTTGGATGGGGCTGCTCGTGCGGCTTTCGATGGCGAGGAGCAGCGCCTGGCCGGAGGCGAAACCGTGGATCTTCTGGTCGAAGACCGGCAGCGCGCCCTTCAATTGCTCCAGGATGAAATCCGGCAGGCAGGTGGCGAGATCCGCGCCCACGGCGAAGGGCCTAAAGCTCGTGCTGGGCAGATGGCCCGACGCGCGGCCTTTGAGGAAATCCTTCACGCTCATGGCTGGCGCGCCGTAGGTCTCGCCCGCGGCGCGGTAGGCGGCCTGCTCCCACTTCCGCTGGAAGTGCATGCCCGCGAGCAGGTGCTCGCTCCCGAAATCGGAAGGGTTGATCTTGGCGACGAGGCCGCTGTTGGCGAAGCCCGAATCGCGCGCGGCGTTGCTCATGCCGTTGACGACGACGCCGCCTTCCTCCGAGGTGCACTGGATGACTTCGCCGCCCGGGCACATGCAGAAGCTGTAGGCCGCGCGGTTCACGCCGAAGTTGCAGGTGAGGCGGTAGTCCGCGGGCGGCAAGCTCGGGTGTCCCTTGCTGGGGCCGTACTGAGAGCGGTCAATGAGCTCCTGGGGATGCTCCACGCGGACGCCCATGGCGAAGGGCTTCTGGCGCATGGCGACGCCGTGGCGGTGCAGCATCTCGAAGGTGTCGCGGGCGCTGTGGCCGGGCGCGAGCACCAGCGCGTCGCAGGAAATGCGCTCGCCATCCCCGAGGATCGCCGCGACGACCTCGCCATCCTTCCATTCGATGTCCGCCAGCGGCGACTTCCAGCGGTAGACCGCGCCGCGACTTTCCGCCTCTTTGCGGATCAACACGGAGCATTTGCGGATCACATCCGTGCCCACATGGGGCTTGGCGAGGTAGGCGATGCGCGGATTCGCGCCGAAACGCACGAAGGTGTCAATGACATAGCGCGTGGCGGGATGGCCGATGCGCGTCGTGAGCTTGCCGTCGCTGAAGGTGCCCGCGCCGCCTTCGCCGAACTGGGCGTTGGCCTCGGCGTTGAGGCGCCCGTGCTTCCACAAATCGTTGATGCCCTGCACGCGCTCGCTCATGGCGGGGCCGCGCTCCAGGACGATGGGCTCGATGCCGTAGTCCAGCAGGCGCAGCGCGCAGAAGGTGCCCGCCGGGCCGCTGCCCACGATGACGACGCGCGGCTTCTTCGCCACGGGCGCGACGGCGTAGTCGGTGTGCGAAGGCGCCGTCTCCAGCTTCGCGCCGGGCGGAAGCTCGACGCCGGAGAGATCCCGCTCCGTCTCGAAACTGAGCGCCGCGAGGAAGCGGATCGAGCCCTTGTGCCGCGCGTCCAGGCTGCGCCGTTCCAGGGTGACGGCGCGGTATTCGGATGGCTTGCCGCCCAGCGCGTGGGCCAGCGGTTTCGCCAGATCCAGCTTCTCTTCCCCTAGGACGAGCGGGAAATTCGTGATGAGGCGGCGCATCGGCCCTCCTGGCGGTGAGGCTTCCAACGGGAAGCAAAGCCGGATTCAGTCTACACTTTTGCCTTTCGGGATGCCCATGCGCCGCGCCCTCGCCCTTCTGATCGCCCTGCCCGTCTTCGCCCAGGTCGCGGCGCCCCCGCGGACGACGGTTCAGGTCCGTTTCCTCGCCAAGGCCGAAGCCGCGAAGGCGCTCGTGGCGGACGACTACTTCGGCCTGCTGCACACGCCGGAGCTGCGCGCCAAAACCGGCCTCGCCCTCGCGGGGATGACCGCGGAGCAGGCGCGGTCCGCGGGCAAGGCCTTCTACGCGGCGAGCGCCCAGGACTTCACGCCGGAAGAAGAGACAGCCCTCCGCACGATCCTCGACCACGCGGCCCCCGCCATCGCCGCGAAGATGCCGCTCATGGCCCGCACGCCCTTCAGCTTCATCAAGGCGGGCATCGAGGGCGGCCTGCCCCACACGCGCGGAACCTGCATCGTGCTTTCGCCGCGGGTCGTCCAAAGCCTCACGCGCATCGCCCAGATGGGCGACAAGGCCATGAACCACGCGGCGAGCCTGCTGATCCACGAGCAGACTCATGTGCTGGAGCGCGAGCACCCTGAGCTCTTCGCGCAACTCTTCACGCAAGTCTTCGGCTTCCGCGCGCTCGCGTCCGTCCCGGATTCGCCCTGGCTCGCCGAGCGCCGCGTGGTGAATCCCGATGGCCCCGGCCTTGGCTGGGCCTTCCCCGTTCCGGACAACGGCCGCACCCGCTGGATCCGGCCGGATCTGCTCATCGGCGAGCTGGATCACCCGCGCATGCCCCAGGACTTCCAACCCATCGCCGTGGATCTCATCGAAAAGAACGGCGCCTTCGCGCTGGAGGCGGACGCGAAAGGCCTCCCGAAATTCGAGCCCCTTGATGGCGTCGCCGCTTATCGTCAAGCCTTCCCAGGCGTGGATGAGAACTTCCATCCCAACGAAATCGCCGCGGTGCTCTTCTCGGGCTGGGTGACGGGCACGGGCGAGGCCGCGGCCCAGCCGCTCGAAGCCAAGGTCGCGGCCTGGGCGGAGAAGGCCCTGCGCTGATCAGCGCGTTCCTTTCGCGACCCCCTTCTTGAGCTGATCCGCGTCGAAGAGCGGCGCCGAGCAGGTGCCGCGGCCACACAGAAAGGCCGCGGGTCTAGCCAGCGTGGGGAAGCTTAACTCGGGATTGCGCGCGGACTTCGATGGATCCACGCGCAGAATCACGGTCTCCGGAAGCCAAGCGGCCTTGGCCGCGCGGAAGAGAGGCCCAGTCTTGACGGGATCACCCACCACCGCGAGGTGGCCGAGACCCTTCAGCGCGCGCATGGCGAGGATGTAGTCGCCGAGCCAGCGACCCTGATCGTCCAACCGCTGGGATTGGGAAAGCACGCCCAGGATGCGGGAAGCGCGGGCGTGGAAGCGGGAATCCCCGGTGATGGCCTCCAGGCGCAAAAGGCCGCGGACGAAGCTGGCGTTGTCGTCGAAGGGAAGGCGCGTTTCCGCGAAGGCGCCCGATCCGTCTGGTGACGCGGCCCGGGCCCGATAGAGGCCCGATCCATCGAGGAACCGCCGCTCCACCGCGTCCGCCAACGCGATGGCTCGCTCCAGGAGCGCCTCGTCGCCCGTGGCTTCGTGAAGCGCGATGAGCCCTTGCAACATTCCGGACTGATCCGAGAGGAAGAAGCCCTTCTGGCCTTCGGCATGGTGGTAGAGCGGACCTTCCATCAGATGCTCCCGAGTCCACCCTTCCGCCGCAAGCGCCTCCGGCATGAGCCTCGGATCGTCCATCGCGCCATCAAGGTCGCTGAGAGCGGCGATCATGAGTCCCTGCACGACGGCGTAACGCCGTTCATCCACGCGAGGAGTCCCCACCTTGATCCGGGCGGCGTCATCCATCGCCTGGAAGACATGCCCATCGAGACCGTGGGCATCCGCGTCCATGGTGGCGCTGAACCCGCCGTCGCCATGTTCCATGAAGCGGCGGAGGAAGCGGAGCACCGAGGAGGCGTCCTGGCGGAAATCGTCGTCCCCGGTGGCTCGGATGGCTTCGGCGAGGTTCCGCAGGTAGCCCGCTTGAAGCGTGGTGAGGCGTTCGAAATGCGGAGCGTGCCAATCGGGTCCGACGCTGTATTGGAAGAGCCCGCCCCACACCGGATCCGTGATGCGCCGTTGCT
>CAYYJN010000014.1:10818-31136 GCA_964472275.1 uncultured Solibacteraceae bacterium
CCGACGCTGTATTGGAAGAGCCCGCCCCACACCGGATCCGTGATGCGCCGTTGCTGGGCCAGGGTGTAGAGCGCTCTGAACTTCGCGCCCTCGTCGCCACGCCAACCGCGGTCCAAAGCCTCATCGATGTTCATGGAGATGGGGTATTTCTGGCGGCCCCACCCTCCGAAATTTCCATCGAAAGACCGATCCAGCTCCATCACGGAATCCGAGAGCGGGTCCTTGGTGGTTTCGACCGAGGTGGGCTCCGTCGCATCCAGGTCGCCCTTCCCGTCCAGCGCGCGGAGCAGCAATGCCTTGAAGGCGGATGGCTCGATGAACCCGCGCTCGCGGACCAGCGGCCTTCCGTTCGGCGCATAGATTGCCGTTCCCGGCCAACCGATGTCCCCGTAGAGCTCGGCGGCGTCCGGGTGGAGGTCTATGTCCACTCGGACGGGGATGAACCGTGCGTCAATCAGGGCCGCGACCGCCGGTTCAGCGTAGGTCTCGCCATCCATGACATGGCACCAATGGCACCAGGTGGCCACCGCGTCCACGAGCACCGGCTTGTGCGCCGCCTTGGCCTCGGCGAAGGCGGCCGGGGACCAGTCGCGCCAGTGGATGGCCGGGGCGCGGCCTTGGACTGCCCCCGGCGTCTGCATCGGCGGGGAAGCCTGGAGACGGGTCAGCACCAGCAGGACAACGAGGATGCGCATGGGAGTGGGATGCCGCTGGAGGGTGGAATGTGCAAAGCTTCCGCTGCATCCAAGGGTTGGGGTGAGCCATGATCAGAGCCATGGACAAGGCCGTGGTGGCGGGAGGAACGGGCCTCATCGGCCGCCGCCTCGTCGCGGAACTGCTTCGGCGGGGAACGAAGGTGACGGTCCTGTCCCGCGATCCCGCGGGCGCGAAAGTGCCCGAGGGCGCGGAGGCCCGCAGCTATGAGGAACTCCGCACCGCGCTGGAAGGGGCGGATGCGGTGTTCAACCTCGCGGGCGCCAGCATCGCCGGAAAACGCTGGACCGAAGCCTACAAGCGCGAGTTGGTGGCGAGCCGGGTGGAGGCGACCACGCGGCTCGTGGAGGCCCTGGCCCTCTGCGCGGTGAAACCTCGCGTCCTCCTGAACGCCTCCGCCGTCGGCCTTTACGGCTCAAGGGACGCCGCGCCCATTGATGAGACGGCGACGCCCGGCTCCACCTTCCTCGCGGACCTGTGCCAGGCGTGGGAACGAGCCGCGGAGGGAGCCGCGCCTCACGGCCTCCGCGTCGTGAAGGTCCGCACCGGCGTCGTGCTGGCGAAGGAGGGCGGCGCGTTGCCCAAGATGGCCCTGCCCGTGCGGCTCTTCCAAGGCGCCAAGCTGGGCCGCGGCGATCAGGGGTTCAGTTGGATCCACATCGCCGACTTGGTGGACCTCTACCTCGAAGCCGCCCAAAACGAAACCTGGATCGGAGCCGTCAACGCCACCGCGCCGACGCCGGTGAGCAACGCGGCCTTCACGCGCGCCCTCGCGAAGCGGATGCATCGCCCCGTGCTCCCCGTGCCAGCCTTCCTCACCGCCGCCGCCGTGAAGGTCCTCGCCGGGGAACTCAGCTCCGAATTGCTCACCGGCGCTTTCGTCCTGCCCACGAAAGCGGAATCGCTCGGCTTCGCGTTCCGCTTCAAGACCGCCGAAAGCGCGCTGGCGGACCTGCTCTGAATCAGTTCGTCTGCACCGCGCCCATCTGCACGACTTCGAAATCGCTGCCCTTGATGCCCGACAGCGTCGCCAGTTCGTTGTCGTCCCAGCGGGAGTCCGGCGCGCCGCTCAGGAACCAATTGCCGCCGTTGTCGGCGACGAACATGCCGTAGGTCTTGAGGGCCTGGAGGATCACCTTCGCATGGGCGGGGTAGCCGGAGATGTCCACGCCCGCCTTGAGCCGCACGCGCATGCCCATGGGAGGCAGGTTCGTGCTCGCGTTCGAGCTCGCGTAGTGGGTGGCGGGATGGACATAGCCTTTGCGCGTGTTCTGGACCGTGAAGCGCAGCGCGTGATGGATGGCGCCATGGATCACGACCTCGTCGTAGCGCACGAGGCCGGGAAAGATGGGCAGGCCCGCCGCGTCGGCGCTGGTCCAGCCATCGGGCCGAAGCGCGTTGGAGCTGGTGTCGAAGGCTGCGCCGGAATAGGCGTGCCAGCTCGCGCCGTCGTTCATCCGCTGAGCCGCGTCCAGCTCCCAAAGCCGGTTGTCGCCCGGGTCCACGACGAGCACATGGGCGTCGCTGCCCGCCTCCACCGGCGCGGCGGGCGGAACGGGATAGGGGCCGGAATCGCTTTCACCCGGCACATCGAAACTCACCGGCACTTTGGTCTGATTCGGGGGCACCACCGTGTAGGGGATGCCATTGGGCGCGCCGTTGTAAGTCGTGCCGAAATCCGGATGCAGCCCCGCGGTGAGGCCGATGCTCGCGATGAGCGCCGCGGAGTTCGGGTCGGTCGGAGCGGTGGAGATGTCCGTGTTCCAGGGATTGTCGGAAGGAAACGGCACCCATCCCTTCAAGTCCGCGCCGGGACTGCCCGCATCGGTCGGTGCGGAGGATGAGGAAGCGCCTCCGCCGCCGCAGGAGAGCAGCAGGACGAGCGCGCACAGGCCTAAGGAACGCATGGGCGAAGTGTAGGACTAGACCAGCTCCGCCGCCAGGAAATGCGGGCTCGCGTCGGTGATCTTCAAGTCCACGAGGCCACCGAAGGGAAGCTCGCGGCCGGGACCCGCGGCGAGGTGGACGACCTTCCATTCGCCGGTGCGCGCGAGCCAGAAGCCCTCTTCGCCGGTGCCGTGGCTTTCGATGCGGGCCTTCACTTCGCGGCCGATGAAGCGGCGGTTGCTCGCGAGGCTCAGCTCCGCCTGACGGGTTTGCAGGCGCTTGAGGCGCTCGCTCTTCACGGCCATCGGAAGATCGTCCTTCAGGCGCAGCGAAGCCGTGCCGGGGCGCGGGCTGTAGATGAAGCTGAAGGAGGCGTCGTACCGGACCGTCTCCAGCACCTTCATCGTGTCCTCGAAGTCCTCATCCGTCTCGCCGGGAAAGCCAACGATGAAGTCGGTGCTGAGACAGAGCTTGCTTCGGCCTTCGCCCAGGTAGCCCAGGCGCTCCAGGTACTGCTCGATGGTGTATTCGCGGCGCATGCGGCGCAGCACGGCGTTGGAGCCGCTCTGCACGGGCAGGTGGAGGAAGGGCGCGACCTTGGGGTTCGTCACCAGCGTCTTCGCCAGCGCTTCCGTGAAGTTCATGGGATGGCTCGTCGTGAAGCGGATCCATTCGAGACCGTCCACCTCGGCGACGCGATCCAGCAACTCGGCGAAGGTGCAGCCGCCAATGAAGCTGTTCACATTCTGGCCCAGCAGCTCCACTTCCTTCCAACCGCGGGCGACGAGGCCCTTCACTTCCACGACGATGTCCTGCCAAGGGCGGCTCCGCTCGACGCCGCGCGTCGTGGGCACGATGCAGTAGGTGCAGGCGTGGTTGCAGCCCTCGATGATCGTCACGAGGGCCTTGGCGGTGCTGCGGCGCGTGGCCACTTCCGGCGGGAAGAGGTGGTTGTCGGGATATTCGCCGGTATCCATGAGCCGCTTCTTCCCCTCCATCGCCTGCTCGACGAGGGAGGGAAGCTGCCTCAGCGCCATCGTGCCAAGGACGAAGTCAATCTGCGGTGCACGCTTGAAGAGCGCCTCCTGCTCCTGCTGGGCGAGGCAGCCCGTCACACCGATGAGCAGCGGGCGCTGCTCCTTCTCCATGCGGAGGCGGCCTAGCTCGGAATAGACCTTGTGGACGGCCTTCTCGCGGATGGAACAAGTGTTGAGCAGGACGAGGTCGGCCTCTTCGCTCGTGGCGACGGATTCGTAGCCCTGCGCCGCCAGAAGCCCGGCCAGACGCTCTCCGTCGTGGTCGTTCATTTGACATCCCCATGTCTGCACATGGAACTTCATGGCCGGTCCTTTCGAACCTTTCATTCTACCGGCGGAAGGCCCTGGGGCTGGACTGGAATGCTCACCGTGAGGGTGTCACCCTCGTGCCGGGCCGTGATGCCGTGCCGCGCGGCCACGGCGCGGACCCAGAGACCGTGCAGATCCCGGCACGCGCCCTCCGGCTGAAGCGCCAGCGGAGCGGCGAGGACGGGGCGGAAACGCAGCTCCCAGGCCTCCAGTCGGCCTTCGCCTTCGAGCACCAGTTCATCAGGCAGGACTTGAGGCAGGACCAGGCGCGCGAGCGAGAGCGTGAAGCTCCGCAGCAACGGACCCGGCCAGGGTTGGGCGCCTGAAAGGGCCACGGAGGCCGTGGTCCGAAAGGTCGCAGCCAGCGTGGCGAGTTGCGGCTCCAGCGCCTTGCGCCAGGCTTCCGCAGGCTCGTTGCCGCCATCGGGCCAGGGGCCGAAGGCGAGGGCGCGGGCGAGGTCCATCAAGGCGAGGCCCTCACGGACGCCCGCCTCCATCCGCGCGGCCTCCCGGGGCGCGAGGCCCGAGCCCTCGTCCCGCAGGTCCAGAGTCGCCTTCATCCCGCCGAGGCACCCCCTCAGATCATGGAGGAGCGCATGCCAAGCCGCATCGCGTTCAACCCTTCGGCCCTCAGTGGAATCGCTCGCCACAGCGCGCCTCCTGGCACGATTTTTTGACACTTGCCTGCCCATCCAGGCTACCTTAGCTTCATTCACCACCAAAGGAGTGCCGTTCCCCATGGCACAGAAGCGACTGGGCGATCTGCTCCTCGAAGCCGGCCTCATCAACGGGGAGCAACTCCAAAGCGCCATCACGCATCAGAAGATCGCCAAGGGCCGCCTCGGCAGCAATCTCGTCGCGCTCGGCTACATCACCGAAGACACGCTCATGGACTTCCTCGGCAAGCAGCTCGGGGTGCCGAAGGTGGATGTGCGGCATGTGGATGTGCCCGAGGACATCCTGCGGAAGATCCCCAAGCGCATGGCCGAGCAGTACCTGATGCTGCCGGTGGGCTTCAAGGAACCGAAGACGCTCATCGTGGCCATGTCCGATCCCATGGACTTGAACGCCGTGGACAGCGCGCGCTTCGCCACCGGCCTCAACATCGAGACGGTGGTGGCCGCCAACAGCGCCATGCGTTCCGCCATCGCCGAGCAGTACCGGAAGGTCCAGGGCCTGGAGCCCACCACCTTCACCGTGGGGAACATGGATGAAGGCCTTCCCGTGAACTTCAATTTCGAGCCGATGGACATGAAGGTGTCCCCGGCGGGCACCCGCACCGCGCCTCACAAGACCGCGGAATTCAAGGCGGATCCCTTCTTCGACGACGCGCAGAAGAGCGCCCAGAGCAATGGCGTGACCATTCCGCTCGACAATCTGCCGGACCTGGATCTGACCCTCGTCTCCCTGCCGAAAGCCGGAACCGAGACCGGCTCCCAGATCCTGCCGGGTCGCACGCTTGGCGGAACCACGCAGCGCATCGAATCCTTCCAGGACCGCGCGATCCTCATGGGCCTCATCAAGCTGCTCCAACGCCGGGGCATCTTCACGACCGAAGATCTCCAGCGCACCATCCAGGCCATGGTGGAGTCCGGCGAAATCCCCAATGTCCGCCGCACCGAGGCGATGTAGCGGGACGGTGGGGAGACCTGGGGAGAGGCTTGGACTTCAGTGCCCGGAAGCCTTGCGCGCCTCGTAGTCCCGCTTGAGCGCTTCCAGCTTGGATAGGGTGCAGCTTCCGCCTTCGCCGCAACTGGAGCAGCTTCCGCCGCTGGCGCAGCCGCCCTTGCCGAGCAGCCCGAGCACGAAGCCACGGCCGAAGTAGAGGGCCGCCAGCGCGACGAGGGTGAGGACGGTGAGGGTCTGCCAGTTCATGCGAATCCCATCATACGGCCGACGGCGACGGTCGCCCAGGAGAGGCTCCAGCCCAGCACGAGGCCGTAGGCCACGGTGAAGCCCGCCCACCCCCAGGTGCCCGTCTCGCGCCGGATCATGCTCACCGTGCCCAGACAGGGCGTGTAAATGAGCGTGAAGATCATGAAGGCGAGGGCAGTGAGCGGCGTGAGGCCCGACTTGTCTCGCAGCGTCATCTGCAAGGGGCTCAGCTTGGCGCCCGCCCGCGGCTCTTCGCTGGATTGATAGATGACCGCCATGGTGGAGACGACGATCTCCTTGGCGACGAACCCGGCCGTGAGCGCGATCACATCCTTCCACGCCTCTTGGCGCTGGCCGTGGGGATCGAAGATCGGCGAGAGGAAGGGCTCGACCTTCTTCCCGATCCGCGCGGCGAGGCTGGTGTTCACGATGTTGCCTTCGTGGACCAGCTCCAGATCCTTGAGCTGGATCGCCTTCTGTTCCTCGGGGATGTGCAGGGCCATCACCGCTTCCCGCTGACCGCGGTATTTCAGCGCGAGATCCTGATCCGCGATGCCGGGGTAGCGCGAAAGGAACCACACGAGCGTCGCGCCCGCGAAGATGGTCGTGCCCGCGCGGGTGAGGAACACCTTGGCCTTGTCCCACATGTGGATGGCCGTCGTCTTCAGCACCGGCATGCGGTAGGGCGGCAGCTCCATCACGAAGGGCGAGTTGGGCCCGGAGAAGAGCGCGCTCCGCAGAAGGCGGCCCATCACCATCGCGAGGCCGAAACCGAGCAGGTGCATCGCGATGATGGCGAGGCCCGCGTAGAGCGGCTTGAAGAAGGTGCCCGCGATGACGATGTAGACCTGGAGCCGCGCCGAGCAGGACACCAGCGGCGTGACGAGGATGGTGATGAGTCGGTCCTGGCGGCTTTCGATGGTGCGCGTCGCCTGGATCGCGGGCACATTGCAGCCCGAGCCCATGAGCAGCGGGATGAAGCTCTTCCCGTGCAGGCCCATCAGATGCATCGCGCGATCCATGATGAAGGCCGCGCGGGCCATGTAGCCGGTGTCCTCCAGGAAGCTGATGCAGCCCATGAGGATCATGATCACGGGCAGAAAGACCATCACCGCCGACACGCCGGGGATGACGCCATCGGTGAGCAGGCTCGTCAGTTCGCCGGGGGGCAGGTGCGCGGCGAGGAAGGAGGACAACGCCGAGAACCCCGCGCCGATCCAATTCTGCGGGTACTGGCCCAGCACGAAACTCAGCGTGTAGATGAGCGCCAGCACGAGGATGAAGAGCGGAATGCCCAGCCACCGATGGGTGAGGATCCCATCCAACTTGCCCGTGGGGCTGTCCGGTTCTTGCTCCGGACGCTTGACGGCCTCCGTCACGAGGCCGTGGGCGAAGCCGTAGCGGTGCTCGGCGATGAGCCCGGCGGTGTCGTCGCCGAGGTGCGATTCCAGGAAGGCCGTGGACTTGGCGACCTGGGCATGGATGGCGTCCTTCGCGTGGCTGGCCTCGGCCAGCTCGGTGGCTTCGGCGCCGCCTTCCAGGAGTTGCAGCGCCAGCCAGCGGATGGGCATGCCCTTGGCGAGCACCTCGTCGCGGCCGATCTCCGCTTCAAGTTTCGCCAGCTCTCCTTGAAGGTCGTGGCCGTAATCCACGGGGATGCGGCGCACGCGCCCGTCCGCGCCGGAAGCCACGGCGGCGAGGGCGTCCTTCAAGGCCGCGATGCCTTCCTCGCGGTTGCCCACCGTGGGGACGACGGGGCCGCCGAGCAGCGTCTCCAGCGTCGGGATGTCAATGACGATGCCGCGCTTCTCCGCGTCGTCCATCATGTTCAGCACGAACACGATGGGCTTGCCCAGCTCCAGCAGCTGCGTCGTGAGGAAAAGGTTGCGTTCGAGGTTCGACGCGTCGAGCACATTGAGGATGAGGTCCACTTCGCCCTGGCCCAGGTGGCGCGCGGCGATGCGCTCATCCTCGCTGCGGGCGGAGAGGCTGTAGCAGCCGGGCAGATCCACCACCTCGAAGCGCGTGGTCCCGGCCGTGAAGACGCCGCTGCGCTTCTCCACCGTCACCCCGGGCCAGTTGCCCACATGGTGCCGCGCGCCGGTGAGCGCGTTGAAGAGCGTCGTCTTGCCGCAGTTCGGGTTGCCCGCGAGGGCGATGGAGACCGGCTTCGCGCTCATCTCAGGCCGTGGCCGCGGCGGGGAGCACGAGAATGCAGGAACTCTCTTCGCGCCGCAGGCTCAAGTGATAGCCCTTGATGACCAGCTCCATGGGATCGCCCATGGGCGCCAGCTTCTCGACGCGCAGCTTCGCGCCGCGGATGAAGCCCATCTCCAGCAGCCGCTGACGGATCGGCCCCTGGGCCGTCACGCGCAGCACCTCTCCGGCCTCGCCGGGCTGGAGGCTGCTGAGGGGAATCTCTTGAGGTTGAGTCATAGTCTCAACTCCGTGAATCCAGTGTAGCCCCCCGGCCAAGGCGCGCAAGCGATTAGACTGGACCGACCATGACCCTGCCCAACGCCCTGACCCTGCTGAGGATCCTGGCCATCCCCTTCTTCGCCATCGCGCTCTGGTACGACCGGATGTGGGAGGCGCTCGCGATCTTCGTCGCGGCGGGGCTGACGGATCTGCTGGATGGCTGGATCGCGCGGACCTTCAACCAGAAGTCCAAGCTGGGAGGAATCCTCGACCCGGCGGCGGACAAGCTGCTCATGACCACGGCCTTCATTCTCACGAGCCTGCCCAAGGACCACCTGAAGATGCCTATGCCCGTCTGGGTGGCCATCCTCAGCATCTGCCGCGATGTGATCATCTCTTTCGTCGTCGTCGTCGCCTTCCTCCGCTCGGAGCCGCTCAACGCGCGGCCCTCCTTCCTCGGCAAATTCACCACCGGCGCGGAGTTGGTGGCCATCGGCATCTGCCTGCTCGTGAACGCCCTCGGCCCGCGGCCCTGGCAGACCTTCGTGGCGCCATGGGCTTACTACGCGATGGCGATCCTCGTGCTCGCCTCGGGCATCCACTACTTCCACCGCGCCTCCCGCGCGGGCGAGCCCACCTGATGGCTGGGCGGCCGCCGCTGCGCTTCCTCATCGCCGGGCTCGGGCTGCTCCTGGCGCTGTGGTTCCTGCGCCACGCGCTCGCGCCCTTCTTCATCGCGATGGTGGCGGCCTACCTGCTCGATCCGGTCATCGCGCGCCTGGAGCGCCGCATCGGCCGTTCTTGGTCCGTCGCGCTCGTGCTCCTGCTCGCGGTGGGCGCGGTTCTCGCGGCGATGGTGGTCGTCCTGCCCTGGATCGCCGACCAAGCCCAGCGCTTCGCCGCGAACCTCCCCGCCTGGCAGGAAGCGCTCGCACAGAAGACGGCGCCCTGGCTCGCCGCGCATCCCTGGGCCGCCGGAAAGCTCCACGCCGCCTTCGCCGCGTTGGAGCCGAACCTTCTCAATGGGCTGAAACGCACCGGCGGCGGCCTGCTGGGCTTCGTCCTCGGCTTGCTCCAGCTCATCCTCGTCCCGCTCATCCTCTTCTTCCTGCTGATGGAGGGGCGCACCCTCCTCGCCTCGGCGCGGAGCCTGGTGCCGCCCCGCTACCAGCGCCGGGCGGATCGCATGGTGCGCGTCATCCACGCGCGGCTCGGGGGCTACATCCGCGGCCAACTCGCCGTGGCTTTGATCGTGGCGCTGCTTCAGACCCTCGCACTGCTGGCGTTGCGCGTGCCCTACGCCACTCTGATCGGCCCTTTGGCGGGCCTCGCGACCTTCATCCCCGGCTCGCCCTACCTCGTCGCCCTGCCCTCCGCCCTCACGCTCGCGTACTTGAGCGGCGACCGGGGCACGGCCCTCGTCGTCATCGGCGTCGTCTTCGTCGCCGTGCAGCAGATCGAGGCCCTTTACCTCACGCCAGTCTGGGTCGGCCGCGCCTCCAAGCTGCATCCGCTGGAAGTGCTGCTCGCCCTCGTCGTCTTCGGCACCTGGTTCGGCCTGCTGGGCCTCATCTTCGCCGTGCCCCTGATGATCGTCGCCAAGGTGGCCTGGGAGGACCTCGTGAAGGACTATCAGGCCAGCCCTTGGTTCACGAGGGATTCCACCGGACCCTGAAACCTGGGCACACTGTCCAGCCGCGCCGGGAGGCGCCACGGAGGACGCCATGGGCAAAGAGCCGAAGAACGATTCCCACCTGGAGCGTCTGCAGAAGATCCTCGCCCACGCGGGCGTCGCGTCGCGCCGCGCCTGCGAGCAGCTCATCCTCGAAGGCCATGTGCAGGTGAACGGCAAGACCGTCACCGAGCTCGGCACCAAGGCCGATCCGCGCCGGGACGAGATCACGGTGGACTTCGAGCCCATCCGCCGCGAATCGCCGGTCTATGTGCTGCTCAACAAGCCCAAGGGCTATGTGACGACGGTGAAGGACGAAGCCGGCCGCCCCACGGTGATGGCGCTCGTGCAGGGCATCCCCGCGCGCATCTACCCCGTCGGCCGCCTCGATTTCAATTCAGAAGGCCTGCTGTTGCTCACCAACGATGGCGAGCTGGCCCATCGCCTCACGGATCCGGATCACGAGATCGCCAAGGTCTACCTGGTGAAAGTCCACCGCATGGTGACGCCCGAGCAGATCAAGGAACTGGAGGGCGGCTTCCGCCTGGACGGTCGCCGCCTCAAGCCCTGCCGCATCGAAATCGCCGAGCGCGCGCAGAACCCGTGGCTGAAGGTGACCCTCACCGAAGGCAAGAACCTCCAGCTCCGCCGCATGTTCGCGGCCATCGGCCACCCCGTCTCCAAGCTGCGCCGCGTGCAGTTCGGCCCCATCGCCGACCCCCGCCTCAAGCCCGGCGAGTGGCGCTTCCTCAACCCCGGCGAAGTGAACGCGGTGACGAGTCTGTAGTCAGGCTGGAAACCGGAGGCCGGAGGTCCATTCGTCGCGTCTTGCCTTCAGGCCTCCGGCCCGTCAGTGCAGGAAGCGGTCGAACAGGAAGCGCGTCAGGCCCTGTTCGAGGGTGCTGCCGAGCGTCTGGCCGAGGATGCCGCCATTCCAGTTCGCGCCCGCGTCCGGAGTTCCCGTGGCAAGGTCGCGGGCGGCGTCCTTGAGCCGGTTCTCCTCGGCCTTGAGCGCCTCCACTTGCCGCGCCCGCGCGCGGTCCATGCCGCCGCCCTGAAGGAAGGCCACGAGGCGGCGCAGTTCATCGGGGTCGAAGAAAGTCCCGTGCTCCTTGCAGGCATCCAGGATCACGCCGGAGATCTGCGCGAAGTTCACGCGGTTCATGAGCTGCTTGCAGTCCGGGCAGGGGCGGTAGCCTTGCGTCAGCGCGTTGATGGGCGGCGCGTCCACCTTGGGCAAGGCTTCGACGACGACGGCCTGCTTCTCCTGGTCCTTGCAGAAGGCCTCGAAGGTCGCGCGGGCGATCCACACGCTGGCGCAATGGCCGCAGACATCCATCTCGTATCCGCCGAGGTCCCGCGTCTCCATGGCGGCCTTGCAGCCGGGGCAGGTCTCGGCCGCCTTGCGCTCGGCCGCCGCTTCCAGCGCCGCGCCGCAGTGGGGGCAGTTCTTCGCGCCCTTGAAGGCGAGGCCGAAGCATTTGGGGCAGGCCACGGTGGCGAGCGGCGCCTGGCAGTAGCGGCAGACGGTGTCCTCCGGCCCAGCGGGCGCGCCACAGGCCGGGCAATGGAGGATGGCGGCCTCGCTCATGAGCACATCTTCCCGCCCAGCGCCTTGCCGCCGAGCAAATGGAAGTGGAGGTGGAAGACGCTCTGGCCGCCGTCCGCGCCCACATTGGACACCAGGCGCCAGCCGCTTTCCGCGACGCCGTGGGCCTTCGCGAGATCCGCGGCCACGAAGGGGATGCGGCCCAGCACCGGCGTGGCTTCCGGCTTCAGGCCGTTGAGGCCGGAATAGTGGCTTTTCGGAATGATGAGCAGATGCACCGGCGCCTGGGGGAAGATGTCCTGGAAGGCCATCACCTCCCCGTCCTCGAAGACCACCGTCGCAGGGATCTCCTTCCGCGCGATCTTGCAGAAAAGACAGTCATCCATGTCCGTCACCTTCCACATCATCCTGCACCAACCCGAGATTCCGCAGAACACCGGATCCATCGGGCGGCTTTGCGTGAACAACGGCGCGAGGCTGCACCTCATCCACCCGCTCGGCTTCGAGACGACGGACTACTACCTGCGCCGGGCGGGCCTGGACTACTGGGAGAAGCTGGCCCCGGCCCACTACGAAGACTGGAACGATTTCCTCGCGAAGGCCCCGGCCAAGCGCCTCTGGCTCTTCAGCACCAAGGGCGCGCGCAAGCACACGGAGGTGGACTGGCGGGACGGCGATGGCCTCGTCTTCGGCCGCGAGACGGCGGGGCTGCCGGAGGACATCCTCGCCCGGCATCCGGACCACCTCGTCCGCATCCCCATGCTCGGCGATTTCCACCGCAGCCTGAACCTCGCCCAAGCCGCGGCCATTGGGCTTTACGAGGGCCTGCGGCAAACTGAGGGATGGTAGAGGTCCCCATGAGCCATGCCCACTCCGGCGCCCCCATCCGCGTCGTCATCGCCAAGCCCGGCCTGGACGGCCATGACCGCGGCGCGAAAGTGATCGCGCGCGCGCTGCGCGACGCGGGCATGGAGGTGATCTACACCGGCCTGCGGCAGACGCCCCAGCAGATCGTGGCCGCCGTGGTGCAGGAGGACGCGGCCGTGCTGGGCCTGAGCATCCTCAGCGGCGCGCACAACCAGATCTTCCCGGAGATCCTGCGGCTCATGAAGGAGAAGGGCGCGGCCGATGTGCCCGTCTTCGCGGGCGGCATCATCCCCGACGAAGACATCCCCAGCCTCAAAGCCCTCGGCATCCGCGAGATCTTCCAGCCCGGCACCAGCACCGACGATGTCGTCGCCTTCATCCGGAACGCGGTAGCCGGTAACTAGAGGCCCGATTATCAGTTCCCCACCATCGTCGCGCCTTTGGGCAGGGCGAACTTGAAGCGGTCTTCCTTGAAGGGCGCGGGCACTTTCGGATCGAGGAGGCGCAGTTCCTGCTTCGCGCCGCTGGCGTCGGTCCAGCGCAGCACGCGGGCGAAGCGGCCAGAGCCCTGGACTTCCATGACGGGCAGATCCTTTCGCATCGGCACGAGGCGAACGGTGTCCGCGGAAACGCGCTCGACCTTGTAGGTTTTGGCGAGGCGCTCGGGCGCCACGAGCAGGTTCAGCAGGGGCGTGTCCAGCAAGGCTTGGCCGAGGTCCATGCGCTGCGCCGTGCGGGTGTCGGGATCGTACTGGATGAGATCGGCGCCATTCGCCACCAGCAGCAGGCCTTCGTCGTAGGACACGCGCAGGCGCCCGCCCTGGGCGGCCTCGATGCGGCCCTTCTTCACCAGGTTGCCGAAGACCTGGGATTCGCTCGTCTGGATGAAGCGGCTTTCGAAGCGCGGCGCGTCGAGCATGGGGCGCCACCAACCCGGCAGGCTTTGGGCCGCGAGTGGAACCATCGCGAGCAGGACCGCGAGCGCCTTCATCCGCGCTTGAGCTCCACCGTGAGCTTCGCGGCGATGCCCTTGGCAGGAACGGGGCGGTCCAGCTTCTTCTCCGCCACGAGTTCGCCCGCGGACTTCACCTGGACGATCACTTCGAGATCGCCTTCAAGGCCATCAGGCAGGTCCAGGCGCAGCGTGGAGATCCCGCCGACCCGGCCCACCTGCGTGAGTTCACCGAGCAGGTTGCTGAGGTTCGTGGCGCCCGAGGCGTTGGGTGACGCGGCTTTCGGAGCCGGAGCCTTGGGGAGCGCGGGCATGGCGATCTTGGGGACGGCCACCTTCGGCGTCGAGGCCGGTGCGGGCTTTTCCGCCACGGCCGGTTTCGTGGCCTTCTCCATGGCCTTCGCGGTGGCGGCGGCGAGTTCGGTGGCGCTGACGGGTCGCGTGGCGCTCGGATCCGCGGGCGCGGGCTTGGGCGCAGCCGTCGCGGCGACGGAAGCAGACGGAGCGGGCGCGGGCGGCGGCTCGGGAAAATCCGGCGCTTCCATCGTGATGCCCGTGATGTCCATGGGACCGGGGTCCGCGTTGTCGAGGATGTCGCCGGCGGCGGGCAGGTCGGCCAGATCCAGCGCCAGCGACGACGACGCGGCGTCAGGCGCGGGCGGAGTTGGTGGCGGCGCGGGCGCTGCCTTAGGCCCCGCGGTCTCACCGAGGTGATGGGCCTTGATGTGGGCGAGCGCCAGCTTGGTGATGCCGCGCAGCGTCTCGAAGACGCCCGACCCATCCGCCGCCACCGCCTGGAAGCTCGGCAGGCCGCGAGAGTTGAAGGTCGCCTCCAGCTCTTCCACCGGGACGACATTCTTCAGATCGCGCTTGTTCCACTGATAGACGAGAGGAATCCCCGTCACATCGATGCCCAGCTCCTTCATGTTCTCGAGAAGGTTCTGGTAGCTCTCCTTGCAGGCGTCCAGCATCGGCATCTGGCTATCCACCACGAAGACGATGCCATCCACGCCTTTCAGCACGAGCTTGCGGGTGCTGTTGTAGAAGACCTGGCCCGGCACGGTGTAGAGCTGGAGCTTGGTCTTGAAGCCGCCCACCATGCCCACATCCATGGGCAGCAGGTCGAAGAAGAGCGTGCGGTCCGTCTCGGTGTTGAGGCTCACCATCTCGCCGCGGGCCTTGGTGCTCGTCTTGCCGTAGATGGTGTTGAGGTTCGTGGTCTTTCCGCACAGACCGGGGCCGTAATAGACGATTTTCGCCGTCATCTGCCGGGTGGCGTGGTTGAAGAAGACCATCCAAATCCTCGGGGTGGATGTAAAAAGCATAGCCCCTCGAAGGGGCCATGCTCAACAAGAGGTCTTGGGACGGGTGTTAAGAGCCCTTCACACCCCTCAGAGTCCCTTCAGCGCAGCGAGCACTTCCGGCTCATGGGTGGCGGGGGTGACCCCTTCGAATACCTTTCGGACCACGCCTTCCTTATCGAGGATGAAGGTCGTCCGCTTGGCCATGCTGAGGAGCGGCATCTTCACGCCATAGGCGTCAATGATCGCGTGGTCCGCGTCCGCCACGAGCTTGAAGGGCAAGTGGTATTTCTCGGCGAAGGCCTTGTGGCTCTTCGCGTCGTCCGCGCTCACGCCCAGGATCACCGCGCCCGTGGCCTGGATGTCCGCGTAACCATCGCGGAAGGCGCAGGCCTCCTTCGTGCAGCCCGGGGTGTCGTCCTTGGGATAGAAGTAGAGGACCACGGCGTGGCCCTTGAAATCCGAGAGATGGATGGGCTGGCCATCCTGGTCCACGGAGCTGAAGGCCGGGGCCGGTTGCCCGGCCGTCGGGATGGCGGCCTGGGACGCGCCGCCGAACAGCGAGAAGAGGGACACGAGGGCTCCTTTCCGAATCAGGTCTGCGCGCATGGTGCTGCCTCCTTGGCGGGAACCCCACCATACTCTTCGGATGCCGCGGACGGAGCATCCGGTTCAGGAAATCGGAGGCGACCGGCTCCATGGCGCGGAGGGCGCGAAGGCATGATCCGGTTGGCGGTGATCCCTGGCGATGGCATCGGGCCGGAGGTGCTGGCCGAGACCTTGCCCCTGTTCGAGTGGGCCAAGGCGCGAGGCCGGGAGCTGGAATGGGATCTCCAGCCCTGGGGCGCGGAGCGTTTCCTCGCCACGGGCGAGACGCTGCCAGACGCGGCCTTCACGAAGATCCGGGACGGCTGCGACGCCGTGCTCTTCGGTGCGGTGGGCGACCCCCGCGTTCCCGATCAGCGCCACGCGGAGGCCATCCTCCTCCGGCTCCGTCAGGAATTGGAACTGTCCGTGAACTTCCGCCCCTGCGCGCCCATGGCCGACGCGCTGGTGCCGTTGAAAGGAAGAACCGCGTCGGACATCGCCATCGAAGTGTTTCGGGAAAACACCGAAGGGCCCTACTGCCTCCAGGGTTGGAGCCAGGACGGGCGCGCGGTGGACGAAGCCCGCCACAGCGAGACCGCGGTGCGTCGGTTGCTGGAAGCGGCTTTCGCGCGCGCGGAGGCGACCGGCAGACCGCTTCTCCTCGCCCACAAGGCCAATGTGCTGAAGCACGGACACGGGCTTTGGATGGGCGTCTTCGACGCGCTCCGCGCGGAACATCCCGGCGTGATGGCCTTCTCCATGCACGCGGACGCGTTGCTTTGCGCCCTCGTCCAGCGCCCGAACGCCTTCGGCATCATCGCCGGAGACAACTTCGTCGGCGATCTCGCGAGCGATCTCACGGCGGCCTTCCTCGGCGGCATGGGCCTCGCGCCCAGCCTGAGCTACGCGCCCCACCGCCCCTATCGCTGCGCCGCGCTGGCGGAGCCGGTCCATGGTTCGGCGCCGGACCTCGCCGGTCAAGGCAAAGCCAATCCCGGCGGCGCGATCCTGAGCGCCGCCCTGCTCTTCCGGCATTTCGGTTGGGAGGCGGAAGCCGGAGCGATCGAGGCCTCGGTGGCGCGGGCGTTGAACGCGGGCGCCGCGACGCCGGATCTGGGGGGACGCCTTTCGACACAGGCCATGGGCGCCGCGTTGAGAGCGGGCCTGCCTTGACGGGTCGGGTTCAGCAGCTGCGCATCACGCCGACGAGAAGGCCCTGAACCTCCACCCGGTCGGGGGTGTAGCACTTGGGCTTGAGGGCCGGGTTGTGCGGGATGAGCCACACGCCCTTCATGTCCCGCTTGAATTCCTTGAGGGTCACTTCCTCGCCATCCAGCAGCGCCACCACGCGGTCGCCGTTGCGGTACTCGCCCTTGCGCTGGAGCACGACGAGGTCGCCATCGAGGATCGCGTCTTCGATCATCGAATCGCCCTTCACGCGCAGGACGAAGACTTCATCCTTGTTGCGGTGGATGGTGTTCGGAACCTCGATGGGCACGGCCCGGGTCTCAGGCAGGATCGGCGCGCCGGCGGCCACTTCGCCACAGAAGGGAATGAGCCGCATGGGCGTCGGCAAGGGTTCGGTGGGACGCTCGCCACGGTCCGCGGAAGCTGAAGCGGCCGCGTGATGCGCGTCACGACCATGGGAGGAACCCGTCGCCACGAGGTTGTTCCCCTTGCCGTGGCTGCGCTGGAGGAAGCCCTTGTCAATGAGGTGCTGCACATGCTTGTGGATGGTGCTCACGGCGTTGGAGCCCACGCCCGCCGCGACTTCCTGGAGGGTCGGGCTGCGGCCTTCCTCGTCGAGGAAAGCGCGGATGAACTGCAACACAGCCAGCTGCCGTTTGGTGAGATCGCCGGATTTCATGGGATTCAAGGTAGGCCGGGCGGCGAGCACGGTCAATCCCTTTTTTTCGTTTTTTGTTCGGCCATGGATTCATGCGCTTTCCAACCTTCGCGCTTGGGCGAGCCGCGCCGCTCCTGCAATACTGGAAGGCCGGTTTTCCGCCATGGCCGAGGCGCGCCCGCCTGACCTCTCGGAGACTTGACAAAGGGAAAGGAGAGCCATGTCCACCGCGCTCGCAACCGCCTCCAGCCAGGGGACGAAGGTCAACGACTTCTCGATCCAGGTGGCCACGGTCAACGGCTCCGGCTCCCAGACCGCGAACAATGTGCTGATGCGCTCCATCTTCCGCATGGGCGTGCCGGTGAGCGGCAAGAACCTCTTCCCTTCGAACATCGCGGGCCTGCCCACCTGGTTCACGATCCGCGCCTCGGCCAAGGGCTATGTGGCCCGCAAGGCCGAGAACGACCTGCTCATCCTGATGAACCCTGAGACGGCGCGCGAGGATGTGGCCACCGCGACACCCGGCTGCTTCGTCATCTACGACGAGCCCCTGAAGCTCGAAGGGTTGCGCGAGGATCTGACCTTCGTGCCCGTGCCGTTCCAGCAGCTCGTGACGGCCTCCTGCCCCGAGCCCAAGCTCCACAAGCTCGTGAAGAACATGATCTATGTGGGCGTGGCCGCGCAGTTGCTCTCCATTGACATGCAAGCCGTGAAGGCCGCCATCGCCAGCCAGCTCGGCGGCAAGGCCAAGGCCATCGAACTCAACCAGGGCGCGGTGATGGCGGGCCACGACTGGGCCGCCGCGAACCTCAAGCCCCAGGACCGCCTCAAGGTCGCCGCCGCGACCGGCAGCAAGGGCAAGATCATGATCGAGGGCAACGCCGCCGTCGCCATGGGCGCGATGTTCGCCGGCGTCCAGGTGGTCGGCTGGTATCCGATCACGCCCTCCAGCTCCGTGGTCGAGAACCTCATCGAGTATTCCGAGGAGCACCGCAAGGACGCGGAAGGTCGCAACACCGTCGCCATCATCCAGATGGAGGATGAGCTCGCCTCCGCCGGCCTCGTGTTCGGCGCGGGCTGGGCGGGCGCCCGCTCCATGACCGCCACCAGCGGCCCCGGCATCTCGCTCATGAGCGAATTCATCGGCCTCGGCTACTTCGCCGAGATCCCGGGCGTCTTCGTGAATGTGCAGCGCACCGGCCCCAGCACGGGCATGCCCACGCGCACCATGCAGGGCGACATCGAGATCTGCGCCAAGTGCAGCCACGGCGACACGCTCCACATCTGCCTGCTGCCCGGCACGATGGACGAGTGCTTCCATTTCGCCTACGAGAGCTTCAACCTCGCCGAGCGCTTCCAGACGCCCATCTTCCTCGTCACCGACCTGGACCTGGGCATGCAGAACTGGATGAGCGACCCCTTCTCCTACCCCGAGGCCAAGCTGGATCGCGGCAAGGTGCTGGGCGAGAAGGAACTGAAGGACATGAAGGATTGGGGCCGCTACAAGGATGTGGACGGCGATGGCATCCCCTACCGCACGCTGCCCGGCACGCCCGGCGGCAAGGGCGCGTACTTCACCCGCGGTTCCGGCCACAACGACAAGGCCCTCTACACCGAGAAGGGGCCTGAGTATGTCGCTCTGGTGGACCGGCTGCGCAGGAAGTACGAGACGGCCAAGTCCTTCGTGCCCAAGCCCGTGTCCCGCGACCTCGGCTCCGACAAGGGCATCCTCGCCTTCGGCTCCAGCGATCCCGCGATCCGCGAGGCCCAGGACATGCTCGCCGCGGAAGGCAAGAAGTTCGATTACCTGCGCCTGCGCGCCCTGCCCTTCACGGCCGAAGTGGACGCCTTCGTGGCGGCCAAGCAGGTCATCCATGTGGTGGAGCAGAACCGCGACGCCCAGATGGCCGCGCTGCTGAAGGAGTTCTACCCGGCCCACGCCGCGAAGTTCCGTAGCGTCCTGCACTACGACGGCCTCGCCCTCGACGCCCAGAGCGTCATCCGCGGCATCAACGGTTTCGAGAAGTAAGGAGCGAGCGATGACCACCACGACCCCCGCCCCCGCCGCCCCCACCAACAAGCTCGGCCTCACCCGCCAGGACTATGTGGGCTCCAAGTCCACGCTCTGCCCCGGCTGCGGCCACGACTCCATCACCGCCCAGATCATCACGGCGGCCTACGAGATGAACATCGAAGGCCACCGCGTCGCCAAGATGTCGGGCATCGGCTGCTCCTCCAAGAGCCCCGCCTACTTCCTCAGCCAGGCCTGGGGCTTCAACAGCGTCCACGGCCGCATGCCTTCCGTCGCGACGGGCGCCTCGCTCGCCAATCGCGGCCTGATGACCCTGGGCGTCTCCGGCGACGGCGACTCCATGAGCATCGGCATCGGCCAGCTCGTCCACATGATCCGCCGCAATGTGCCAATGGTGTACATCTGCGAGGACAACGGCGTCTACGGCCTCACCAAGGGCCAGTTCAGCGCCACGGCCGATGTGGGTTCCGCGCTGAAGCACGGCACCATCAACGAGCTGCCCCCCATTGATCCGTGCAGCCTCGCCATCGAGCTGGGCTGCGGCTTCGTGGCCCGCAGCTTCTCCGGCGACCCCAAGCAGCTCAACGCCATCCTGAAGGCGGCCATGGCCTACAGGGGCACGGCCTTCATTGATGTCATCAGCCCCTGCGTCACCTTCAACAACCACGATTCTTCCACCAAGTCCTACAAGAACGCCAAGGACCACGACTTCCCGCTCCATGAGCTGGGCTTCGTGCAGTTCAGCGAGCTGGATCAGGTGGAGATCCCCGCCGGCGAAGCCAAGACCGTCACCTTCCCCGACGGCTCCAAGGTCGTCTTCCGCGCCATCAAGGAGGACTACGATCCCACCGACCGCTTCATGGCCATGAAGACGCTCCACGAAGGCCTGGAGAAGGGCGAGTTCATCACGGGCCTGCTGCACATCAACCCCTCCAAGGCGACCCTTCACGACCACGCCCATGTCTCCCAGACGCCCCTGGTGGAGATGGACGAGAAGGCCATCAAGCCCGGCAAGGCCGTGCTGGACAAGCTCATGGCCGAGCTCGCCTGATCCCGCCTGAGTCCCGCAACCGCCGCTCGCAAGGGCGGCGGTTTTGCTTTAGACTGGAGGATCGAAGGGCCTGTAGCTCAGCTGGGAGAGCGCCTCGTTCGCAATGAGGAGGTCGTCAGTTCGATCCTGATCAGGTCCACCACGAAATGAACGGCGACTCACACGGGTCGCCGTTCCCGCATTCAGGGGACGACCTCGTCTTCCCTTAATGTCGGTCGTC
>CAYYJN010000014.1:31236-41117 GCA_964472275.1 uncultured Solibacteraceae bacterium
GGTCGCCGTTCCCGCATTCAGGGGACGACCTCGTCTTCCCTTAATGTCGGTCGTCATCCCGCCCTAGCGCGCGCATGCGCGCTCCCGGTCGCCTTCGGCTCCCGGAGGTCGGGACCCGTGATCCTGATCAGGTCCACCACGAAAACAACGGCGACTCACACGGGTCGCGCACATGCGCGGCTCAATGCGCGACCAACCATTGCGAATCGGAGTCCTCCCACGCTCCACTCCAAAGCCTTGGAACGATGGGAATCGGGCTCGGGTTGCCGGGGTTCTGGCGCATGAAGGCGTACAACTCGAGATTGGCGAGCTTATCCATGGGGCGGAACTCACGGCGAACCTGCGCTGATACCCGCTTGGACATCCCTTGAAGCGACAGCGTATCGTCGTGCCCAATCACCTCCACAGTGGCACCGGGAGCTTTCCGCCAGGCTCGGTCCTCGGCGGCCATGGCCAGGAAAGTCTCCTGAGGCGTCGAAAACACGCGAGGAAGTTTGAGGTGGTGCTGCGGCGGGCCAGGCAAGGCGAGAGACACCGTGTTGCGCTCTTGCCCAAGTAGCAACGAGGTCATCAGCCACGCCATACCAAGGCGCTTCAGGTTTTGATCCATGTCATGAGGAATGCGAGGTCAGGCAGATCGGTTCCCCCCATGGAATCGCGCGTACTTCGCGGTGCCTGATTGACGCCCGCGATGGGATGGGCCTAGATTGAATGGCATTCACATCGGAGTTTAAACATGTTCAAACGCTTGCTCTCCACCACGGACGACTACGCTCTGACGATCCTCCGGCTCGTGCTCGGCATCGTCTTCTTCGCCCACGGCTCCCAGAAGATGCTGGGCTGGTTCGGCGGCTACGGCTTCCACGGCACCATGGGCTTCTTCACGGGCGCCATGCACATCCCCACCTTGTTCGCCTTCCTCGCCATCGTCGCGGAGTTCTTCGGCGCGCTGGGACTCATCACCGGGTTGCTCGGGCGCGTGGCCGCTTTCGGCATCTTCTGCGTCATGGCGGTGGCGGTGGCCATGATCCACAGCCATGTGGGCTTCTTCATGAATTGGAACGGCGTCACGCCTCCGGCGGAAGGCTACGAGTACCACCTGCTCGCCATGGCCATCGCCCTCGCGGTGATGATCAAGGGCTCCGGCGCGCTGTCGCTGGATCGGATGATCTCGAAGGATTGAGCGCGGCGGCCGCTATCCTTTCCCTATGATCGGACGGCTGCGCGGCACCCTGCTGGAAAAGACCCTGACCCATGCCCTCGTGGACTGCGGGGGCGTGGGTTACGAATGCGCGATCTCGCTCACGACCTACGGCCTCCTGCCCGAGCCGGGCAAGGAGGCCGCGCTCTTCGTGGAGACGCTGCTCCGCGAGAACGAGCTGTCGCTCCTCGGCTTCTCCAGCGGGACGGAGCGGAGCCTCTACCGCCTTCTCGTGAAGGTGGATGGCATCGGCCCGCGCCTCGCGCTGGCGGCCCTCGGCGCCATGGGGCCGGAGGATCTGGTCGCCGCCCTCCGCGGGCGCGATGTGAAGGCGCTTCAGCGCATCCCCGGCGTCGGCAAGAAGACGGCCGAGAAGATGTGTTTCGAACTGAGCGAAAAGATGGGGGGCCTGTCGGGACTTGAAGGCCTCGGCGGCCCGGCGGTTCCAGGCGACGCCTGGGAAGCGGATCTGCGTTCGGCGCTCACGAATCTCGGCTTCAAGGAAGACGCCGTCGCCCCGGTCGTCGCCGAACTCCGCGCGGACAAGCCGGATATGGCGGAGGCTGTCCGGCGGGCGTTGAAAGCGTTGCGGAAATGACAGCCCGCATCCTCGCCACGAGCCCGCTCGTCGGCCCCGCGCTCAAGAACCTCGGCGCGCGGATCGCGCCCTTCCGCTCTCCCGAATGGAACGAGGCGCTGACCGAAGCCGAAGCGCTCGTCGTGCTGCTTTCCGAACCGCTGACGGAAGCCGATCTCGCCAAAGCCCCGAAGCTGAAGGCCATCGCCACCTACAGTGTGGGCGTGAACCACTTGCCTCTGGATGCCTGCGAAGCCCGCGGCATCCGCGTCCTCAGCACCCCCGGTGTGCTCACCGACGCCACCGCCGATCTGGCGCTGACCCTGCTGCTCGCCGTCACCCGGCGCGTCGCGGAAGGCGAGCGCATGGTCCGCTCCGGCCGGTGGACCGGGTGGGCGCCGGATCAACTGCTCGGCACCGGCCTGGCGGGCAAGGTCTGCGGCATCCTCGGCGCGGGCGCCATCGGCAAAGCCTTCGCGCGACGCGCCTGGGCGCTCGGGATGCAGCCCATCTTCTGGGACCGCGAAGGCAAAGGCGGCGGCGTCTCATTCGGCGTCTGCGAATCGCCGCGCGTGCCGTTGCCCAAACTGCTGGAATCCAGCGCGGTGCTGAGCCTCCACTGTCCGCTGACCGCCGATACGAAAGGCTTGCTCGGCCTCAAGGAGCTGGAGCGCCTGCCCAAGGGCGCCATCCTCATCAACACGGCCCGCGGCGGCATCCTGGACGAAGCGGCGGCCATCGCCCTGCTTCGGGCGGGCCATCTCGGCGGCGTGGGGCTGGATGTCTACGAAGGCGAGCCCAAGCTGCATCCCGCGTGGCTGGACGCGCCGCGCACGGTGCTGCTGCCCCATCTCGGTTCGGCCACCGTGGAAACACGCGCCGCCATGGCGCGCCTCCTGTGCGAGGGCATCGCGGAAACGCTCGGAGCTTCCTGGCAGGTGTAACCTGGACCTCCTTTCCACCGAGGTGTTCCATGGCGCGCAGCTGGATGAAGCTCCTGGACCCGCGGCTCGCCGCCCTCAAGGATCGTGATGGCGGAAGCCTCGCGCTGGCCGCCGCGTTGAACGCGCGCGCCCGCTATCCCGAAGCGGCGGAGATCCTGGACCGGCTCATCGCCGACCGGCGCGACGACGCCGAGGCCTGGTTCGAACGCGTGCTCAGCCTGGGCGACCGCTTCCGCCCCGACGAAGCGGGCGAACTCCTCGTGCAGCTCGAAAGCCTCGTCGTGGAGGCGCCCCACGACGCGCCCCTGCAGCGGAACCTGGGCTTCCTCCGCTTGAAGATGGAAGACGCCGATGGCGCCGAATCCGCGCTCCGCCGCGCCATGGACATGGATGGGACGGACGCCAAGACCCTGGAACTGATGGGCCTGCTCGCGCTCCACGAAGACCGCCCCACCGAGGCCAAGGCCTGGCTCATCAAGGCGCTCAGCCTCCAGCCCCGCGATCCGCGCTGCCTGCGCCTGCTCGCCCTCGCGCTGGATCGCATGGAGGATCCCTCCAGCGCCGAGTCCCAGCTCACGGCCGGATTGGAATGGGATCCGGATCATTACTGGAGCTGGCACTCCTTGGGCGAACTGCTCATGTCGCGCGGCAAGGTCCAGGATGGCTTGCGGTGCATCCACCGCGCCCGCGCGCTGAATGTGGATGATCCGGCCAGCTACTTCATCGTGGCGGAAGTCCTCGCCGAGCAGGGGCACCTGGACATCGCCCAGGGCCATCTCCACGCGCTCATGCTGCTCGCGCCGGAAGTCCAGGTGCTGGCGGAGGCGCAAGCGCTCCTCGGCGAATTCAAGCGGGACGCGGGCGACCGCGAAGGCGCCATCGCCTATTTCACGCTCGCCTCCGAGACGGATCGCGAATCGCCCCTGCCCTGGGTGGCCCTCGGCGACCTCGCCCGGGAAGAAGGTCGCGCCAAAGACGCCGCGCGCTGCTACCAGGAAGCGCTGGCCCGGGACCCCGCCGCCGCCGATGTGCAGGTGCAGCTCGGCTACGCGCTCCTCGACATGGATCTTCACCACGAGGGCGAGCAGGCCTTCCTTCGCGGCCTGGAGCAGGACCCCAGCGAATACAGCGCCTACCTCGGCCTCGCCGAAGTCTGTCGCCAGCAGGGCCGCGGCGAAGACCAGGCCCGCATGGTCCAGGAGGCGATGACCCTCGCGCCCGAGGACCCCGATGTGTGGAACGCGCATGGCGTCGTCCTCGAACTCCAAGGGAAACTCCAGGAAGCGACCTGCGCCTACGAACGCGTCTTGAAAGCCGACGGCGCCCATCGGCAGGCCGCCAACAACCTCGGTTTCATCCTGGAGAAACGCATGGCCAGCGGCGAAGCCAACCTTGAGGAACGCGCGCGGGATGCCTGG
The DNA here is from genome assembly GCA_964472275.1 of uncultured Solibacteraceae bacterium. Classification (GTDB taxonomy): domain Bacteria; phylum Acidobacteriota; class Holophagae; order Holophagales; family Holophagaceae; genus JAFDVN01. Next base: position 35,377 of record CAYYJN010000014.1, read on the forward strand.
AAGCGGCGGCTCCTCATCTGCCGCGATGAAGGACAGAGTCTGCGCATGGCCGTGGAACACCTGGAGCGCCTCGGCGTGGCGGAAAGCACCCTCCGCCGCTGGCTCAATCAGGAAGTCCTGCAGGACGCTGTGGAACTCTGAGAGGCCCAGGTCGAACGCGTCACACGCCTGTCACGCACCCCTGTTTCCAGGGGTTTGAACGGTCTCCACAGCCCCTGTGGAAAAGCCTGCGGAATTCAGCCCCTTCCGGGGCTTGACCCCCCGGAATCCCTGGAAATCGTGGAACTGCACCGCTCAATGGGCACAACTTAACATCAAACATTCATATGTTTACATGACGCACTCCAGTGACGGCGCGGCTTTGATCCTGAAGGCAGGTTTCCACATTTTCCGCTTTCTTTCGCCTTGACGCCGGAATCCCCTTGATTCGCATGGCGAAAAAGCCGAAAGCCCAGGCAGGACAAGGGGCGGAGACTGAAATCACGCGCGAGGCCGCATGCTTTCAGGTCTCCCGTCACCTCGGCGTCACAACACCCGTCAAAATGGTAAAAAACAGGCGTTCCTGGGCCTCAGACGAGCTGCTCGGCTTCCTTCAGCTGAACGCTCACCAGCTTGGAGCAGCCCGGCTCCTCCTGGGTGACGCCGTACAGCGTGTCGGCGGCCATCATCGTCGGCTTCTGGTGGGTGATGACGATGAACTGGGTGTCCGCCTTCATCTTCTGGAGCAGGCGCGCGATACGGTCCACATTCGCCTCGTCCAGCGGCGCGTCAATCTCGTCCAGCACGCAGAAGGGCGAGGGCTTGAAGTGGAAGATGGCGATGAGCAGGCTGATGGCCACCAGCGCCTTTTCGCCGCCGGAGAGCAGGCTCAGCGACTTCGGCGTCTTGCCGGGCGGCTGGGCGGTGATCTCGATGCCGCATTCCAGGATGTCCTTGGGGTCCTGCAAGCTGAGGCTCGCGGTGCCGCCGTTGAACACTTCGCGGAAGACTTCCGTGAACTTGGCGTTGATGAACTCGAAGGCTTCGCGGAAGCGCTGCTCGCTGGTCTCGTTGATCTCGGAGATGGTCTTCTCCAGGTTCTCGATGGCCTGGACCACATCGCCCCGCTGCTCGCCCATGAAGGCGAGGCGCTCTTCGGCTTCCGCCAGTTCCTGGATGGCCAGCGGATTCACGCCGCCGAGATCAAGGCGCTTGCCCTGGAGTTCCGACAGGCGCGTCTGGTGGACCAGCTCACCTTCTTCGGTCCACGCGGCGCGCTCTTCGTCGGAGATCGAAGCGAGGAAGCCCGGCACATCCAGTCCCAACGCCAGTTCCACTTCCTTGGCCATGGCCTCCATGGAGCCCTGCACCTGTGCGGCGCGCACGAGGCATTCCTGGTGCTGGGCCCGGGCGTTCTCCAGCGCTTCCTGGAGCTCGCGTCCGTTGCGCTCTTGCACCCGAAGGTGTTCCGAGGCGTCTTCAAGAAGCGGCTGGGCCTCCTGCATCTGGGCCTGAAGCCCGGCGCGCTCTTCGAGCTGCTTCTGCGTCTCCGCTTCCAGCTCTTCGAGCCGCGTGGCGGCGAGGGCCATCTTCTCGCCCTGCTCCTTGGCCTCCAATTCCAGCCGCTGGCGTTCGGCGTCCAGATCGAAGCGGCCGCGCTGGTGCATCTGAAGTTGGCGCTGGAGCGCGTCCTGGGCGGCCCAGGCGCTGTCGCGGACGCGGGCCGTCTCGAGCCGCGCTTCGCGCCGCCCATCCAATTCCGATTGTTTGCCGCGCGCCCTGGTCTCGCCTTCGGCGAGGGCCTGCTCCAACTCCACATCCGCCGCTTCCTCGGGATGCTCCTCGAGTTCGCGCAGCAGGCCCTGGAGCCGCTTGATCTCCGTCTCGATCTGCTCCCACAGCGTGTCCGCCCGCTCCTGGGCCGCGCGGATCTCGCCGAGCTGGGCTTCGCTGGAGGAGAGCTGGGCCTTGGACTGGTCCCGGCGCAGGCGGGAGAGGCGCAAGTCCTCTTCGATCTCCCGCAGGCGGTCGTGACCTTCCCGCGCGCCGAGCGTTTCGTTCCGGTGGCGCTCTTCCAATTCCTCGACGCGCGTGATGAGCGATTCGCGCGACGCCTTGGCCTCTTCCAGTTCGGAACGGAGCTTGAGCGGCGAGGCCTCCGGAGCCGCCGTGCCCACCTGCACGGGACCGTAGGGTAGCTTCACGAAGCTGGGGCTCACGAAACCGAGATCGCCGTGCTTGGAGGCGAGGCCCGGCAGCTCGTCGTCGGAGCAACGGAAGGTGCGGTCAATGAGCGCGCGGAGCGGCGTGGACGCGCCGGTCCAGCGCACGCCCAGGCGGAGGGGTTCGCAATGCATGGGCGCCGCGGGCGAGTGCACATCCGTGTCCGGCGCGAGCAGGAGCTGGCCCGGAGCCTCCTTGGACGCGGCGAGATCGGCGACGGAGCATGAAGCGGTCTGGAGCCACGCGCCCAGCACCCGCTCCAAGGCGGGACGGGACGCCTCGTCCACACGGATGAGGTCGGAAAGCAACGCCGGTTTCTGGCCGCGATCGCCGAGCCAGGCGAGCCCTTTGCGAATCTCCAGGCTGCCCGCGACCTGCGCGAGGAGATCGGAAAGCTGGCGAACCTTCCGCTCCGAAGCCTCCAGCTCGGATTGGGTGCGGTGCAGCTCCTGCGTGAGCGAGCGGCTCGCCTCCTCCATCTCGTGGACCCGGCGGCGCTGGGCGGTGGCGGCTTCGTCGCCTTGCTCCACTTGCGTCTCCTGGCCCTCCAACATCCCCTTCAGCTTGGCGGACTCGGATTGCAGCCCTTCCAGGCGTGGCGCGCGGATGGATTCCTCGTGGTTGAGAGCCTCCAGTCGGCCTTCGAGCTGGGCGATCTGGGATTGGAATGAGAGGCGCTGCTTCTGCCGTTGCTGCGCCGCCTGCACGGCTTCCGCCTTGCGGCGGCGCAATTCGTTCAGCGCACCTTCCTCGTGACGCAGCGCGCCGAGGGCGAGGGCGACGGCCTCCTCGGATTCCGCGAGGAGAGCTTCCTTCGCCTCCAACGCGGAGGCCGCGAGCGCCAGCTCGGCCTCCAGGTTCGCGAGGGCCTGCCCGCCTTCCTCCAGGCGGCGCGCCAGCTCGTCCATGCGCTCCTGGGCGCGGGACGCCTGATCCTTGGCGTCGCGACGGCGCTCTTCCTGGAAGCCGCGCTCCTGCTCGTTGAGCGTGAGGCGTTGCTCCAGGCCAAGCACCTGCCGCGAGCGGCGGCCTTGGGCCTGCTCCAGCTCATCGAGGTGGAGGCGCAAGTGCTCGACCTCGGAGGCCTTCTCGGAGGCTTGAGCCGTGAGCTCGCCGACGCGGCGTTCCATCTGGTCCAGCTGGTCCATCAACGCCTGCTTGGCGTGATCCAGTTCTTCGGCCTTGCCCGCGAGGAGCACGCGCTGGGTGGCCTTGATGTTCGCGTCCAGCTCCGCGGCGCGCTTGGCCTTGGCGGCCTGGCGGCGCAGAGAGTCCATCTGCTTGTTCAGCTCGTGGAGGATGTCTTCGAGGCGCTGGAGATTCGCCTTGGTCTCGTCGAGCCGCTTCTCCGCTTCCTGGCGCCGCAGCTTGTAGCGGGTGATGCCGGCGGCTTCTTCGAGCAGCGAGCGCCGGTCCTTGGGCTTGCTGCTGAGGATGAGGTCAATCTGGCCCTGCTGGATGAAGGTGTAGCCGCGCGTGCCGAGGCCCGTGTCGAGGAGCAGGTCCTGCACATCCTTGAGGCGCGTCTCGCGGCCGTTCACGCGGTATTCGCTGCCGGAATCGCGGTAGAGGCGGCGGGTGAGGACCACTTCCTTCGTCGCGCCGGGAAGCGCGGCGTCGGGCATCTCCAGGGTGAGCTTCACCTCGGCCATGCCCATGGGCTTGCGCTGGCCCGTGCCAGCGAAGATCACATCGGCCATCTCGGTGCCGCGCAGCAGGCTGGCCCGCTGCTCGCCCAGCACCCACGCGAGGCTGTCGGAGATGTTCGACTTGCCGCAGCCGTTCGGCCCGACGACGGCCGTCATGCCGACCGGGAAGGACAGCTTTTGCGGATCGGCGAAGGACTTGAAGCCGTGAAGTTCGAGAGAGACGAGACGCAAGGGTTCGGGGGCTCCGGTTCAGACCCGCGGGAACGAAGAGTCTCCTCACTTCATACCATGCGGGAGGCCCGGATGCCCGCCTTGGGTATCGGCCGCCCTGCCGCTAGAATCTAAGGTTTCCCCCCGCTCCGGAGTCCCATGCCGCCCCTCCCAGAATCCATGCGCTTCCTCGGCAAGGGCTGGTGGTGGCTGCACATCCTCGGCGGCTTGGCGATCTTTTGCTATGGCTGGTACTTCGGCCAGAACCGGGCGGAACGGAAATTCGCCAAGCTGGTGGAAGCGCGGGATCAGCGGGCCCACGAGGACGAGCCATGAATCTCGGACGCCGGGGCCGGTCCCTCCTGTGGATGGAAAGCCATCGCCTCTGGGCGGGGCACCAGCGCCGCGCGCTCCAGGGCGCGCCCACCGAGGATCAGCTCGCCCAGGCCCTCTCCGCCCTGCCCGAGGGCGGCTCGTCCTGGGTGGTGGATGATCTTTGGGCCCCGGCCCTCCTCGCCCGGGACATCGCGGAATTGCCGAGCGGCGGCGAGGCGCGGGAGGCCTTCTTCCGCTGGCGCTTCCAGCAGGCCTTCGGCGCGGAAGTCCCCTGGGCCGTCCAGGCCGCGCGCCTGGAGGATGGCCCTTACCTCCTCAGCGGCCTCGCGGAATCCACGCGGAACGCGTGGACCGCCCTCGCGACCCGCCTCAACCGCCCCATCGTCTCCCTCCAGCCGCGCTGGCTCTGGCTCTTCAACCACCTCGCGCCCTCCCTCGATATGCCCGGAATGCTGCTCTCCTTGAGCCCCACGGGGGATGGCCGCTATTCCGGAACCCTCGCGGCGTGGGGCCGAGGCCTCTGCATGCTCCGGCAATGGGAAGAGCCTTTGACGCCCGCCGGGTGGAACGAGGAGCGCATCGCGCCCAGCGCGGCCTTCCTTCAGCGCGAGTCCCGGAGCCCTCAGCTCATCCACATCTGGGGCGCTGGCGGCGAATGGCCCTATGTGGGCATTCCCGTGCAGCGGCTCGATGAAAGCCTGCTGTCCGAAACGGACGAGGTGGCCTGATGGGCGTTCCTTCCATCAAGCTGAACCTCGTCCCGGAACCGTCGCTCTGGCGGGAACGGCATCTGCCCTTGGGCTGGGCCGCCCTCGCCCTCGGCGCCGCCGTCTTCCTCGGGCTCTCCAGCTACACGGCCTGGAGCTACCTGCGGGCCAACCAGGCGGGCAAGGCCGCCGTCAGCGCGGACGCGCAGACGCGCCAGGCGGCCGGGCAGGAAAGCCAGCTCCTCTCCCAGCTTCAACAGATTGATGTGGACCAGGAGCTGCCGCGGTGGCGCTTGGCGGAACGCATCCTGTCCGAGCGCGCCGCGCCTTGGTCCCGCCTCACGGCGGAACTGGAGCAAAGCCTCGTGGACGGCGCGCGCGTGAAGGACATGGAACGCGCCCGAAGCGCCGACCAAACCCTGCTGCTCAAGGTGAAGGCCGAAGCCCGCAGCCGCGAGGCCGAGGCCGGGTTCATCGAGAATCTCCGCAAGGATCCCGTGTTCACCCAAGTCACGCTGGAGCGGGAAGCCCAACAGCCTGGCGGCGGCTGGGAATTCGATCTCAGCCTGCCGGTCACGCCCTTGCCGCCGCCGTTCGTCTCGGCGGGCGCAGTCAAGGCCGCCAAGGATGATCACGC
>CAYYJN010000015.1:0-2389 GCA_964472275.1 uncultured Solibacteraceae bacterium
TTTGGGAGCAGAGGGTCGGAGGTTCGAATCCTCTCGCCCCGACCAATTTCACTTCGAAGCCCGCGAGTTCAGCCTTCTCACAACCAAACGAACACCCACGCGTGAGAGGCGAGAGGGTTCGGACCTCCGAGCCGCAGCCGCCAAGTGAGCACGCCGCTCCGACGCTCCAGTGGAGCGTCGGAGCGGAAGCAAGCGCGAACCGTTTGGCGGCAAGGGACGGAGCTCGCATGGCTGAACCGAAAGTCGGAGGGCTTCGACCCGAGTCTCCAAGGCGACGCCCATCTGCTCCCAAAGCAGAGAGCCGCTTTGATCCCGTAGAATGACTGCGGGCGCCCATAGCTCAGTTGGATAGAGCACGAGCCTTCTAAGCTCGGGGTCGCTGGTTCGAATCCAGCTGGGCGCACCACTCGAAGCTCCATGCCTGATCTGGATTCGAGCCAGCGAGCTGCGGCCGTCCGCTGAGCGCGCCGTGGAGACAGCGCACCAGCGCTGTCGGAGCGGTCCAAAGCGCGAAGCGATGACGGCCAAGGGTTCGAATCCAGCTGGGCGCACCACTCGAAGCTCCAGGCTTGATCTGGATTCGAGCCAGCGAGCTGCAGCCGCTACGCCTTCCCGAACCGCTCCGCCCACCCGGGCCGGAACTTCACCGGCGTCTTCTTCCCATCCGCGCCGACGGCCACCATCACGGCGCGGGTGCTGAGGACGACCTCCTCGCGGCCATCCGCCCTCAGGCGGGCCGCTTTCAGTTCCACCTCCAGACCGGAGGTGGAGGCGCCCAGCGGCCGCGCGCACACATCCACCACATCGCCCATGAAGCAGGGCAAGAGGAAGCGCACCCGCTCCAGCTCGAAGGTGACGAAGCGGTTGTCCGCGGCGCGGGTGGCGTAGAGCGCGGCAGCCTCGTCCACCCACGCGAGCAGGATTCCGCCGAAGAGGGTGCCCGCCACGCCGAGGTGGAGGGTCAGGACATGGTGCGTCGCGACGAGATCGAAAGTGGATTCGCTCATGGGAGGATCATAGGCCATGCGGATCGCTCCCGAGGCCTCCATCGTCATCCTCACGGGCGCGGGCGTCTCCGCGGAGAGCGGGCTCCGCACCTTCCGGGACGCGGGCGGGCTGTGGGAAGGGCATCGGGTGGAAGAAGTGGCGACGCCGGAGGCCTTCGCGCGGAACCCGGACCTCGTGCAGCGCTTCTACGACGCCCGGCGACGGCAACTCCAGGAAGTCGAGCCCAACGCGGCCCACTTCGCGCTCGCGCGGCTGGAGCGGGAATGGCGCGGCGAGGTGCTGCTCGTCACGCAGAATGTGGACGACCTCCACGCCCGCGCGGGAAGCCAAGCCCTCGTCGCCATGCACGGCGAACTGCGGAAGGCCCGCTGCCGGGCCTGCGGCGCGATCCACCCGTGGGAGACCGATCTGGAACCCCGCCCGCCGTGCCCGGCTTGCGGCGAACGCGCGCTCCGTCCCCAGATCGTCTGGTTCGGCGAGGAGCCGCTTGAAATGCCGCGCATCTTCGAAGCGGTGGCGCGCTGCGGACTCTTCCTCAGCATCGGCACCAGCGGCGTCGTCTATCCGGCGGCGGGACTCGTGGCCGCCGCGCCGCGTTCCGCGCGCACCGTCGAGGTGAACCTGGAACCGAGCGCCGTGGCGAACGCCTTCCGGGAGCATCGCTTCGGCCCCGCGACGGAAACGGTGCCGAACTTCGTCCAAGAGCTTCTCAAAACATGAAAGAAGCCCGCCTCACGGCGGGCTTCTGAGTGGGTCAGGTCCGGAGCGGACTACTTCTTGCCGGTCTTCTTCTGGGAAGAAGCGGGCTTGAAGCCGATGCTCTTGGAAGCGGCGATCTTGATGGTCGCGCCGGTCTGGGGGTTGCGGCCCGTGCGGGCCTTGCGCTCCTTCAGAGAGAAGGTGCCGAACCCGAAGATGGAGACGCGGGCCCCGCTGTGAACGGTCTTGGCGACATGCTCGAAGACCTCTTTGAGGCCCTCGTAGGACGCAGCCTTGGAGACGCCGAGCTCGTCAGCGAGCTTGTCGGACAGTTCACGGAGGGAGATGTTCTCGGCCTTGGCCATGTGTGCTCCTGTGAAGAAGGTTGAAAGGATGCTAGCAGCGGAATCGCGCATGGGAAGACCTTCGCGATATTTTTTTTCGCACGCCCCGATCCCAGGATTGGCCCATGGATGCTGGGGAAGGCGGACCAAGGCGATCCGGATTGAGCATGCGGGCCGGAAAGCCGCACCGGGCAGGATCACAAGAAACCCTTGTCCCGCTTGAGGTTTTCGCCGCGAGATGCACCAGCGGAGGTGCATGCCAAATCGCGTGAACGGCCCCGCCCTTGGGTCGCTTCGGATTTTCGGCTCGCCACGATTCATCGGTTGGGACTCGAACC
>CAYYJN010000015.1:2489-21211 GCA_964472275.1 uncultured Solibacteraceae bacterium
CTTGGGTCGCTTCGGATTTTCGGCTCGCCACGATTCATCGGTTGGGACTCGAACCTGTGCCACTTTCGCGTCGCCGGTCCCACTTGGGGGTCCGAGTCCCCTCAGCCGCCAAAACCAAAAACGCCCCGAGGGGGCGCTTTTTGGGGCGGCTGAGGGGACTCGAACCCCCGACACCCGGAATCACAATCCGGTACTCTAACCAACTGAGCTACAGCCGCCGTTGGACCGCTCAGTGTAGCGGAGGCGCGATCCCGGGGCCAGCGGAAACCTCGTGGCGCTCCGGGCCACACTAGGGATGAACGACACCGGCTCCAGCCGGTCTTCTTATCGTCTGAGAGGAGTTCCATGGACCGCCCTTCCCGTCCCGCCTTCAAACACGCGCTGGGGCTTTCCGCCTTCGCCGCCGCCTGCCTGGCCGGAGGCATGGCCCTCAGCCATCACTGGGTGGCCAGCGCCCAGGAGCCCCGGGCCGTGTCCGTGGATGTGAAGAACGCCGATAGCCTGCCGCCCATCGCCCAAGTCGCGAAGGCGCTCAACCCGACGGTCGTCGCCATCACGAACACCAGTTTCGTGCGCCAGCGCGCGGGCGGCGATCCGTTCAACGGGCAGGATCCCTTCTTCAACTTCTTCTTCGGCCCCCGCCAACGCGGGCCCCAAGGCGGTCAGGAGGAGCGCGAGATCTCTTCCGGCTCGGGCGTGGTCATCAGCCCCGATGGCGAGATCCTCACCAACAACCATGTGATCGAAGGGGCTCAAGGCTCCGACGACAAACCCCAGATCGAAGTGAAGCTTTCCGACGGCCGCACCTTCAAGGGCCGCATCCTGGGCCGGGACAAGGAACTGGACATCGCGCTCGTGAAGATTGACGCGAGCGGCCTGGCCTTCGCCAAGCTCGGCGATTCGGACAAGGCGCAGGTGGGCGAGTGGGTCGTCGCCATCGGCAACCCGCTCGGCCTGGAGCACACCGTCACGCAAGGCATCATCAGCGCCAAGGGGCGCCGCCTGGACGCGGGGCTCGGCGCCTACCTCCAGACGGACGCGGCCATCAACCGCGGCAACTCCGGCGGCCCGCTGCTGAACCTGAAGGGCGAAGTGCTCGGCATCAACACGCTCATCCGCGCCGATGGCCAGAACATCGGCTTCGCGGTGCCCATCAGCGAAGTGACGCGCGTCCTCAAGTACCTGCGCTCGGGCCAGCCCGTGAGCCGCGGCTACCTCGGCATCCAGCTCACGCCGCTTACCGGCCCCTTCCAGGACGCGCTCGGCTCCAAGCAGGGCGTGGTCGTGAGCACGGTGGAACCCGGCGCTCCGGCGGACAAAGCGGGCGTGCAGCGCCTGGATGTGATCACCGGCGTGGATGGCCAGGCCGTCTCCTCCCCCGATGAGCTGGTGAGCTACATCGCCGGTCGCCGCGCGGGCGAGACGGTGAAGCTGGAAGTGCTGCGGGACGGCAAGACGAAGACGCTCGCCGTCAAGCTCGGCGACCGCCGCGACATGTCGGCTCAAGGCAGCCCGGATCAGGACGACGACTCCAACCAAGGCGACGCGGCCCCTCAAGGCGGCCAGGCCCTGAACCTGGACAAGACCTACGGCTTCCAGGTGGGCGATCTCAACCAGGCCAACCGCTATCAGTTCGGGATTCAGGATGGCGTGCAAGGCGTCGTCGTGACGGCCGTCGCCCCGCGTTCCGACGCGGCGAATGTGCTCGCGCCCGGCTGGGTGGTCACTTCCGTCGGCCGCGCGCCCGTGGCGGACCTGAGTCAGTTCAACACCCAGGTGAAGAAGGCCGCGGGCCGCGCCCTGCTGCTCTACATCCAAAGCCCCCGGGGCGATCAGAAGGTGACCGTGGCCGTGCCGCCACGCCGCTAAAGGTTTTTCACCACCCGCCCGAAGAGAAAGCCCAGGGGATCCCCTGGGCTTCCCCGCATTTGCGGATAGACTGAAGCCCCAACTCAGGACGAGGCATGTCAGGCCAGCGCCTACTCATCGTGGACAACGACCGCGCCTTCCTGAAGGAGCACCAGGCGGGCCTGGAAGCGGCCTTCGAAGTGGAGGTCGCGAACGCGCCGGACGCCGCCATGCAGCGGCTGGAGAGCGGCGCCTTCGCCTGCGTCCTCATCTCCGTGGAAATCGCCGACAACCGGGGCTACGCCCTCTGCGCCTCCATCCGCCGCAGCTCCAAGCTGGCGGGCCTGAAGGTCGCGCTCATCAGCTCCAAGGCCACCGAGGACGAATACAAGCGCCACCAGAGCCTGAAGGGCCGCGCCGACCTCTACCTGATGAAGCCCGTTCCGCCCGTGAACCTCGTGGAGGCGTTGCGCCCCCTCGTGCCGCCGCGGGGCGTGGACCCCGACAACCCGCTGGGCGATCTGGCCGATGACGGCGATCTGAGCGGCGACCTGGGCGGCGATTGGCTTGGCGATCTCAAGACCGATCTGGATCAGGGCTATGCGGCGCCCGCGCCGGATCGCGCGGCGGGAACCGTCGCCGTTTCGGCGGCTCAGATCCAGGCGGCCCTCGCCGCGCCCCCAAGCGCCAAACCCGCGCCCACTCCCGCGCCGACTTCCACATCAGCCCACGCCACCGCCCCTCCAGGCGCGGCCAAGCCGGACCTCGCCGCGGGCCAGGTGGCCCATCTCCAGGAGGAGCTGGCCGCCAAGAACCTGAAGCTCAAGGAGACGGAGGAAGCCCTCGTCCAGCTCCAGCGCCAGCTCAACAGCGTCACCTTGAACCTGGATGAACTGGAACGGGGCAAGAAAGAATCCACGGACCTCCAAGCCAAGCTGATGGCCGCTCAGGCAGCGTTGGCCAAGGCCGAGGAGTCCGGTGACGCCGACGCCCTGCGCCAGCAACTCAAGGACGCCATCACCGAACGCCAGCAGCTCATCCAGCAAGCGGATCAACTCAACCAGCAGCTTTCCGAGAAGACGACGCGCACCATTGATCTGCTCCGGGAGCGCGACAAGCTCCAGAGCCAGACGCTGGAGCTGTCCGGTTTCCAAAGCCGCGCGGAGACGGCCGAAGCGGAACTGGAAAAGCGCAGGGCGGAGGCCACTCAGCTTGGCGAAAGCCTGGAGCAGATGAGCGCCAAGCATGTGGCGCTGGAGGCTGCCCACGCCAAGGCCAGCGAAGAGCTGTCCCAGCACAAGGAAAAGGCCACCGCGCTGAAGGACGAAGTGACGGGCCTCGAAGCCACCGTGCGCGGCCAAGGTCGCCAACTCGCCCAGATGCAGGATTCCCTCTCCGACGCCGAGGCGAAGCTCAAAGCCGCCGAGGAGACCAAGGCCACCCTCGCGAAGGACATCGAGACCGCGATGCGCGACGCGAAGGACGCCAAGCAGAAGCTGGACGAGGACAAGGCCCGTCACGATCAGGAGCGCATGGAGCTCATGAAGGGCCTCGACCTCAAAGAGGCCGAACTGGGCCGCGCCAAGGATCAGCTCAAGGCCGCCCAGGAGGCTTCCGCCGCGCTGGAGAAGGAGAAGCAGGGCCTCCAGGGTCAGCTCGCGGATCGCGGCGACCGGCTCAAGGGCCTGGCGACCCTGCTGGATGAGCTCGGCGAAAAGCTCCGTCAGGGTGGCGGCCTCGCCAAGGAATGAGGGCTAGCTCCTTCGGAGTCCTCCGCCCGTGAGCCCCGGCCTGCTCCTCGGCTGCGCGATCCTGCTGCTGCTCGGCGCCTTCTTCGTGCTGGCGGAATTCGCCGCCGTGCGCGTGCGCGCGACGCAGTTGGAGGCGCTCAAGGCGAAGGACGCCCGCGCCCGCGCGGCGCTGGAAGTCCATCAGAACCTCTCCCGCCACCTCACCAGCATCCAGGTGGCCATCACGCTGCTCACCATCACCCTCGGCGCGGTGGGCGAGGACGCCTTCGTGAAGGTGTTCCAGCGCCTGCTGGGCGGCCTGCCCTGGCCCAGGGCGGGCTTCCTCATCGGCACGGCCTTCGGCCTCCTGCTCGTCACCCTGCTCCAGGTGGTGCTCGCCGAATTGGTGCCGCGCGGTCTCGCCATCCGCAGCTCCGTCGCCTGGTCGTTGCGCACCGCGCGGCCGCTGCTGCTCTGGTCCCGCGCCATTCGACCCCTCACGGCCTTTCTCCAGACGCTCAGCGGCGGCGTGGAGCGCATGCTGGGCGGAACCGCCCAATCCCATGGCGAGCCCGCGCCGACCGAAGAGGAGTTGAAGCACATCCTCTTCCGCAGCCGCGCCGAAGGCACGCTGGACCTGACGAAGCAGGAGCTCATCGAGAACCTGTTCCAGTTCTCGAAGCGCACCGTGCGCGAAATCATGGTGCCCCGCGTGCAGGTGACCTACCTGGACCTGCGCCAGGAACTGGAAGCCAACCTGGGCCGCGCCCGCGAGACGCCCCACACGCGGCTGCCCCTCGTGGATGGCGACCTGGATCGCGTCCTCGGCGTCGTCCACCTCAAGGATCTGCTTTGGAGCCTGCACGAGCGGGGCTCCGCGGTGGATCTGAAGGCGCTGGCGCGCCCCGCCTTCTTCGCGCCGGAAACCCAACTGCTCGAATCCCTCCTTCTCGAATTTCAGCAGCGCAAGCAGCACCTCGCCCTCGTGGTGGATGAGCATGGCGGCGTGGATGGCCTCGTCACCCTTGAAGATGTGCTGGAAGAACTCGTGGGCGAGATCCAGGACGAGTTCGACCGCGAGGCGATCCAGCTCAGTCCGCGCAAGGGCGGCGGCTGGCTCGCCCAAGGCACCGTCACGCTCGAACAATTGGAGGACCACCTCCACCTGCGCCTCGAAGGCGAAGAGGGCTCGGTGTCCTTGGGCGGCTACTTCCAGGAGCAACTGGGGCGCGTGCTCCGCGTGGGCGACGAGCTGCGCCTGGAAGGCTGGCGCATCCGCGTCCTCGCGATGCGCGGCCTCGCGCCCGCGCGCTTCCTGCTTAGGCCAGTGAAGGACCACGACGACCATGACGACGCTTGACGGCTTCCTCCTCGCCGCGGGGCTCGGAACCCGCATGGGCTCGCTCTCCGAGACCCTGCCCAAGCCCGCCTGGACGATCGGCGGCCGCAGCCTCCTTCAACACGGCGCGGACGCGCTGCGGGCGGAAGGTTTCGCCCGCCTCGGCTGCAACGCCCACCTGCACGCCGATCGCCTGCGTGAAGCCGCCGAGGGTCTCGAAGTCTTCGAAGAACCCACGCTGCTCGGTTCCGCGGGCGGCCTGCTCCATGCGCGCGGCCGCGTGGGCGACGCGCTGCTCACCTGGAACGCCGACGCGCTTGGCGAGCGCGTGCCCTTCGCGGCGCTGAAAACGGCCCACCTCGCCTCCGGCGCGGATCTCACCTGGCTGCTCCTGCCCCATCCCGGCGGCCCGTGGACGAAGGTCTGGCTCGACGCGGATCGCCGCGTGCGGATGGATGGCGAAGGCGCGGGCCCCTACCTCTTCACCGGCGCCGCCTGCTGGTCACCCAGCGCCCTCGCCTTGTTGCCGGAAGGCCCGAACGAAGTCCGCGATCTGCTGCCGCGCCTCGACCACCGCGGCTTCGTCGCTGAGTCCTTCCCGTGGCGCGAGGTGGGCACGCCGGACGCGCTCATCGCGGCCGCCGCCGAGCTCGCGCCAGATCAAGAGGGACGCGTGAAGGGCTGCTACCTGCATCCCGCCTCCGAACCCGGACCGGACGCGGCGGGTCGCTTCACGCGCTGCGTCCTCGGCCCCCGCGCCGCGCCGCCGCCCGCCGTGAACGACCGCGACGCGTTCTGGTTCGGCGCGGAGGACGGCACGCAGGTGCGCCTCGCGCTAGCCTAAGGCCATGGACCCTCGCCTCCAACGCGCCCTCGACCGATGGGGCCTCCACTCGCCCAGACCCCTCGCGGGCGATGTGGGCGCGCGGGCCTACTACCGCGTGGCGCACCCGCGCCTGGGCACGGCCATCGTCGCGCTGCACCCCGAAGGCGACGAATCCTACTTCGAGTTCCGCGCGCTGCAGGCCTACCTCGCGCCGCTGGTGGCCGTGCCGACGATCCTGAAGGCCGAGGACGAGGATCGCTGCCTCCTGCTGGAGGATCTGGGCGACACGACCCTCGAGCAGCGCCTCATGCAGCACCCGGAAGAGGAAAAACTCTGGGCCCATCGCGCGGGCTTCCTCCTCGCCACCTGGCTTGGCCCGCTCACGGTGGGTTCGCCGCCGGGCGCCTTCTTCATGCAACGCAGCTTCGACCAGGCCAAGTTCGCCTTCGAGTGGAGCTATTGCCGCGACCATTTCTTCGGCGGCTTCCTCGGCAAGGAATCGCCCCGCTGGCTGGATCGCATGATGGATGAGATCCACGCGAGCCTGGAGAGCCGCGCGGCCTTCTTCGTCCACCGCGACTTCCATGTGCGCAACCTCATGGTGCACGGCGACCGGCTCGTGGTGCTGGATTTCCAGGACGCGCGGCGCGGCGCGGCCACCTACGACCTCGCGAGCCTGCGCTACGACGGCTACTGGGATTGGAGCGTGGAGGCTGGCCGCCTCTTGGTGGAAGCCGTCCGCGAAGAACTGGGATGGGACGATCCGGATCTGGAAGAGGAACTGACTCTCTCCGCCGTGCAGCGCAATCTCAAGGCCCTCGGCACCTTCGGCGCGCAGCTCGTGCTGAAACGCAAGACCAGCTTCGCGCCTTCGCTCCTGCGCACCCTCGCCCACCTGCGCGGCCACTTCGAGCGCCTCTCGCTCGGCGAAGGCGTCCTCTGGGCCGAGAACGCCACCCGCATCGCCGAAGGCCGCCTCAGCGAGTTGAACGGCGACGATCCCGCGGAGAGCTTGGGCTGACCCGCGCCTATTTCGGCCGCCACTCGATGTCCGGCACCCTGGCGAGCGCGTTCTCCGCGCGGGCGAGGGCGAAGAGCCAGTCGCTGAGGCGGTTCAGGTAGATGAGCACGGCGGCGTCCACGGCGAGGGTTTCGCTCATGGCGACCACTTCCCGTTCGGCGCGGCGGCAGACGGTGCGGGCCAGGTGGGCGCGGGCGGAAGCCTCGCAACCGCCGGGCAGGACGAAGGCGGTCATGGGCGGCGCGAGGGCGGTGAGCCGGTCAATGTCCGCCTCCATGTCCGGAATGGTCCAGGTGGGCGTCGTCATCTTCGCGCCCAGCAGATCCTTCTTCTCCTCCGGCGTGGCGAGGATCGCGCCGAGCACGAAGAGGTCGTGCTGCACCCGCTGGAGCCCTTCTGCATCCGCCGCCTTCGCGTGCAGGCGCAGCAGGCCGATGACGCTGTTCAATTCATCCAGCGTGCCGTAGGCCATGAGGCGCGGATGGTCCTTCGCGACCCGGTCCCCGCCGAAGAGCCCGGTCGAACCTTTGTCTCCGCCCCGCGTGTAGAGTTTCATCGTCATCCTCCTACCGCGTCCGATGCTTGAAGTGATCCCGCACGAACCAGATCACGCCCGCGAGGATCGCGGCGACGATCACGGTGTCGAAGCGATGGAACCAGACGCCCAGGGTGTCCCACTTCTGGCCGAGCTTGAAGCCGAGCCAGGCGAGGCCCAGGCACCAGGGCAGGCTGCCGGCGAAGGTGTAAAGGTGGAACTTCGTCCGGTCCATCTTGGCGATGCCGGCGGGCAGCGCGATGAAGGTGCGCACCACCGGAAGCATGCGGCCGAGGAGGATGGCCTCCGCGCCGAAGCGCGCGAAGAAGCGGTGGGCCGATTCCAGATGGCCTTCGTGCAGCCAGAGGTAGCGGCCGAATTTCTTCACCGCCCCGTGCCCGCCCCAGCGGCCCAGCTCGTAGGCGGGGATGGAGCCCAGGTTGCAGCCCAGCGCGCCGAAGACCCCCGCGATCCAGATCTGCGCCACGGGATTGCCCGCGCCGAGGCCGTGGAACTGGAGCTGCCCCTGGAAGGCGAGGTAGCCCGCGAAGGGCATGATCACTTCGCTGGGAAGCGGAATGCACGCGCTTTCGATGGCCATGAGCAGCATCACGCCGTAGGGCCCCGTCGCGGCCATCAGGGCCGTCATCCAGGCGATCACCGGAGCCATCAGCGCGTGCATCATGCCTCTAGGCTACGGGCTACGGGCTACGGGCTCCAGGGCTTGACGAGGCATGCGCGGATTCCGGCTGGCCCCAGGTTGGCCCTGCTCGCAGGCTGACGGCCCGATCCACCCCGCCTCGCCCAGCCGCGTAGACCGGAGCCTGGAGCCTGGAGCCATTAGACTGGAGTCATGCCCGAAGATCTCGTCCGCAACCGCAAGGCCCTGCACGACTACCACATCCTGGACACCTGGGAGGCGGGGCTCGTGCTGCTGGGCACGGAGGTGAAGGCGCTGCGCACGGGCAAGGGCCAGTTGCAGGACGCCTATGTGGATCTGGTGGATGGCGAGCTCTGGCTCAAGCAGGCGCACATCAGCCCCTACGAACGGGGCGGCTATGTGAACCACGAGCCGCTGCGGCCCCGCAAGCTGCTGCTCTCCAAGGCCGAGATCCGGAAGATCGCCGCGAAGGTGGACCGCAAGGGCTACACCCTCATCGCCCTGGCGCTCTACCTGAGCGACAAGGGCAAGGTGAAGCTCAAGCTCGCGCTCGCCGAAGGCAAGAAGGCCCCGGACAAGAAGGACGCGCTGAAAGAGCGCGAAGCCAAGCGCGAGATGGATCGCATCCGCAAAGGCGCGCGGGAGTAAGCCAAAAGGAAGGAACACAGAGAGCGCAGAGGAACACAGAGGGCACAGAGAAAAACGCTTTCAATGGCTGTTCTCTGTGCCCTCTGTGCTTGCTCTGTGTCCTCTGCGTCCCTGTCTTTTCTTAGAACATCGCCGGAACTCACTTCCGCAGCTTCATCACATCCAGGAAGATCACGAAGGCCATGAGGCCCGCGATGAGCAGGAAGCCGCCGGTGAAGAGCTTCTCCTTGAACTCCAGGGTGAGGTCCTTGCGGCGGAAGCGCTCGTAAGCGAGCACGGCCATGTGGCCGCCATCGAGCATGGGGATGGGCAGCAGGTTGAAGATGGCCAGCTCCAGGCTGATGAGCGCCATCATCGAAAGGAAGGTCTCCCACCCGATCCGCGCGGCCTCGGCGCTGATCTTCATGATGCCGATGGGCCCCGCCACATCCGCCGCGTGGGCCTTGAAGGTGAGGATCTGGCCGAGGAAGCCGAAGACATTCTTCGTCATGCCCGCCATCGTGGACGCGCTGAAAGCCGCGCCGGTCCAGAGGTCGCCCATTTGGAAAGGCCGCCGTTCCACTTGAAGGTCCGCCGCCACCGCCGCGAGGCCGATCTTCCCGACGCCGCCTTCGCTCCGCGGCGTGAGGGTGAGATCGAGCGTCTTGCCGTCCCGCAGCACTTCCATCGCCATGGGTTGACCGGGATGAGCTTCGATAAACGCCCTGGCCGCCTCCCAAGTTCCTTCCGGGAAGGCCACGGGACCGACGCGCTTCAATTCATCACCAGGGCGAAGGCCCGCGGCTTCCGCGGGCTGCCCCTTGATCACCTGGCTCACGATTTGGGATGAGCCGGGCTTGGCGGAAGCCTTCACCACCCGCGCGCCATTCACGCCGATGATCCAGAGCAGCACGAAGGCGACGATCAGGTTGGCGATGATGCCGCCGGAGTAGAAGAGCTGGCGCTTCCACACGGGCTGCTTGAGGAAGCCGTGGGGATCTTCGGCGGCGGGCTCTTCGGGATTGAAGCCCGCGAGCTTCACATAGCCGCCCAGGGGCAGCAGTGAAAGCCGCACATCGGTTTCGCGCCACTTGAAACCGACGAGGCGCGTGCCGAAGCCCAGCGAGAACACCTCCACCGGCATGCCCATGCGCTTGGCGACGATGAAGTGGCCGAGCTCGTGCAGGAAGATGAGCCCGCCCAGCATGAGCGCCGGAGGCCAGATCGCCGACAGGAAGTTCAGGGAGAAGAACGCGAGGAGGAAGGTCAGCAAGGCTTGCCTTTCAGGCGGGTCAGGAGAATTGCCGCGCCGCCCAGGATTCCGCGAAGGCCCGGGCGCGGCGATCCGCGTCCAGCACCTGGGGAAGATCCAGCATGGGTTCGCTCGCCACCGCGTTCAAGGTCTCGCGGACGGTGGCCTGGATGTCCCAGAATCCGAGCCGCCCTTCTAGGAAAAACGCGACCGCGACCTCGTTGGCCGCGTTGAGGATCGCGGGCGCCGTGCCCCCGGCCCGGAGCGCGTCGAAGGCCAAGCCCAGGAGCGGGAAGCGCGTCAGGTCCGGCGCTTCAAAGGTCCAGTTCCGGGAAGCGTCCCAATCGTAGGGGCGCACAGGCCCCGGCACCTTGTCGGGATGGAGCAGGCAGTACTGGATGGGCAGCTTCATGTCGTTGGCGCAGACCTGGAGCTGGTAGGTGCCGTCGGTGAACCCGATCATCGCGTGGACCTGGCTTTGGGGATGCACCGTCACGGCGATCTTCTCCGCGCCCGCGCCGAAAAGGACTGAGGCCTCGATGACCTCCAGCCCCTTGTTCATCAAGGTCGCGCTATCAATGGTGATCTTCGGGCCCATCTTCCAGGTGGGATGGTTGAGCGCCTCGTCCTTGGTGGCGGCGCGGATCTTCTCAAGGGGCCATTCGCGGAAAGGGCCGCCGCTGGCGGTGAGGCGCAACTCGGCGATGTCGCCGGGCGCGCGGCCCGCGAGGAGCTGATGGAGCGCCGCGTGCTCGCTATCCACGGGCAGCAGTTCGCCGCCGCCCGCCTCCAGCGCCCGGCGCATGAGCGCGCCGCCCACGACGAGGGATTCCTTGTTGGCCACGCAGACGCGGCGGCCCGCGCGCAGCGCCGCTTCGGTGGATGGCAGCCCGGCCGCGCCCACCACGGCGGCGAGCACGGTGTCGGCTTCCGGGTGGAGGGCGCAGGCCATCAAACCCTCCGCGCCGAAGGCGATCTCCGGCGGATAAGAGAGCGCGCCCTTCAGCCACTTGGCATCTTCTTCCGTCGCCACGCTCACGAGGCTGGGGCGGAACGCTTCGCACTGTTCCCTCAAACGATCCCGATTCCGCCCAGCGGCGAGCGCGACCACCGAAAGTCGCTCCGGATGCGCGCGCACCACCTCCAGCGCCGAACAGCCGATGCTGCCGGTGGAACCGAGAATCGCGACGCGCCGCATTCAGATTCTCCCGCGCCGCGGCGCCGAGGCCCGAGGTCCGAGGCCCGAGGTCCGAGGCCCGTCCATCAATTGAATCCGAACACGAAGTACGCGTAGGCGTAGAGCACGGGCGCGGCGAAGAGCAGGCTGTCCACCCGGTCCAGCAGGCCGCCATGGCCGGGGATGGAGACGCGGCCCGCGTTGGAGTCCTTCACGCCCGCGCTGCGCTTCCAGGTGCTTTCCACCAGATCGCCGAGCTGGCCCGCGACGCCCATGAGGATCGAAAGCGCCGCCACATCCACCCAGGTCCACTGGGGACAGGCCCACAGCTTGATGATCACGCCGCCCAGCAGGTTGCCCAGCAGGTTGCCCGCCGCGCCCTCCCAGCTCTTCTTCGGGCTCACCTTCGGCGCGAGGCGGTGCTTGCCGAAGGCGCTGCCGATGAAATAGGCCGCCGTGTCGCCCAGCCAGGTGATGAGGTAGAGGGCGAGGATGAAGCGGCTGCCCGTCTTCGCCACCGTGCCCTGGAGCAGGAAGAGCTTGAGCTGGAAGCCGAGGCCCAGGCCGAGCAGCAGCGCACCCATCCACGCGATGGCCTGGCTGGGCAGGGCCTCTTCGAGCTTCTGATCGAAGAAGAGCGCGCTGAAGTGGAGGACGAGGAAACCGCCACCCAGGACCAGCCACAGGGGCAGCGGGTCCTCCACGCCGGTCTGGAGGTAGAAGTGGGCAAGCAGGCCCCAGGCGACGAGCAGGGGCGGAACCAGTTGGGGGTTGAAGCCGCGCGCGCGGCCGATGAGCGTCATCTCCCGCACGCCCGCAAAGATGCTCACGGCCATGAGGAGCGCGTAGGCCGGGCGGCCCCAGGCCGCGTCGCCGCCGAACCAGAGGAGGCTCAGGAAGAGGCAGGCGAAGACGAGGGCCGTCCCCACGCGCGTGAGGAGGTTTTTCTTGTCGAAACCGGGTTTCGCGTTCGAGACGACGGGCGCGGGGGTCTTGGGCATGATCCCTAGTTTGGCCTACAAACCGCCAAAACGCCGCTCCCGGCCCCCGAACTCGGCCAGCGCCTCCCGGAGCTGCGCCGGTCCGAAATCCGGCCAGAGGATGTCCGTGAGGTGGAGTTCGGCGTAGGCGGACTGCCAAAGCAGGAAGTTGGAGATCCGGTGCTCGCCGCTGGTGCGGATGAGCAGGTCCACATCGGGCACGCCCGCCGTCCAGAGCCGCGCCTGGAGCGCCGCTTCGTCCACCTGATCGGCTCTCAACCCATCGGCCACGCAACGGGCGGCCGCCTGGGCGATCTCCAGGCGGGAGCCGTAGTTCACGGCGAGGTGGAAGGTCATGCCGGTGCCGTGAGCGGTTTTCGCCTCCAACCAATGCAGGTCGGAGATGACGCCCGCGGGCAGGCCCTCTTCGCTGCCCAGGTGGTGGAAGCGCGTGCCCTTGGCCAGGAGCTTGGGCACGAACATCCGCAAGTACATGCGGAGCAGGGCCATGAGCGCCGTCACTTCGAAGGCCGGGCGTTTCCAGTTCTCGGTGCTGAAGGCGTAGAGGCTCAGGTGGCCGATGCCTTCATCCGCCGCCGCGTCCAGGATCGCCTCCACGGCCCGCACCCCAGCCTTGTGCCCCTTGATGCGCGGCTGGCCCCGCTGAGCCGCCCAGCGGCCGTTGCCATCGAGAATAATGGCGACATGGGTCGGGATGCTCATGGACTACCTGAAATTCGTCATATCAGTCATGTTAGATCATCCCGAACGAGCCAGTCCTCTTCGGTGACCTCCCGCACAGGATTTGATCCTATCAGGCACCTTGCCGTTAACAGGGGTGGGAGGTCCCCGGTTTTTTCCCCGTGCTAGGCTGAATCCTTCCCTTGCCGCCATGGTCCAATTCAACTCGCGAGCCAACGAGATCCTGCTGAAGCTGGTCTATTACGGGCCGGGGCTGTCCGGCAAGACCACGAACCTCCAGCAGCTCCACGCCCTCTGCGGCGAGGCGCAGCGCGGCGAGATGTTCAGCGTGAACACCCAGGAGGACCGCACCCTCTTCTTCGACCTGCTGCCCATCAACCTCGGCTACATCTACGGCAACGCGATCCACCTCCAGGTCTACACCGTGCCGGGCCAGATCCAGTACGACGCCAGCCGGCGCGTGGTGCTGGGCGGGGCGGATGGCGTCGTCTTCGTCGCGGATTCGACCGAGGCGAAGATGCAGGACAATGTGGATTCGCTCAGCAACCTCTACCACAACCTCAACGCGAACCGCCTGAACATCAAGCAGATCCCCCTCGTGCTCCAGTTCAACAAGCGGGATCTGCCGGACGCCCTCGCCGTCGGCGTCATGAACCGCCGCCTCAACTTCCGCAACGCGCCTTTCTTCGAGGCCATCGCCTCCCAAGGCATCGGCGTGGTGGAGACCTTTCGCGCCATCACGCGCGAGACGGTGGACTACACCTTCAAGAAGTTCAACCTCGACAAGAAGGTGAAGGACTTCGACGCCATGCTGGCGCTCATTGACAACAACCTGAGCGAGGCGCTCCGCGAAGTGGGCACGGCCGCCGCGCCCGGAACCGCGCCGGAGCAACCGCCCGCCGTGATCCTCCGCCACAGCGGCGTGACCATTGACGATCTGCAGCCCGATGGCCGCGCGGAGTCCCAGGACCTTCTCGAAGACGCGCTCAAGTCCAGCATGGAGACGGCGCGCCTCTATTCCGAACTGCGCGCCGCCAAGGAGGCGCTGGAGCAGCGGAACCAGGAGATGGGCCAGCTCTACGCGCAGTTGGAGCGAAGCCACCAGGAGACGCAGAAGACCCGGCGCTACCTGGAGAGCCTCATTCAGAACCTGGGCGATGGCCTCGCCTCCTTCGGCGCCGATGGCCGCATCCTCACCTGGAACACCGCCGCCGAGACGATCTTCGGCCTCCCCAAGGGCGAGGCCCTGGGCCAGCCCTTCTCCCGGCTGCTGGTGGATGGCGGGCTCGCGCTGTTGCCGGACCTGCTCACGCGCGTGGGCGCGGGCGAGACGGTGCACCTGCTCGAAGGCGAAGCGCTCAGGAAGGGCGGGCAGCCCTTCGCCGCCGACCTCACATTCGCGCCCGTGCGGGGCGCGGAGGATCGGGTCATCGCGGTCTCCGTCCTCGTGCGCGAACGGGCGCAGGAACCCAGCTCGGCGGGCGGTTGAGCGGCAATCCCGAGGCGGCGCCTTCCACCCCCTGTGGCATCATGGGCCTTTCCCCCTAGGAGGACCCATGCAGCGCGCCTGGATCATGGCGGCCCTAGCCGCAGGCACCACCCTCTTCGCCCAAGATCCCACCCCGGCCCCGGCGGCCGCCCCCACGGCTCAGGCCGCCCCCGCCTCCATCGAGAAGCTGGGCGCCAATGGCCGCGACATGTGGCTCGTGCCCGTGGACGCGCCGGGCTTCGACAAGCTCCGCCCCACCCAGAAGAAATTCGCCTACTACCTCTACCGCGCCGCCCTGGCGGGCGATGAGATCGGCTACCTCCAGAACCACCCCAAGGCCCTCGACATCAAGAACCTCCTGGAAGGCGTCTGGTCCAAGAAGGACGCGCTGGACGACGCCACCCGCGCGGGCCTGGGCGAATACCTGAAGCTCGTGTGGGCCAACCACGGCAACTACAGCCACACCCACGCGACGAAGTTCGTCCCGGCGAACCTCACCTACGACCAGCTCAAGAAGGCCGTGCAGATCGCCGTGAAGAAGCACGCCAAATTCGCCGCCAAGGGCGGCGCGATGACGGCGCTGGCCCAGCTCAAGCCCTACATCTTCGACCCGAAGGTGGACCCGATCCAGGTGAACCAGGTGCCCGGCGTGGACCCCATCGCCACCTCATCCAACGGCCTCTACGACAAGGGCCTCACGCTCAAGGCCATCCAGGCCCTGCCCGAAGCCGCCCAGGCGCAGGTCAATGTGCGCTTCGCCAAGCGCGGCAAGAAGGCCGTGGCCCAGGTCTTCAAGGTGGGCGGCGTCTACGGCGCGCAGCTCGACACGGTCGTCTACTGGCTGCAGAAGGCCCTGCCCTATGTGGAGGATTCCATCGCCAAGGTGACGATGCCCGATGGCACCGTCAAGACGCGCTTCGAGGCCAACGCGAACCAGAAGGAGGCGCTCGAAGACCTCATCGCCTTCTTCCAGACCGGCGACGAGGCCACCTTCAAGAAGCACAGCATCGCCTGGCTCCAGACCCAGAGCACCGTGGATTACCTGAACGGCTTCTACGAGGTCTACAAGGACCCCCGCTCGGTCATCGGCGCCTACGAGGCCAATGTGAGCTACAAGTCCGATTCCACCGTCATTGACAAGCTCAGCCAGAACGCCTCCTACTTCGAGGCGAAGATGCCCTGGGACGCCAAGTGGAAGCGCGACAAGATCACGCCGCCCGTCGCCAGCATCGTCAATGTGCTGATGGAGACCGGCGACGCGGGCCCCATCAGCCCGGCGGCCTACAACCTGCCGAACTACGCCGACATCCGCAAAGACTACGGCAGCAAGAATGTCGTCCTGCTCAATGTGGAAGGCGCCTCCAGCGCCGCCACCCGCGAGGCCGGCATCAAGGCCTCCTACCGGCCCGAGGATCAGGACCTCATGCGGAAAGACGGTGCCCTCGCCCGCCAGTGGGTGGTCTACATGCACGAGGTGATCGGCCACGGCTCCGGCCAGCCGGACGCGTCGCTCAACGGCGCCGATCCCGCCACCAAGATCGGCCCCACCTATTCGGCGCTGGAGGAATGCCGCGCCGATTGCGTGGCCCTCTACCAGTTCCCCGATCCCAAGCTTGAGGAGATCGGCGCCGTCGCGGCCGCCGACCATCAGGACGCCTACAAGGCGATGCTGCTCCAGTACCTCACGGGCCAGCTCATGGCCAACGGCCTCGTCGAGGGCGACACCATCCACGAGGCCCACTTCCGCGGCCGCCAGCTCGTGCTGAACTACCTCGTGGACAACCAGAAGGGCGTGCAGGTGGACCAGCAGGATGGCCACGCCTTCGTGGAGATCACCGACTTCGCCAAGGCCCGGGAGGGCGTGGGCGAGATCCTGAACAAGCTCCAGACGCTCAAGGCCATGGGCGATCAGGCCGGGGCCGAGGCCTTCTTCGGCCAGTACGGGACGAAGGTCAACAAGGCCTGGCACGACGACGCCAAAGCCCGCCTCGAAGCCATGCAACTCCCCAAGGAGAAGGCCTTCGTCTTCCCCAAGCTCGTGCCCGTGGTGGAAGACGCCAACGGCCGACCGGTCCTGAAAGATGTGAAGGTCGAGACCGGTGAATCCTTCGAAGACCAGATGCTCCGCGTCGAAGCCTGGGGCAAGAGCCGCGATCTCGATCCTTCGGCCGCGAAGAAATAAAACCACGGAGACTCAGAGACACAGAGGGGCCCGCGAGGGCCCCTCTCGCTATTTAGCGTAGAACGAAGGGCAAACAGAGCCAGATCAAGGCAGCCAAAGCGGCAAGCAGAGATGTTGCCCGGAACCCTCTGCTCGCACGGCTTCCATGTGGCATGGCTGTCCTACCGAGGAGGCTCATCAGCAGCACAAGCGAAAGCCCCAGACCCGATGAACCAATCAGCAAAAACCACGCAACCGCCGCTGCCGGGCCATCACCCGGCGTTCCACCGATGAACAGCACTCCTGCACAGAAGACCGAAGGGATAAACCCCACCGCGATTGAGATCGTCGCGATCCAGAAAAATCCCAGTTCCGGTTTTTCTCCCTGCCTCTGAGTCTCCGTGGTTTCAGCTTTCACTCATCAGTCCTCGCCCTTGCGCTGCTTGCCTTCGGGGTCGAACTGGTAGCCGACCGAGCGGATGGTGTGGATCCACCTCGGATGGTGGGCGTCCTCTTCCATGCTGCGGCGCAGGCGGACGATGAAGTTGTCCACGGTGCGCGTGGTCGGATAGGAATCCTCGCCCCAGACCTTGTCGAGGATCTCCTGGCGACTCACGACCTGGCCGGGCTTCTCCATGAGCAGTTTCAGGATCATGCACTCCTTCACGCCCAGCTGGAACGCGCCGTTCGGACCCTCGCCGCAGAAGTTGTCGAAGTCCACCCAGTGGGGACCGAAGGCCTGGCGGCTGCCAAGGGTGCGATTCTTGTACCAGGCCTCGCGGCGCAGGATGGCGCGCACTCGGGTGAGCAGCTCGCGCACCTGGAAGGGCTTGCCCAGGTAGTCGTCGCCGCCGGTCTCGAAGCCGTGGACGCGGTCGTCCTCGGTGTTCTTGGCGGTGAGGAAGAGGATGGGCGTGAAGTTCTTCGCCTCCCGCACGCGCTCGCAGACGCTGAAGCCGTCCATGCCGGGCAGCATCACATCCAGCAGCACCAGATCGAAGGGCTCGGCGAGGATGCGCTTGAGCGCCTCGTCGCCCCTCGGGATCCAGGTGCAGGCGAGGCCCTCCATCTCCAGGTTGAGCTTGATGCCTTCGGCCAAGCTGAGCTCGTCCTCGACCAGCAGGATGTGGGGCTGGGACATTTGGCGCTCCGGGGGGCTTCGCAGGATTCTACTAGAATCTAAGCTCGGAGCCTCCATGAGCGACCGCGCCACGCCCTTTTTGAGCGTCACCATCCCCATCTACAACGAGCAGGACAACATCCCCGCCCTCTGGGAGCGCCTATCCGCGGCCCTCGCGCCCTACGACGCCCGGGGCTGGGAGGTGATCTTCACGGACGACGGCTCCAAGGACGCCAGCCTCAAGCTGCTCCTGGACCTGGCCAAGGCCGAGCCGCGCATCCGGGTGGTGGAGTTCAACCGCAACTATGGCCAGCACGCCGCCGTCTTCGGGGCACTGGCGGAGGCCAAGGGCGAGGTCATCGTCACGCTGGACGCGGACCTTCAGAACCCGCCGGAGGAAATCCCCAAGCTCGTCGCCAAGGTC
The DNA here is from genome assembly GCA_964472275.1 of uncultured Solibacteraceae bacterium. Taxonomy (GTDB): domain Bacteria; phylum Acidobacteriota; class Holophagae; order Holophagales; family Holophagaceae; genus JAFDVN01. The sequence goes on from CAYYJN010000015.1 coordinate 20,382, forward strand.
GAGGAGGGCTTCGATGTGGTGGGCGGCTGGCGCCAGGGGCGGGAGGAGAACGACTCCATCTTCCGCCGCCTGCCCAGCAAGCTCGTCAACGCCGTCACACGCAAGACCACGGGCGTGAAGCTCCACGACTACGGCTGCATGCTGCGCGCTTACCGCCGCGAAGTGGTAGACGCCATGCTGCTCTGCAAGGAGCGCAGCTCCTTCATCCCGGCGCTCGCCAACTCCTTCGCCAAGCGCATCGCCGAGGTGCCCGTGGCCCACGCCGAGCGCGCGGCCGGCGATAGCAAGTATGGCGTCTGGAAACTCATCAACCTCCAATTCGATTTGCTGACGAGCTTCAGCCTCCTGCCCTTGCAGATGCTCAGCGTCTTCGGCGTCATCATCAGCGGCATCAGCCTCGCGTTCTCGCTGGGCCTGTTGATCTACCGCTTCCTGCACCCGGAAGGCACCGTGAACGGCGTGTTCACCCTCTTCGCCATCCTCTTCTTCTTCGTGGGCTGCATGTTCCTCGCCCTCGGCCTGCTGGGCGAATACATCGGCCGCATCTACACCGAAGTCCGCGATAGGCCGCGCTACATGATCAAGAAGGTGCACGGCGGGAAGTAGCCTCGGCTACGGGCTACGGGCTACGGGCTACGGGCTACGGGGCAGGTTGTGGTCCGCCTGGTTTGGCGTCGGCTCATTCAGGGGCGTGACTCGTAGGCTGACGAGTCACCACATGCGCGCTCGCCCAGCCGCGCAGTCGGGAGCCTGGAGCCTGGAGCCCGGCTAGTAATTCCCCTCGTCCTTCGCGGGCGGGTAGTCCTTACCGAATTTGTTCTTGTGCGGTT
>CAYYJN010000015.1:21311-40434 GCA_964472275.1 uncultured Solibacteraceae bacterium
TTCCCCTCGTCCTTCGCGGGCGGGTAGTCCTTACCGAATTTGTTCTTGTGCGGTTCGAAGTCCGGCAGATTGGCCTGAAGGGTCCAGCTTCCGGTGGTGGCGCCTTCGCCGATGGTCACTTCGAAATCCTTCTCGCCCACTTCCGGGTGCCAGAGGCGGAGCGTGTAGCGGCCGGGCGGGACCTCCTTGAACGCGAGGCCCTCCTGGCCATCGAGCACATCCGCCCAGGGCGTGTCCACGACCCACAGGAAGGCGTTCATCTTGCGATGCACATTGCAGTAGAGCTTCACGAGCCCGACCTTCTCGGCGGTCCAGCGGGGCGCGTCGCCGGGCTCGTAGTGGCCGGTGTCGAAGGCGTCGCCCGGCGTCACGCTGAACACATTGTGGAGGATGTGGTCCTGGTTCGGGAAACTCACCGAGCTGCCCGGCGTCGTCCACGCCACGCGCGGCACGAAGCGCTTGCCGGTGGTGCGGATGCGGAGCGCGGGCCGCTTGCGCGCTTCCACGCGGTGGTTCAGCGGCTCCAGGATGGCGATGGCGTCTTTGAGGGTCGGTCTCGGCTTGCCATCCCTGTCCATGACCTTCACGGGGCCTTGGAGACTTCCGGCGAGCAGGGGCGCGGACAGCAGCAGAGCCAGTGGGGCGATGACGCGATCAACCATCCAAACCCTCGTCGAGTTGGCCCCAGAATGCCACGGGGCCGCGCCCGAGGGCGGCGCGCAGGACGGCGGCGTGGCTCACCTCGTCCCCCAGGATGCGCCCGGCGGCGTCCAGAAGCGCCTTGTGCCGGAATTGGCGCAGCGACTCGTTGTACGCATGGGCGGCCTTCAGCTCCAGGAAGAGGGCGAGGCGCAGCACATCGGCCTCGGTCTTGAGCTCGAAGGCGTCGAAGGCGTAGCTCTTCCGCGCCGCGATGGGGAAGCCCTTCAGGTCCTTGATGGCCTGGGTGAGGGCCGCGCGATGGGTTTCGTGGCTGCCTTTGAACAGCGCGCCCACGGCCAGCGTCCCGTTCGAAAGGAGGCCGGAGCCCGCGGCGAGGCCGTAGGCGAAGATGGCCGTGTGCTCCAGTTCCAGGGCCGTGTTGAGGACGGCCACATCGGACGGGGCCCGGCCCCGGTCCGCGGCCTCCATGGCGGGGAGGTCGAGGCCGCTCAGACCCAGGAGGGCCGTACCGCCCACCACCGTGCGCAGGAAGTCACGCCGTTCCGCCATGGAGCCTCCAAGAGAGTGGGCTGCCTTCGGTAGGATGGACGCAAAGCATACCCCGTGACGAGGTTTCAATGGCCGCGAGCGTGAAATGGACTCAGTCCTTGGGATGGAAGTTCTTCCTCCGCACCGGTCTCGTCATCCTGCTGCTCGTCGGCGCGGTGCTGGGCGTCGCCCTGGTGCAGACGAAGAAGGCCGCCCAGGCTTCCGCCGCCGAAGGCCTCCACGCCGCCGCCGCCCTCCTCGGCCGCACCTTCGACCAGCAGGCCAAGGTGATGGACGCGGGCCTCGAAGTGTTCAGCCAATACTCCTTCAACCTCGCCGAGATCGAGAAGGCGGAGGAGACCGGCAGCCTCATCAGCGTGCAGGATCTGCTCAACGACAACCTGCCCACCTTCTCCGGCGATGTGGCGCTGCTGGTGAGGCCGGACAACCGCCTGCTCGCCAGCACCGAGCCCGCGCCGGGACGGACCGACTTCGCGGAGGTGGGCATCGTCCAGATGGCGCTGAACCCAGATGAGGCCGCGGCGGCGGGTTTTCAGGGACCGTCCTACCGGGGTTTCGTTGAGCTCGGACCCCAAGCCTATTTCGCCGTGGCCCGCCGCCTGACCGCGCCTTCCGGCAACCCGCTCGGCGTGATGCTCGTGGGCACGCGGCTGGATGACAAGCAGGCCGCCAGTTTGCGCGCCCTCGCCCTGCCCAAGTCCGCCCACCTCGCGCTCCTGAGCCGCTTCAAATTCGAAGGGGACACCTTCCCCAACGACGCGGTGCGCGATCAGGCGATGGCGGCGTTGAAAGGCCCTTCCTTCGCGTCCGCCAAAGCCGTCCTCCAGAAGGGCGAAGTGCCGCCGCCCGTTCCGCTCAGCCTCGGCGGCCACGACCAGCTCGCGACGCTCGTGCCCCTGCGCGGCGCCAACGCGGCCGATCTCCAGGCGGCGGAGCTGCTCGTGATGCCGCTCGATCCCTTCCTCGCGCCCTACACGCGTCTGAACTTCTGGATCCTCGGCGCGGGCGCCGCGGGCCTGCTGCTCGCCCTGCTCGTGGCGCTGCTTTCGGCCCGCAGCGTCACCGCGCCCCTGGAGCGCCTCACGGACGCGACGGCGGCCCTCGCCGAAGGGCGGCGCCCCGACCTGCCTGAATCCAATCAGAGGGACGAAGTGGGCCTCCTCACGGACCGTTTTCGCGGCCTGCTTTCGGAGTTGAAGGCGAAGGAGGACATGGTCGCCATGCTGGAGCAGGTGCGCTCCTCGGGCGCGGGGCAGCACACGCGGGCCTCCAAGGACGCCGAGATGACGGTGGTGGATGTGGACGCCACCGTGAGCCTGCTCGGCCAGCCGATGCCCGCGCCCAAGCGGCTCACCATCAAGGAGGGCGAGACCTTCGCCGGTCGTTACCGCGTCGAAGGCGTGCTGGGCAAGGGCGGCATGGGCATCGTGCTCAAGGCGAAGGATCTCCAGTTGGATGAGGAGGTCGCCATCAAGGTCATCCGCCCCGAGCACGCGGTGGATGTGGAATTCCTGGACAGGCTCAAGCAGGAAGTGCGCCTCGCCCGCAAGATCAGCCACCGCTTCGTGCTCCGCACCCACGATTTCGCCGAAGCGGACGGCGTGGCCTTCGTGACCATGGAATACCTCAAGGGCGTCACGCTCAAGCGCCTGCTGGATGACCGCGGCAAACTGCCGCTGCCGCTCGTGCTCCGCATCGGCCGCCAGGTGGCCGAAGGGCTGGAGGCCGCCCACGCCGAGGGGGTCGTCCACCGGGACATCAAGCCGCTCAATGTGCTCTTCGACGCGCGCGGCGATGTGAAGCTCATGGACTTCGGCCTCGCCGCGCCCGTCTCCGCCGCGGGCAAGGACCGCTCGGGCCAGGTCTTCGGCTCGCCGCGCTACATGGCGCCGGAGCAGGTGCGTGGCGACCGGGTGGACCCCCGCACCGACCTCTACTCCCTCGGCGTCATGCTCTTCGAGCTCGCGACCGGACAGCCGCCCTTCCCCGGTTCGGATGTGAGCGAATTGCTGCGCAAGCAGCTTTCCTCCGAACCGCCCCACGCAAAGGATCTGGATGCGTCCCTGCCCCCGAGCTTCAGCTTCCTCCTGGATCGGCTGCTCCAGAAGCGCATGGAGAACCGCCCCAGCGGCGCGGCGGAGGTGGTGGAAACCCTCGCCGCCATCCAGAGCGGCGGCGACGCCGGTGAAACGCGGAGGACCGCCTGATGAAGCGCCTGCTCCTGCTCGCGACCCTGCCCTTGCTCGCTCAAACGCCAGACACGAGCCTGGACCGGCTCCGCGCCGCCTTCGCCCAGCCCTCGCCTGAACTGGCGCAACTCCGTCAGCTCTGCGATGGCATCGGCGGCCGCGTCACCGGCAGCCCCGCCTTCACCCGCGCGCTGCATTGGGGTCTCGACGGCTTCAAGGCCGCAGGCGTCGCGGCTCGCGCAGAGTCCTTCACCTTGAAGAACGGCTGGACCGCCGCGCCGCCCCGCATCCGGATCAAGGGCCCCATGGGCTTTTCGCCCCTCGCGACGAGTTGGGGGTGGAGCCCGCCCTGCGCGGGCGCCTTCCGCGTCGTGGATGGCGGAGATGGCGGCGACGCGGCGTTGAAGGCGCTGGGCTCACGCGCGAAGGGCGCCTTCATCTACCTCGCCACGGAGCCGATGACGACGCCGGAAGCGCTCTTCGGCGAATACGCGACCACCTCCCATCAATCCGCGATCGCCAAGAGCCTGGGCGCGAAGGGTCTCATCGTCCAATCCACCCGGCCGCGGAAGCTGCTCTACCGCCACCTGGATCCCCGCTGCGAGGACGGCCGCGTGGCCGATCAGGTGGAGATCCAGATCGCCCGGGAAGACGGCGCGCGGCTGGGGCGCTTGCTGAAGGACGGTCCCGTCCAAGCCGACATCCGCATGCCCAACCGCGTGGCGGGGCCGACCAAAGCCGGCAATGTGATCGCGGAGATTCCGGGAAGCGATCTCAAGGACGAGGTGGTGCTCATCGGCGCGCACCTGGATTCCTGGGAGCTGGGCACCGGCGCGCTGGACAACGGATGCAACGCCGCCATGGTCATCGAGCTGGCCCGCCTGTTCCGGGCCGCGGACCTGCATCCCCGCCGCACGGTGCGCTTCGCCCTCTTCGGCGGCGAGGAGGAAGGCATGCTCGGCTCCAAGGCCTATGTGAACGCCCATCGCGCGGAGCTGGATCGCATCCGCGCCGTCGTCATCTACGACGAGGGCCTTGGCAAGGTGAGCGGGTTCAGCCTGGGCGGACGCGCCGAATGGCGGCCCATCCTGGACGCGGCGCTGGCGTCCGAAGGCGCCGAGGCCCCGAAGGCCCACACCGACGACGCCTTCGTGGGCACGGACAACTACGACTTCCTCGTGGAAGGCGTCCCCACGCTCATCGCGAACCAGGATTGGACGGACTACCTGCCCAACTACCACGCCGAGAGCGACACCTTCGACAAGGTGGATCCGGCCGCGCTCAAACGGCAGACGGACGAGGCCGCCCTCCTGATGTGGGGCCTCGCCAACGCGCCCGCGCTCCCCGCGCGCCAGAGCCGCGCGCAGGTGGAGACACTGCTCAAAGCCACGGGCATGGAGCCGCAGATGAAGACCTTCGGCATGTGGAAGGGCTGGTCCGACCGCAGTCGCGGGCGGAAGTAGCGTTCAGGCTTCCGGGTCCGGCCCCCAGGCCTCCATGGCGGCCCAGCCGCCTTCGGCGAATTTGGATAGCTTCGCCGAACCCTGCTTGGCGCCGAGGAGCCGCGCGGCGTAGCGGGCGAGGGGATCGGCTTCGAGGTTCACAAGGTCGCCGGGCCGCAGGTCCGCGAAGGCCGTGCGCGTGACCGTCTCGGGGATCAGGGCCACCGTGAAGAAGTCGGAGCCCGCGTCCACCACCGTGAGGCTCACGCCGTCCACGGCGATGGAGCCCTTCTCCGCCACCAGCGGCGAAAGCTCGGCGGGCATGGTGAAGCGCCACAGTCCTTCCCCCGTGGGCCGCGCGGCGAGCGCGCCGAAGGCGTCCACATGGCCGAGCATGAGGTGGCCATCCAGCGGATCGCCGACGCGGAGCGCCGGTTCGAGGTGCAGCTTCGCGCCGAGGGCGAGCTGGCCCAGCGTCGTCTTGAGCAGCGTCTCTTCGCTCAGGTCCGCTTCCCAGGCGCGGGCGTCCCGCGCCACCGCCGTGAGGCAGCAGCCGTTCACCGCGATGCTCGCGCCTTCCTCGGCGCGGTCCAGCACCGCTTTCGGCGAAGCGATCCGCAGCCTGGCCCCGCCCGTACGCGAGGACCGCGCTTCGAGCGTGCCGAGGTGGCGGATCAGGCCGGTGAACATCAGGCCTCCTGGCTTTCCCGCTGCAGGCGGCTGTTGCGGCTGCCGTAGAAAGCGTAGATCAGCAAGCCGAGGATGAGCCACATTCCGAAGTTCTTCCAGGTGACCATCGTGAGGCCGCGGGCCATCCAGAGGCAGCCGAGGATGGCGAGGGGCGCCAGCACCCACACGAAGGGCATGCGGAACTTGCGCGGGATGTCGGGGCGGCGCTTGCGCATGAGCATGACGGCGATGCAAACGACGATGAACGCGGAGATCGTCCCGATGTTCGCCAGCTCCACGACGAAGCCGATGTCCAGCAGCGCCGCGGGGATCGCCACGAGGAAGCCCGTGAAGATCGTCGCGTTGGAGGGCGTGCCGTAGCGTTTGTGAACCTTGCCGAACCAGGGGCCGAGCAAGCCGTCGCGGCTCATGCTCATGAAGATGCGCGGCTGGCCCACCTGGTAGACGAGCAGGGCCGCCGTCGTCGCGATGACCGCGCCGATGCTGATGAAGCCAGCGAGCCAGGTGAGGTGGTACTTCTCGAACACATAGGACAGGGGATCGGCCTTGCCCACGAGATCCGTGTAATGGACCATGCCGAGCACCACGCCCGCCACGAGGATGTAGATCACCGTGCAGATGAGCAGGCTCCACAGGATGCCCCTCGGCACATCGCGCCCAGGCTCGCGGCATTCCTCCGCCGTCGTGGAGACCGCGTCGAAACCGATGAACGCGAAGAAGATGATGCCCGCGCCGGCCTGGATGCCCTTCAAGCCGTTGGGCGCGAAACCGCTCCAGGAGGCCGGGTGGCCGACGAGATTGTCGGGATGGATGAAGCGCGCGCCGAGGGCGATGACGGTGAGCAGGATGAATACCTTGATGAGCACCATCCAGTTGTTGGTCTTCGCGCTCTCCTTGATGCCGCGGTAGGCGAGCCAGGTGATGAAGACCGTGATGATGACCGCAAGCAGGTTGATGCAGACCGGAAAGCCGTGGAGCAGCGGCGCGCTCTGGAGCTTTTCCCAATTCATGAAGAAATGCCCGCCGTCCACCGCGCCGGTCTTCGCCTGGGCGAGAAGCTGAAGCTTGTCGTGGAGACCCATGGCCGGAACGCCGTCGTTGAGCACGAGGGCGGATTTGGGGTCAATGGCGAGCCAGCCGGGGATGCGGATGTGGCAGATGTTCTCCAGGAAGCTGCGCGCGTAGTCGCCCCAGGAGATGGCCACGGCCACATTGGAGATCGCGTATTCCAGCAAGAGGTTCCAGCCGAGGATCCAGGCCATCAACTCGCCCAGCGTCGCGTAGGCGTAGGTGTAGGCCGAGCCCGAAACCGGGATCATGCTCGCGAGTTCGGCGTAGGCGAGGGCCGTGAACCCGCAGATGACGGCCGTGACGAGGAAGCTGAGGATGAGTGCCGGGCCCGCGGCCAGGCGGCCATCCGCGAGGTTGCCCGCCGCGGCCGTGCCGATGGTGCTGAAGATGCCCGCGCCGATGATCGCGCCGATGCCGAACATCGTGAGGTCGAAGCTCGTGAGGTTCTTCTTGAGTTGATGGTCCGGCTCTTCGGCGGAGGCGCGCAACTGCTCGAGGGACTTGGTGCGGAAAAGGCGTTGCAGCATCGGCGATCCGGGATGAATCCTCCATCCTACCGCGTCATCCGGCGTTAACCTTCCTCCCGATGCTGCTCTGGAAGGACCGGACCCTGCGCCTCTCCATCACCCGGCTCGGGTGGGAGTACCTGCTGGCCCTGCTCGCCATCGGCGCCTTCGCGGTGAACAGCGGCAACAACCTGCTCTACCTCGTCTTCTCGCTGATGCTCGGGCTCTTCCTCGTCTCCGGCGTCGTGAGCCGGCGTTCGCTCCGCGATCTCACGCCTTTGGACCTGGATGAAGGCAATCTCTTCGCCCGCGTGCGCGGCGGCCTGCGGCTGCGCTTCCGGGACGGCGCGCCGAAGCGCGTGCGCGGTCTGGAATTGCGCCTCGCCATGGAAGGCGGCGAGGTGGAGACCGGCTTCTTCGCGGGCGGGGGCGGCGACGCGGAACCCGTCGCCGTGCTCCATGCGCGGGCGGGCAAACGGGGCTGGACGCGGCTCACCGAGCTGGAGCTCCGCACCCGCCATCCCTTCGGTTTTCTCGAAAAGGCCTGGCGCTTCGACCTGGATCGCAGCGTCCTCGTGCTGCCCCATCCCCGCGCGCCCCAGACCGTGCCCGGCGACCCCGCCCGGGAAGGCCAGATCCGCACCCTGCCCCGTCCGGGCGACAGCAGCCCCGAAGGCGCGCGGCCCATGCGCCCCGGCGACCTGCCGGCGCGCGTCCACTGGAAACGCAGCGCTCAGCGGCCTCAGGGCGAGCTGTGGGTGCGCACCTTCGAGGAGGAGCAGCCCCTCGCCCTGCACCTGGAACTGGACCTCGGCGCATGGACTCCAGGACGGACCTTCGAGCGGGAACTGGAACGCCTTTCCGGCGCCATCCTCCAGGCCCGGCTCCAGAAGCGGGAAGTGGAGCTGGTGGTGCGGGGCGCCTCCGGACGGCGGGCCTACGAAGGGCCCCAGGCCTGCTGGCGCGTCCTCGCCCTTTCGGAAGCGGAGGGCGAAGCGGCGGAGCCGGACGCGATCCCCGGCCCCGCGAGCGCCTCCCTTGAGGCATCCTGATCGGACCATGGGCTTCCGCGACGCCAACGACCCCGCCTGGGAACCGCTTCTGGCCGCCGCATGGGCCGCCTGGGGCCATGCCCACGCGCCCTATTCCGGTTTCCGCGTGGGCGCCGCCCTGCTCACCGCCGGAGGCGAGGTGGTGGCCGGCTGCAATGTGGAGAACGCGGCCTACCCGCTCTGCACCTGCGCCGAGCGCGGAACGGTGGCCGCCGCCGTGGGCCAGGGCCGCCTTCGCCCGGGCGGATTGAAGGCCCTCGTGGTGGTCACCGAGGCCGAGCGGCCCACGCCCCCCTGCGGCGCCTGCCGCCAGGTGCTGGCGGAATTCGCGGAATCCCTCCCGATCCTCCTGGCCAACCGCCGGACCCGCGCCCTCCACGATCTGGCCGCCCTGCTCCCCCACGCCTTCACCGGACGGGATTTCACTCCCCCCGGTTCCGTGCCGAATCTTTCCAAGGACGGGCAAGGCTCCTAGACTAAGGGCCATCCCCATCGCATCCCGAGGCGTCCGAATGGCCATTGATCGCATCAAAGTCCGGAAAGAGGCCGAGAAGTTTCAGGCGGCCGGACGGATCGACAAGGCCCTGGACTCCTACCGCCTGCTGGTGGATGACGATCCGAAGAACCTCGCTCTCCAGAACACCTACGGCGACCTTCTGGCCCAGGCGAACCGCCTCTCCGAAGCGGTCGAAGTCTTCCGCCGCCTCGCCATCGCCTACGAGCGGGACGGCTTCGCGCCCAAGGCCACGGCGGTCCTGAAGAAGGCCGTGCGTTCGGCGCCCGAGGACATGGACCTCATGCAGCGCCTCGCGGATCTCTACCGGCAGACGGGCATGATCCGCGACGCGGTGGCCACCCACCTGCAAGTGGCCGAGCACTTCCAGAAGAAGGGCCTCGTGAAGCGGGCGCTGGAGGAGTTCGGCAAGGTCGTGGACCTCGACCCGAAGAACCTCAAGAACAAGATCAAGCTCGCCGACCTCTTCAACAAAGAGGGCATGAAGGATCAGGCTTCCGCCATCTACCTGGAAGTGGCCGAGTCCTTGGGCATGGAAGGCAAGACCGCCGAGGCCATGCAGATCATGGACCGGGCGAAGACGATGACTTCCTCGCCCCAGCTCTACTTGAGCCAGAGCCGCCTCGCGGTGATGGCCAACGATTATCCGGGCGCCTCCGCCGCGCTGCGGGAAGGCCTGAAAGCCAATTCGCGCAGCGTCGAGTTGCTGGAGGCCCTCGCCGAAATCGAATTGCGCGGCAACAACCCCGACCGCGCCCTCGAAGCCCTCGCGCAGGTGCCGCAGTTGCCGGAGAAGGATCTCGCGCTTTGCGAGCGCGCGCTGAAGCAGATGGTCGCGGCCGGTCGCGGCGAAGAGGGCCTGCGTCTCTTCGCGCCGCTAGGCCGGGAGCTGGCCCGCCGCGGCATGGGCGACACCGTCACCCGCGCGGTGTCCTCGGCGACGAAGGAGCGGCCTTCCATCGAGGCCTGGCTCTACCTGGCGGAAGTCGCGGCGCAGGGCGGCAACAAGAACGACCAGATCTACGCGCTCCAGAACGCCCATCAGCTCGCGTCCACCAACGGCGACGCGCGGGCCGTCGAAACCGCCCGCGCGCAGTTGGCGGAACTCGGCGCGACGCCGGATGACAAGCCCCTGTCGCGGCCCGACGCCTACGCGTCCAGCTCCGGCTTCTTCCCGTCCTTCAGCGGCAGCGGCGCCTCCGGCGAGCACACGCGCCACGGCGAGACCGAAATTGATCCGATGAAGCGGCTCAAGGTGGAGCAGTTCACCCGCCAGGGCGAAGCCTTCGCCCGCTCCGGCAGCCTGGATCGCGCCGTGGAGGCCTACAAGCAGGCCCTGGCGCTGGACCCCGCGAACTTCACGCTCATCGAAACCATCTGCGGCTTCCACCGCCAATCGGGCCTGCTCACCCGCGTGCAGCAGCAGTACCTCCAAAGCGCCCAGACCGTGCACGGCATGGGCAAGCCCAAGGAAGCCACCTTCCTCCTCGACAAGGCGGAGCAGCTCTTCCCCGGCTCCACGCGCATCCACCGCCGGACGATGGGCCTGCCGGACTACAACCCGCAAGGGGCGGCCATGCAGCCCGTGGCCTCCGCCCCCGCCGCGCCAACCGCGCCCGCGCCGACGCCTGTCGCGCCGCCCGCCCCCACGGCCCCGATGACCTTCGCGCCGGACGCCATCATCCCGCTCGATCTGCCGGACCTGGATCAGGCGCCCGCCATCGGCACGCCCGCGGGCGGCTTCAGCCCTTCCGCGCCGACGCCAGCTTTCGCGCTGCCCGAAGCCATGCCGCCCGTGAGCGAGATGCCGCCCGCGGCCCTGCCCACCATGCCCCTGCCGCCCATGCCAGACCTGCCGCCCACGGTGCCGATGCCCATGGCGCTGGACGCGGGCGACCTCGCGTGGGAGCCCGCCCCGACGCCGAACGCGCCCATCGCGCTGCCGCCGACGATGCCCATCACCATGCCCATGGCGCCGCCGGAAGAGGCCATGCCCATGGCCGCCGGGGTTGAGATTCCCGAGAAGCTCCAGGACCTGCTCTCCGACATTGATTTCCAGTTGGACTACGGCAGCCCCGAAGAAGCCAAGGCCGAGATCGAGCACGCCCTCAGCCAGTTCCCGGGCCATCCGGAACTCACCAGCCGCCAGGCCAAGGCGGAAGAGAAGCTGCTCAAGCTGGGCCACGGCACACCCAAGCCCCAGGCCCTCGGCGAAGAGGACTTCGCCAATTCCTTCTTCGACCTCACCGATGTGCTGGGCAGCGCGCTCGAAGACAGCGGCGAAGGCGAGGAGATGCACGATGCCACGAAGGTGGTGGACAAGGTCCAGAGCGTGGACGAGCTCTTCGACGCCTTCCGCATGGGCGTGGAGGAGCAGGTCAAGGGCGACGACTACGACACGCACTACAACCTGGGCATCGCCTACAAGGAAATGATGCTCCTCGAACCCGCCATTGACGAGTTCAAGAAGGTGCTCCGCGATCCCGAGCGCACGCTCGAATGCTGCTCCATGCTGAGCATCTGCGAGCAGGCGCGCGGCAACTTCGACGAGGCCATGAGCTGGCTCATCAAGGGCATCAAAGCTCCGGGCTTCCCGCCCGAGGACAGCATCGGCCTGCGCTACGACCTGGGCGAGATGTACCTGCAGACCGGCGACCGTTCCGCCGCCCTCCAGGAATTCCGCGCGGTCCACGACCTCGACCCCGAATACCGGGATGTGGCTGCGAAGGTGCAGTAAGTCAGGCTGGAGGCTTCAGCGAACCGGACGCGCCGAACGGCTGCAACGCCTGGAGCGCGGGCTGCATGGGCTTGCCGGGGCGTTGGAGGCGCGTGAGTTCGAGCGCCTGGCCATCGCCGCAGGCGAACCAGACGCCGGACTTGTCCCATCGCAGCGTGCCGGATGCGTCGGAAGTCGCTCGCAGCGCGCCGACGCCACCCACTTTGATGAGGCCCTCCTCGATCGCGATCTCCGCGCCGGGCCAGGGCTGGAGCGCGCGGACCTGGCGATGCAGGGCGAGCGCGGAGCTCGACGGATCGAGCCGCGCCATCTCCTTCGAAAGTTTGGAGGCGTAGGTGGGCTCGCCATCCTGAGGCGCTGGCTTCGCGGACCCGTCTCGCAGGTGGGAAAGGTGCTCCTTCAGCAGCGCGCCCGCGTCCTCCGCCAACGCGGCGAGGAGTCCTTCGGCATCGTCCCGCATCGTGACGGGCCGTTTCGCCACCGCCAGCACCGGGCCTTCATCCAGCCCCGGCGTGATGCGCATGAGGGCCACGCCCGTCTCCGCGTCCCCGGCGAGGATCGCGTGATTCACCGGCGCGGCGCCGCGCCAGCGGGGTAGCAGGGAGAAGTGCAGGTTCCACGCGCCGAGCTTGAGGGAATCCAGCATCCAGCCCGGGAGGATGTGGCCGTAGGCCACCACCACCGCGAGATCAATCTGGAGCGATTCCCACAGCGCGCGCGTCTCCGGATCCTTCCAGCGAAGCGGCTGATGGACGGGAAGGCCCAGTTCCAGTGCGGCCTCCTTCACCGGCGGAGCGGTGAGCTGGCGCCCCCGACCCGCGGGCCGGTCGGCGTTGCAGAAGACCGCCTCCACCCGCGCGGCTTCGCTCAACGCGCGCAGCGCGGGCACGGCCACGGCGGGCGTGCCGAGAAAGGCGACGCGCGGCGCCATCAGGCGGGCTGGTAGTGCTTCTGGTACTTGCGCTGGATGACTTGGCGCTTCACGGGGCCGAAGTATTCGACGAAGAGGCGGCCGCGCAGGTGATCAATCTCGTGGCAGAACGCCCGCGCGAGCAGTTCCTCACCGGTGATCTCCTCCCAGGAGCCATCGGGCTTGCGGTTCTTCACCCACACCTTCATGGGCCGCTCCAGCACCTCGCGGATGCCAGGGATGGAAAGGCAGCCCTCAGGCCCGACCTGCAACCCCTCTTCGCGGACGATCTCGGGATTGATGAGCACGATCTTCTGGGCCGGATCCTCGCCGCAGGAGCAGTCAATGACGGCCAGGTTGAGGTTGATGCCGATCTGGGGCGCGGCGAGGCCCACGCCCTCTTCCGCGAGGGCGGTCTCGAACATGTCCGCCACGAGCTGATCCAGCTCGGGCGTCCAGGCGCCCACATCCTCGCTGTCCTTCTTGAGCCTGGGATCGCCCCAGGTCACGACCTCATGCACGGCCATCTCAAACCCTCAACCCACCATTATAGGCCCTGGGCTCAGAAGATCCGGACGACATTGAAGCCGAGGGCCCAGGCCCCCGAAGGACGCGGCCCGAAGCCCTGGTAGTCGCCGCCCAGCACTTGGTTCGCGGTGGTGCCCAATTCGTTGGTGGCGAGGATCGAAAAGCGGTGACCGTGGGTGCGGTACTGATAGCCGAAGGACCAGCCCTGCTCGAAAGCGGCGTCCACCTTGGAGGGCCGCGGATAGAACTCGCCGATGAGCCCTTGGCTTTCCGTGAAGGCCCAGTGGATGCCGAGGCCCGCCGTGACCACACCTTCAGCCGTGGCCGTCCGGGAGAGGTAGGTGGGCACCACCGTGATCGTGAGCGGCTCCAGAGGCTGCCAATCCACCGGAGCCTGGAGCGCCGTCCCGACTTGGCCGCCCTTCACGGTCTCGTCGTAGCGCTCCGCGCGGAAGGCCACGCGCCAGTGGTCGCTGGCCGCCACTTGTTCCTGCAGCGCGAGCGTCAGCGTCTTCCGGTCCGAAGTGCGGTAGATCTGCGCGTTGAGGCCAGGGATCGCCTTGATGCCGAAGTCCAGGCCCAGCCCTGTGTAGGCGCCGTTGTCGAGGCCGTAGAAATCCTTGCTGCTGCCCTTCGCCTGCTCCTGGAAACGGTGCGTGAAACGCAAGCCGATGTCCCAGTCCGCCAGGTGATCCGCCGTGGGCAGGTCGAGGAGCAGCGGCAGATCGGAAGCCTCCTGGGCTGCCAGCGGCAGGCCCAGGAGGAGCGCCAGGAGCGGGGCGAGCGTCTTCAATTGACCACGACCTTGCCGATCATCATTCCGGTGGCGACGCTGCTGGAGTTCACCGGAGCGGTGCTGTGGTATTCACACCGGTAATAGTAGGTTCCCGCCGTCGGGAAGGTGTAGGTGTAGGTTCCGCTGCTCTGCCCTGGCATGGGCACGCCCGGGAAGGTCGGCGATCCGCTCACCGCGTAGGAAGTGACGGTGTGGGTCCCCCCCTGCCAGACGAAGCTCACCGCCGTGCCCGCCGTCACAGTCAAAGTGGCCGGAGAGAAGGAAGTCGAACTCCCGCCGTAGGGATCACTCCCCCCCACATAGACCGTATTTGCCGGAGGCCCTGAAGGGGGTGGGGGCGGCGAATAGCTGGAAGACCCGCCTCCACCGCCGCCACAGGCGAGCGCGGCGCAGAGACCAAGGAAGGCGAAACCGGAACGGAGGTTCATGGAAGGCTCCTGGCGAAGCGACCCCGAAACTGGGGTATCCCATGCTTCGTCACCGCCAACCCCCGCTCCAGCACCGGTTTGGAAATACCCACCGGTCCGGTCCCCCCGCCGGACGCCTCCGTTCTTGACGCCGAGGCATGCGGGGCCAATGGTGAAGCTCGCACGGTTTTCAACGAGGGCGCATGGCTTCCTGGCCGCTCATCATCCAGCTCGATCGCGAGGCCGGCGATCCGCTCTACCTCCAGATCGTGCGGGCAGTGGGCGAGGGCATCCGCAAGGGGCGTCTGAAGTCCGGCGATCCGCTGCCCGGCACCCGCGCGCTCGCGGAGACCCTGGGCGTGAACCGCACCACCACCATCGCGGCCTACCGGGAGCTGGAGGCGGAAGGCTGGATCATCTCCCGCCCGGACCGGGGCAGCTTCGTCGCCGACGCTCCGCCCCTGCCCGCCACGGAAGAAGCCTCCATCGCCGTCGTGGATTCGGGTTCCTGGACCTCCGGCGCGCCGGACACGGAGCCCTTCTTCCAGCCCCAGTCAGTGGGCTACGAAGGCTTCCGCCTCATCCCCGACCTGCCGGATGTGCGCCTGGCGCCCACCGCCGCCATCCACCGGGCGGGGGGGCGCGTCCTCAATCGCCAGCGCCAGCGCTTCCTCCAGCCGGGCTGGGATCCGCGTGGGTTGCTGGATCTGCGGGCCTCCCTTTGCCAAATGCTCCGCGACCTGCGCGGCATGGCGGTGGACCCAGGCAACCTGGTCCTCACCCGCGGGCTCATGAGCACCCTCAACCTCGTGTCGCGGACGCTGTTCGCGCCGGGGGACGCGGTGGCCGTGGAGACGCCCGGCCACTTCCGCGTGGCCGAAGCCTTCCGCGCCGCTGGCGCGAGGCTCTGCCCCATCGGCATTGATGACCAGGGCCTGCGCGTGGATGAGCTGGAGGCCCTGCTGGAGCGCGAGCCGGTGAAGCTCATCCACCTCACCGCCAGCCCCCAGTACCCGACCCACGCACCCATGGGGGCCGAGCGGCGCAAGCGCGTCCTGGATCTCGCCGAAGCCGCCGGAGCCCACATCCTGGAAGGGGATTTCGCCTTCGGCTTCCACCGGGAGAAGGACCCGCTGCTGCCCCTCGCCAGCCAGGACACCAAGGGCACGGTCGTCTACTTCAGCGCCCTGGATCAGATCCTCGCGCCGGGCCTGCAGGTGGGCTTCATGGCTGGAGCCGCGCCCATCGTGAAGGCGCTGGCCAAGCAGCGGCAGCTCATTGACTGGCCCGGGAATCCGGTGCTCGAAGCCACCATCGAGGAGCTGTTCCGGGATGACGAGATGCGCCGCCACCTGGGCCGCATCCGCCGGGTGACGGATGAGCGGCGGGAGACCATGGTGGATAGGCTCCAGCTCCACCTGGGCCACGCGCTGGAAGTCGTGAACCCCCGCCAGGGGCTGTCGCTCTGGGCCAAGGTGACGATTCCGGGCCTGCCGGTGGAGGACTGGGTCCAGCGCTGCGCCGCCAAGGGCGTCGTCTTCTTCCCAGGCCGCCTCTATGACTTCCACAAACGGCCGGTGCCCGCCGTCTGCCTGGGCTTCGCGGCCCACGGGGTCGCGGATCAGAACGAAGCCTGCGAGCGCATGGCGCAGGCGCTCAAGGAAGTTCGCGGGGGCGCCTCCGGGGCCAGCGGCTGGTAATCTAGGGGTTTGCGCGTTCCCCAGATGAGGGCCTAGAGCATGCTCCGCGATTTCCGCAAAGTGTTCAAAGACAACGGCACGACCATGGGCGCGCTCATGGTGGTCCTTTCCGCCGGCATGCTGCTCTACCTCGTGCCTTCGGGCGGCGGGGTCGTCACCCCGGATTCCGTCGTGGCGCGCGTCTACGGCCACGAGGTGTTCCGGCGCGAAGTGGACGAGCAGATTGACCAGGCGCTGCAGCGCTTCGGCAAGGGCGCCAACCGGGATCAGATCATGCCCCTCGTCGCGCCCCAGGCTTTCCAGATGGTCCTCCGCGACAAGCTGGTGGAAGAGCTGGCCGAGCGCCACCATGTCGTCGTCACCGATCCGGAAGTCCGCACGGCCGTGGAGGCTCAACTCAGCCAGTACCCCGTGCTGCTGGACCCCGACACCCACAAGCTCCTGCCCTACGACAAGCTCAAGCCCATCCTCGACGAGAGCGGCTTCAGCCTGCAGCAGATGGAGAAGGGCGTGCGCGCCAGCCTCGTGCGCCAGAAGCTCGTGGACCAGTCCGCGCTCCTCGTGCCCGTGGACGCCGCGTGGGTGGAGTCGGAGAACCGCGCGCGCAACGAGAAGCTCACCTTCGAGGAAGCCCGGCTCGTGCCGGACTCCACCAAGGTCGCCGATCCCGGCGACGCCACGCTCCAGACCTACCTCCAGCAGAGCGGTCAGCGCTTCCTCCAGCCGCCCCGCCGCGTGATCCAGTTCGTGGCCTTGGACAAGGCCGCGCTGGCGAAGGAGATCACGGTCACGGACGCCGAAGTTCAACAGGCCTACGACACCCGCAAGGCCCAGTTCACGACCACGGCGCAGGTGAAGGCCCGTCACATCCTCTTCACCGCTTCCACCGACGCCGAGTACGCCGAGGCCCTCAAGAAGGCCCAGGACCTGCGCGCGAAGCTCGTGAAGGGCCTCGATTTCGCCCAGGCCGCCGAGCAGTACAGCCAGGACCCTTCGGTGAAGGCGAACCACGGCGATCTGGGCTGGTTCGACGCCTCAATGATGGTCAAAGAGTTCAGCGAGGTCGCCTTCAAGCTGAAGAAGGGCGAGATCAGCGAGCCGGTGAAGACCAAGTTCGGCTACCACCTCATCCAGGTGGAGGACACCAAGCCCGCGGTGACCAAGTCCTTCGACGAAGTGAAGGCCCAGCTCAAGGCCCAGCTCGAAAGCGGCCGCTTTTCCGCCAAGGCCACCGAGCGCCTGGAGAATCTCCGCAAGAAAGCCAACGGCGGCGACCTCGGCAACGCGGCCCGCGCCCTGGGCTTGGAGGCCCGCCTGAGCCAGCCCTTCGCGGAAGTGGGCACCACGGCCATCACCGGCTTCAACGGCCCGGTGGAAGCCATCCTCGCTCCCGCCTTCGCGCTGAAAGTGGGAACGGTCTCGTCGGTCATCCAGGAGGGCGACGCCTACCTCGTCTTCCGCGTGCAGAAGGAGATTCCGCCCGTGGTGGCGCCGCTCGCCGAGATCCGCTCCCAGGTGCTCACCGCGTGGAAGCTGGATGAGGCTCGGACGACCTTGCAAGCCAAGGCCGCCGAGGCGCTGAAACAGGGCGGCCTCGACGCGCTGAAGCCCCTCGGCGCCGTCATCCAGACGCTATCGGACACCACGCTCTCCGCCCACGCCGACCTGGCGGGCCACAGCGGCATCCGCAAGGCGCTGCTGGACACGGCCACGGGCCAGACAACCCCCTTGTTCTGGACCGAGGACGGCAGGCTTTGGGTCGCGACCATCACGGCGCGCACGCCCGCTCCCGCGCTCACCTTCGAAAGCCGCCGCGCGCTCGTCCAGGACATCCAGGATCAGGAAGCCCAGAAGCTGCTCGGTTCCGAGATGCAGACGATGCTGCGCCAGGGCACGCTCCATCCGGGCTTCAGCTCGCTCTGGGGGCACTTCGGCGGCATCTGGATTGACAAGGCCTACGAGAAGCAGCTCCAGTCCAGCGGCGCGCCCGGCGACGACAACTAGGCGGCTCCTAATCGAGCGGATGCCTGCAACGAAGGGCCTGCCTGAACGGCAGGCCCTTTTCGCAATCGAGTTGGGCCGAGGGGCAGCGCGCGTAGAGCGGGCAACCGCCCGCGACCTCCGCCCGCAGTTTCCGCGCGCCCCAGGCCAGCGGGCGATGACCGGGCTCCAGGCGCGGCACCGCCTCCAGCAGCCCGCGCAGATAGGGATGGCGGGCGTCGTCCATCAGCGCCGGAAGCGGACCCTGACACATGGGTTCGCCTCCATAGAGCACGAGCGCCTGGTCGCAGAGCCGCGCCACGGCGGGCAGATCGTGGCTCACGAAGAGCAGCGCCGTGCCTTCCGCCTTCAGCTCGGCCAGCAGCTCGATCAAGTGTCCCGCCAGCGTCGGATCCAGCGCGGAAAGCGGTTCGTCCAACACCAGCAGCGCGGGCTCCAGCATGAGCGCGCGCGCCACCGCGAGGCGCTGGGCGAGGCCGCCGCTCCAGGCGGACGGCTTCTGCGCGAGCGCGGCTTCGGGGAACTTCACGCGCGCCGCCATGCGCGCGGCGGCGTCGCGGCGATCGGCCTTCGTCCCGCGCTTCCAGATGTCGAGCGGCTCCTGGAGGATCTGCCATCCCGTGCGGTGGGGCGGCAGGCTCGCGTGCGGATCCTGGAAGACCGCCTGCAGGCGCGGCCGCTTCAGCCGCCGCGCGCGCTCCGGCACATCGGACCAGGGCGCGCCATCGAGGCGCACCTCGCCTTCATCCGGCTCCAGCAGGCCGAGGACGAGGTTCAACAGCGTGCTCTTGCCCGCGCCGCTTTCGCCGATGACGCCCCAAGCCTCGCCGGGCGCCACCTCGAACGACACGCCGCGCAGCACCCACTTCCCGCCGCGCTGGAGGCCCAGGTCGCGGACGGAGAGGAGCATCAGCGGATGACCTCGCAGCCCATGTAGCTCTGCAGCGCCTTCGGCACGCGGATGCTGCCGTCGGGCTGCTGATGGTTCTCCAGCAAGGCCACCCAAGTGCGGCCCACGGCGAGGCCGCTGCCATTCAGCGTGTGGAGGAACTGGGCCTTCGCCTTGGGCTCAGCGGGGCGGAACTTCAGGTTCGCGCGGCGCGCCTGGAAGTCGCCGAACCAACTGCAGGACGAGATCTCGCGGTAAGTGGCCTGCGAGGGGATCCACACTTCGAGGTCGTAGGTCTTCTGGCTGCTGAAGCCCATGTCGCCCGTGCAGAGCAGCACGCGGCGGTAGGGCAGCTCCAGCGCTTCGAGGATGGCCTCGGCGTCGGAAGTCAGGCGCTCCAGCTCGGCCTCGGCCGTGTCCGGCTCGGAGAAGGTGACGAGCTCCACCTTGTGGAACTGGTGCTGGCGGATGATGCCCTT
>CAYYJN010000016.1:0-1732 GCA_964472275.1 uncultured Solibacteraceae bacterium
CCGTCGTGTTCCTCCACGACGCCTTCTTCTCCGGCGAGAAGGAGACGGCGCTGCTCAAGGAGATCGCGGCGTCGGCCGCCTTCAGCCTGATGCTCGAAGCGGAGGCGTCCGAGCTGGGCAAGGCCTGCACGGCCTGGCTCCCGCTGACGAACCACGCCGAGGAAAGCGACTTCATCGTGAATCACGATGGCGAGCTGCGCCGCTACCAGAAGGCGATTGAGCCGCCCAAGGGCGCGAAGACAGCCGCCGCCTGGGCCAAGGCTTTGGCGCCTGTCGCCGCCACGGTCTGATGCGCTCGCGGCTCCTCGTCGCCTATGACGCGGAGTGTAGCCACTGCCGCAAGAAGGCGGATTGGGTGCGGGAGCGCGACCGGGATGGCCGCATCGAGGTCTTTCCGCTCCAGCATCCGGACCTCGCGCGCATCGCGCCGGAACTGGCGGGGCGCTTCCTCCACGGCGAGCTGCACGGCCTGGACCTCGCCACCCGCCGCGTCTTTCGTGGGGCTGAGCTGCTGCCCGAACTGCTGTCGCGCCTGCCGCGCTGGAAGCTCGTCGCCCCGCTGCTGCGCCTCCCGGGCCTCGCGCGCTTCGCCGCCTGGTTCGCCCTGAAGCGGGATGAGCGCCGGTTCCGGCGGCAGGTGCGATGATTGGCCCCGGGCCCCGGGCCCCGGGCTCCGGGCTCCGGGCTGCGCGGCTTGGCGAGGTGAGTCGAAGCCTTTCGTCAGCCTACGACCCGCACCACGAAGTGGCGTATCACCCAAGCAAGAAAACCAGGGCCAGCCCAGTAGCCAGTAGCCAGTAGCCTGAAGCCGGGAGCCCCCCATGTTCCTCCACGACCAAGTCGCCAACTGGGTGGTCCGCTACCTCACGGCGGAGCAACCGGGCCATGAACGGCGCGTGCCCATGGACATGGAGCGTTTCAAGCGCGCGCTGCGCCCGGGCGATGTGGTGCTGGTGGAAGGGCGCGCGCGCATCAGCCGCATCATCATGACCCTCAGCCAGAGCAGTTGGAGCCACGCCTTTCTCTACCTGGGCGACGCGCTTCTGCGTTGGGGGGGGCCGGAGGCGGAGAAGGCGGTGGAGCGCTTCGGCGCGGAGGCGGCCTTCCTGGGCCTCGAAAGCGACATGCGCGATGGCGTGCGCGTCGTGCCCGTGGTCTGGTACGCGCAGCACAACCTGCGCCATTGCCGGCCGCATGGCTTGAAGCCGGAGGATCGGGACCGGGTGCTGGCGGAGGCGATGCGGCACTTGGGCATCCGCTACGACAAGCGCAACATCTTCGACCTGGGCCGCTACCTCACGCCCTTCCATCTCATCCCCGCCCGCTGGCGGAGAAAGCCGCTCTACCTGGGCAGTTCCACGAGCCGCGAGATCATCTGCTCGGCGCTGCTGGCGAAGGCCTTCTACAAGGTGAACTACCCGATCACGCCCGTCCGCGCTCCGGAAAATGGTCAGAAGCGCCACTGGGCCGCGCGCCATCCGAGCTACATCATGCCGCGGGATTTCGACCTCTCGCCGAACTTCGAGATCCTGAAGGCGCACGGCCCCGAAGGGGAATTCGGCTACGGCGAAGCGTGACATGCCTTTGAACCACGGAGGCGCGGAGACGCGGAGAAAGGCTGGAACGCCGTTCCTTCATCTCTGCGGCTCTGTGTCTCCGTGGTTCATGCTTTTGCGCGCAGGGTCGTCCCAGAAGGGATAGAAGCAGTACCACTGGCTCGGATCGCGGCGGA
>CAYYJN010000016.1:1832-38115 GCA_964472275.1 uncultured Solibacteraceae bacterium
GGATCGCGGCGGATGAGGGCTTCAAGCCCAGCGGCGTAGCGGCGCATGCCGTCCTCGATCGCGGCCTTGCGCTCGCCCCGCGCGCCGGAAATCCAGATGGGCTCGCCGAACTCCGCGTGGAAGAGATTGTCCTCGTCCACCCAGATGAAGGTGGTGAGGATGGGCGCGCCGGTCATCGCCGCCAGTTCCCAAGGTCCGCGCGGGAAGAAGACCTCCCGCCCAAAGAAGGGAATGGGCAGGCCGTTGAGGCTGAAGTCCCGGTCGCCCTGCATGCCGACGAGCTGGCCTTCGCGGAGCAGCTTCACGAGCGGGAGCGTGGAAAAGCCTTTGCCATCCACGGGCACGCCCTGAACGCCGCACTGGGCGCGGAGGGTGGAGCGCAGCCGTTCCACCGCCGCGAAGCGGTCTGGCTTGAAGACCGCGTGGATGGCGAGGTTGAACGCGCGGAGGAAGAGGCCGCCCACTTCGAAGTTGCCCGCGTGGGCGGTGAGGAGGATGGCGCCGTGGCCTTCGGAGAGCGCCGCTTCGAGCCGGTCCATGCCCCGGAAGGAACCCACTTGGGCCATGACTTCGGAGGACGCCCGCTGACCGTAGAAAAAGAAATCCACCCAGGAGCGCGCATGCTGGCGGACCATGCGCCGCGCGAGGCGGTCCACCTCCGGGTGCGCGATGGGATGGCCGGTCACCTGGGCCATGTTCGCCTTCACGGCCTCCAGGTATTTGGGCCGCAGCTCCATGAACGCGTTGGAGACCTGGTCGGCGATCTCATGCCCGCGCCCGCGCCGCGCGAAGGTCCGCGCCGCGAAGAGGAAGAGCGGGAAGAGCGTCCCGAAGACCCCGGCGTAGACCAGCTCCAGCACCTTGGAATCGCCCTGCATCCGGTCTTGCATGGGGGGCCTTTAGGAAAAGAGGAACGCAGAGAGCACAGAAAGGCGCACAGGACACAGAGAATTGCCTAAGGGCTTTTCTCTGTGTCCTCTGTGCTTCCTCTGTGTTCCTTCTTTGATGTCCGAGAAGAATGGAAGCATCACGCCCCCCGCTGGTTGGGGTTGCGCTCTTCCATTTCGAGCCACAGCCGCTGGAGGCTTTGCAGGCGTTCCGGGTAGTCGAGATCCAAGTCTTCATCCTCGGGATCCAACGCCATGGGATCTTCGAGCCACTCGGGTGGGAACTCCGGAAAGACGGTAGCGAGCAGCTCCCGGTTGAAGCCGCGCACGCTCAAGGTGCGGATGCCCGGCGTGTCCATGAGCGTGCCGCCGCCTTGGAGCGGCAGCCAGCGTGCGGCGGTGGTGGTTTGGCGGCCCGTGCCGAACTTCGTGAGGCCGCCGATGCGCAGGTCCGCCTCGGGCTGGAACGCGTTCACGAGGGTGCTCTTGCCGACGCCGCTATGGCCGATGAGCACCGCGATGCGATCGCCCAGTGCCGCCTTCAGTTCGGCGACGCCTTCGCCGTTCACCGCGGAGGTTTCGTGGATGGCGACGCCCTGCTCGCGCAAGGGATCCAATTCGGGCAGCGTGTCGTCCTTGGAGACGCGATCCCGTTTCGTGACGATGACCCGGAGCGTCAGGCCCGCGTCCAGCGCCAGCACTTGCGCGCGCTCCAGCAGGCCGGGACGGAGCGGCGGGTCCACCACCGCCGCGCAGATCCATAGCTCGTCGGCGTTGGCCGCCATGAGCTGCCAGGGCTCGCGGTCGTCAATGCCGCCCCGCTTGAGCAGGCTGCGGCGCGGCGACACGGCGACGACTTGAGCCTGCGGCAGCTTGGGATCCATCGCCTGGTTTGGGGTCTCCACCGGCTGCGGGTTGTAGCGCACGCGGTCGCCGCAGCAGAGCTTCACGCCCTTCAATTTGCCGGAAAGCGTCGCGACGACGAGGCTGCGATCGGCCCGTTCCAGATCCACCCACTGACTGTGGCGCTGGACGAGGGTCGCCTCGGGCAGGTGCGCCCACGGCGAGGCGTCGGGAAGGCGCAGCATCCCTTCCGCGTCGTGGCGTTCGATGTCCGTCTCCAGGCGCTCGGCCCTTCGCTGACGGCGCTTGGATTGGCTCCGACCTTCCCGGCTGGCGTCCGTGCCGCGGTCGAGGTCTTCCGCCCCGCGGCTCTGGCCCAGCCGGAACTTCTTCATCAGGCCCGGCTCACGAACTCGCGCGTCTCGGTGTTCACCTTCACCTTCTCGCCCTCTTTGATGAAGAGCGGCACGCGCACCTCGATGCCCGTCTCCAGCTTGGCGGGCTTGGTGACATTGCCGCTGGCGGTGTCGCCGCGGGCGCCGGGCTCGGTGTAGGCCACGGCCAGGTCCACATGCTGCGGGAGCTGGATGGCGATGGGGTTGCCGTTGAATTTCTGGATCTGGATCATCATGCCTTCGGTGAGGAAGTCCAGGGCGTCGCCCAGCATCTCCGGCCCGAACTCGTGGGTCTCGTAGCTCTCCTGGTCCATGAAGTGGCCGCCGTTGCCGTCGGCGTAGAGGAAGCTCGCGGGCACCACCGCGAGATCCGGCTCCTTGAACTTGTCCCCGGCCTTGAAGGTCTTGTCGAAGACGGCCTTGGTGAGGAGGTTGCGCATCTTGAGCCGCACGAGAGTCTGGCCGCCCCGGGCCGTGGGTGTGGAGATCTCCACATCGAGGCAGTGGTAGGGCGCGTTCTCGAATTCGAAGAACATCTTGCGCTTGATATCAATCGCTTCCATCAGGGAGGCCATGGGGATTCCTCAACAAACCTTAGATCTTAACGCGGGGAGGCATTCCAGCCGATGATAGGGGCGTGAGCCCAATCCTCCCCAAGCAGATCGGCCGCTACCAGGTGGCCCGCGCCCTCGGCCACGGGGGCATGGGGTCCGTGTTCCTGGTGGAGGATCCGCTGCTGAAGCGGCGCCTGGCCATCAAGGTCGTGCGCGCCTCGGGGGACGAGGAGGAGCGCCATCTGGCCCTGCGCCGCTTCCAGCGCGAGGCCGAGATCGCCGCCCAGTTCAACCACCCCAATGTGGTGATGATCTTCGATGTGGGCGTGGATCCGGAGGTTGGCCCCTTCCTCGCGATGGAGTATGTGGAAGGCCAGAGCCTCGCCCACCACATCCAGAAGAAGGATCTGGACATCGAGACCCAGATCCGCACGCTCATCCAGGCGATGCGCGCGCTCCGCGCCGCCCACCGCGCGGCCATCGTCCACCGCGATGTGAAGCCGGAGAACATCCTCCTGGGCATGGACGGCCGCGCGAAGCTCATGGACTTCGGCATCGCCAAGAGCTTCACCTGGGATGGGTCGCCGGATGGCGGCACCTTGAATCCCGCGACCATGGACGACAGCCAGGACACCCAGCTCCTGCGCCTGACCAACACGGGCGAATTCCTCGGCTCCCCCATCTACACGGCGCCGGAAATCCTGAAGGGCCGCCAGCCCACGCCGGCCTCGGACCGCTATTCCTTCGCGGCCACGGCCATGGAGCTGATGACGGGCCGCGTCCCCCACCCCGGGACGACCCTTCCCGCCATCCTCTCCCACGCGCTGAGCGAGCCGCCCATCCTGCCCCCTGAGCTGCAAGGCACCCTGCGGGATGTCTACGACCGCGCCCTCGCCACGGACCCGGACCACCGCCAAGCCACGCTCATGGACTTCATGGAAGAGATCATTGACGCGCTGCCCCAGCCGGTCGCGCTGCGCTCGCGCCTCTTCGCCTTCCTGAACCAGGATGAGAACACCGGCGTCTTCGCGCCGCCGCCGGGGCGCTACCTCCACGACTCCGGCCCCTTTCCCGCACAACCCAGATCCGAGGCCAAGGGGAAGCGCAAGGCTCACGCGAAGATCCAGCTCAACGAGGATCCTCGCCTCGCCGCGCGGTGGAAGACGGGCAAGGTGCCCGCCTACCGTCCGCCCGCCGAGGACGCGGGCTTCCCCTGGCTCAAGGCGATCCTCTGGCTGCTCGCGGGAGGCGTCCTGCTCCAGGCCTACTGGATCTTCCGGCACATGGCTGGTTAGACCAGCTTCATCACGAAGAAAATGGATCCGTTCCAGCAGGCGTGGACGGCGATGGAGGTCCAGAGGCTGCCGCTCTTCCGCACGGCGAGGCCGAACACGAAGCCCAAGGAGGCCAGCAGCGGCAGGGCCATGGGCTGAAGGTGGATGAAGCCGAAGAGCAGGCTGGACACCGCGAGGCCCCACGCCGCGCCCCAGCGTTCGCCCGCCCAGGGCAGCAGGAAACCGCGGAACAGCGTTTCCTCGAAGCAGGGCGCGAGCACGGCGATGGTTCCGAAGAGCGCCACCTGCACGGGCCATCCATGGGCGCCCGCCACCAGGTCCTGAACTTCCTGTTGCGGATTCGGCTGCCCCTTCATGAAAGGCGCCCACAGCAGCGCCACGCAGATCATCGTGAACACCGCGAAGCCGAGGAAGGCGGGCGCCCAGGCGAGGGCCGGCTTCACGCGGGGCGCGGGCGCGACCCGGTCAAGCAATTCGCGGAAGGAGAGCCCTTCCACTTTCAGCAGCAGCCACACGCCGAAGGCGGCATGGGCCGCATAGCCCAGGGGCAGGGCCCAGAGCCGCCCTTGGGGAACACGGTGGAGGATCAGCGCCGCCGCGTTGTTGAGGATGAAGAAGCCCACGAGCCAGCCCAGCAGGACGAGCAATGCGCCGCGTCCGTTCATCCGCCATTGGGGCTGGGCCGGGGCCGGGCGCTTGGCGGTGATGGCCAGGAAGATCGCCAGCGCCGCGCCGCCGAAGAAGAGCAGCGAAATGAGGCCGCCGAACACGACGAGCAGCGCGAGGTTGGGTTCGGGAACGGGCAGGGCGGGTAGGCCCTGACGCGCGCGGAGCTTGTTCTCCAGCAGCGCCGCCGCCCGGGTGCCCTTCAGTGGCGCGGGCACGGCCGCGGGCAGGGGACCGTCCTCGTAGGCCGCGGCCCAGGCCTTCGCGAAGGCTTCGCCTTCCGGGCCTTCCGGCGCGGGCGTCCGCAGGGTCTCCGCCAAGGAAGCGTCGCCCGTTTCCTTCGCGTCCACGGCCCAGGCGGCGCGGTCCCAGGGCGCGGTGAGGTCCCTGCCCGCCGCGAGGTACTTCTTCGTGATGCCCGGCTGCAGCGCTTCGACCTTCTGGCCGAGACCCAGTTGCAGCTCCATTGCCGTGAGCGCGCGGGTGGTGCCCAGCGGCGCGGGCTTGGGCTTCATCCGCGTCCCGAGCGTGAGGCTCACGCCCAGGAGCGCGAGCAGCCCGAGCAGGGCGATCAGCGGATCATGGGCCTTGGTGAGCTTGAGCGGTTCGCGCATCCCTTTAGGATGCCCGCGGGAGTAGGCTTTCCCTATGCCCTTCGTCCATGAGATCCACCCTCGCTTCCGAGACCTGGACGCGCTCGGCCATGTGAACAACGCCGTGCTCGTCACCTTCCTGGAACAGGCGCGCTTCCACTGGTGGCGCGGTTATCTGGCCGGTCGCCCCTTCGACGCCGAAGGCTTCCTCATCGCGCGGGTGGAGGCCGACTACAAGCTCCCCATCCTGCTGGAGGACCAGGTCCGCATCGCGGTGCGCTGCACGAAGATTGGCAACACTTCCTTCGAGCTCACCTACCGCGTCCAGCGCGGCGCGGATGGCGCGCTCTTCGCCGAAGGCAAGACCGTGCAGGTGATGTTGGACTTCACGACGAACCGCCCCACGCCGTTGACGGATGCGGCCCGAATTTGGCTCGAATCCCAGGCATGAGGCTCGGCACCGTTCTGTGGATGGAAGGCATCGCCGAGCGCCTTGCCCTCGTCACGCCTCTTTCCGATGGCCGCTTCGCGGACCTGAACCGCATCGAACATGTGCGGCTGGCGAAACTTGGCGAAGGCGCGCCCGATCGGCTCGCTGGGGTATTGGTGCCGCCGAGCCTCCGTCAGGTGCTGGAGGGTGGTCCCCGCGCCATGGCCCGGGTGAAGCAGACGATCCAGTACGCCGAGAAGTGGGCGGGACGGGGAGATCTACCGGACACGGTGGCCTACCATCCCGACCGAGTGCGGGTGCTCCCCTGCCTGCCGCGTCCCACCGCGCTGCGAACGGCGGATGGAACGCACCTGGACCGCCTCAAAGTCCTCGGGTCTGATGTGGTGTGCTTGGACCAGATGCCGGAAGCGGGCCTCGCGGCCATTGGCCAAGCGGGCGGAGGAGCAGGCGGGTTCTGTCTCGCTTTCCGGGCCGGGGATGTGGTCGCCCTCGGCGACTGGCTGCTGGTGGGCGAACCCTTCAGCGGCGAACTGACCTTGCGCGCCGGAACCCATAAGCGAACCGCTTCCTTAAGCATCTACGAGGGGCTCGAGCTTCCGCCGTTGCACGCGGCTGAAGCCCTGCTGCTGCCTCCCATGCGATTCCGCGTCCTTCCAGGGCTCGACCAGGCCGATAGGCTCGAACTGGTGGCCCCCTTCGACACGCTCATTGCGCGGCTCCTGCCCGAGGCGCTGCAGGGGACGGTGCAGTGAGGGGTTCAACACTGCCATTCACGCGGAGATGACGATGGAGAAGCGCGATCACAAGCAGGCAGAATCCGCCTCCCGCCTCATTGACGAACGCATCCAGGAGCTTCGCGATTGGCGGGGTCCGATGCTCGCGCGCCTGCGCGCGCTCATCCACGCGGCGGATCCGGAAGTCGTCGAGGAGTGGAAGTGGGCGGTGCCGGTGTGGTCCCATGGCGGGATCCTGTGCACGGGCGAGGCCTACAAGCAGGCGGTGAAGCTGACCTTCCCCAAGGGCGCGTCGCTGAATGACCCCTTGGGCCTCTTCAATTCGAGCCTGGAAGGCGCGACGCGGCGGGCCATTGATTTTCACGAGGGCGACGCGATCAACGAAACGGCCTACAAGGCGCTGATCCAGGCGGCGGTGGCGCTGAACGCCCGCTAGACTGAGGTTCTGTCCGGAGGCTCTATGCGGCTCCTGCTCGCGGCAACCCTTTCGATGATGGCGGCGGCGCCCGTGGCCGCGCAGGCCCCCGCGGCGCCGAAGGCGGCCGTGAAGGCCGAGGCCGGTCCCTTCGATCCCACGCGCGATCCGGCGAAGGATCTCGCGGCCGCGAAGGTGGAGGCGCGGCGCACGAACCGCCGCATCCTGCTGGATGTGGGCGGCAACTGGTGCAGCTGGTGCCGCCTCATGGACCGCTGGTTCCAGGAGCGCCCGGCGATCCGCGAGGCGCGGGACAAGGCCTTCGTCGTCGTGCCCGTGAACTTCAGCCCCGAGAACAAGAACGAGGCCTTCCTCTCCCAGTACCCGAAGGTGGACGGCTACCCCCACTTCTTCGTGTTGGATGCCGAAGGCAAGCTCGTCCGCGACCAAAGCACCGGCGCGCTGGAGGATGGCCGCGGCTACAGCGAAGCCAAGATGATGGCCTTCATCGCCGAATGGTCGGGGAAGTAGGCGCGGCCTAGTGCCGTAGTGGTTCGATGTGCACCGATTGTGTGAATGCGGAGATGGGATGAAGGCATGGCGGGCATTTTTGACTGGCGTCTTCGTTGCTGGGTCGCTGGCGGCGCAATCGGTCGCCCGACAAGGGACTGTAGATGAGCAACCTAAGCGCGAATTCAACTCACCCATGGTCCTAGAAATCCCAATGACTCAGCTGATCGGCGCGGAAGGACCCATTGGTATTGATCTCAAGGATCAATCCAAATTCATCTGCGATGATGTGTCGATCGCTTCGATTCACATCGGCGCCAGCCCCACTTACGATGGCAAGACGATGAAATTCTGGTTCGAGCCAAGCGTCTTCGTTCGTCCATCCCACGACAGATTGGTGAATCTTCGATTCACCTTCATGAATGCCGGGAAGGAGTCCGAGGCCAACGCGGAGTGCACGATTCCGGCCAAGGAGAAAAAGATCCGTCGTGGGAAACTTCGAATCAAAACGCCCACTTCCGAAATCAATCAGATGCGATCTCCGGGTTCCTCGGCGACCTTGAAGATCACCGTTTCGGTAACGGATGATAATTGACCCACGAGGGACGAGCCTGTTGGATTCCGTGGAAGTGAGGTGACGCCATGCCGAACACGATCCAGCTCCATCGCGTGTTGAAGGCTCCGCCCGAGCGCGTCTACCGGGCTTTTCTCGATGCGGAGGCCATGGTGAAGTGGCTGCCGCCCCATGGTTTCACCGGCAAGGTCCACCACCTCGACGCCAAGGTGGGCGGCACCTACCGGATGTCCTTCACCAACTTCACGACGGGCAAGGCGGAGTCCTTCGGCGGCACCTTCCTGGAGCTGGTGCCGAATGCGCGCATCCGCCACACGGACGCCTTCGATGATGCGAGTTTGCCTGGCGAGATGACGACGACGATCACCTTGCGTGCTGTCTTCTGCGGCACGGAACTGCGCGTGACGCAGGAAGGCATCCCCGACGCGATCCCGCCCGAGGCTTGCCATCTCGGTTGGCAGGAATCCCTGACGCTGCTCGCGCGGCTCGTGGAGGCGGAGATCAAGGGCTGAGGCAGCCCCTTCGCCACCAGGACGGGCCGCATCTTGACGAGTGTATCCAAACGGCTACAATGGGATCATGAACACGCTCCTCCAAACCGATGAGTTCGGCTCTTGGTTGCGAGGATTGAAAGACGCGCGCGCCAAGGCGGTGATCTTCAGCCGCCTGGATCGCGCGGCCAAAGGGAATTTTGGCGACGCCAAGGCCCTATCAGGCGGCATCGCCGAGATGCGAGTGGATGTGGGGCCTGGGTATCGCATCTACTACGCGCGACGGGGCGAGGTGACCTACCTGCTTCTCGTCGGCGGTGACAAAGCCACCCAGACCCGGGATATCCAGCGAGCCAAAGCGCTGCTCCAGTCCCTTCCCAAGGAGTGACCATGACCAAGCTCTCCACCTTCGATGTGGCGGACTTCCTCGACAGCGAGGAGGTCATCTCCGAATACCTTTCCATCGCGCTCGAAGATCCCGACCCGGACATGTTCCTCATGGCGGTGCGGAATGTGGCCCGCGCCAAGGGCATGACCCAACTCGCGAAAGACTCCGGCCTCGGCCGGGAAAGCCTGTACAAGGCGCTCGCGCCCGGCGCGAAGCCGCGCTATGAGACGGTGCTGAAGCTGGTCGCCGCGCTCGGAGTCAAGCTTCACGCGATCCCCGCGCATTGACGCTCAGCCTCGCAGCATCTCGGCGACGAGAAAGGCCATCTCCAGGCTCTGGGCGCCGTTGAGGCGGGGGTCGCAGCCGGTCTCGTAGGCGCGGGGGAGGTCGGCTTCGGAAAGGCCTTCGGCGCCGCCGAGGCACTCGGTGACATTCTCGCCGGTGAGTTCGATGTGGATGCCGCCGAGGAAGGAGCCGCTCGCGCGGTGGAGCTCGAAGGCCTGGCGCAGCTCGGAAAGGATCGCGTCGAAGTTTCGGGTCTTGAGGCCGCTGCCGGCGGTTTCGCCGTTGCCGTGCATGGGGTCGCAGCTCCACAGCGCCATGCGGCCCGAGCGCCGCACCGCGGAGATGAGCGGGGGCAGGGCTTCGGCGATGCGGCTCGCGCCGAAGCGGGTGATGAGCGTGACGCGGCCCGGCTCCTGGCGCGGGTCCAGGCGATCCAGGATCTGCAGCAGCTCGTCGCCGCCGAGCGTCGGCCCGACTTTGACGCCGATGGGGTTGCGAAGGCCGCGGAGGTAATCGAGGTGCGCGCCTTCCAATTGGCGCGTGCGCTCGCCCACCCAGAGCATGTGGGCGCCGAGGTTGTAGTAGCCGCCTTCGCCTTGCGTGGGACCCGCGACCCAGCGCGTGAGGGCTTCCTCGTAGGGCAGGAGCAGCGCCTCGTGGCTGGTGAAGAGGTCCACCCGGTCGAGCGCGCCCTGCTGCACGACGCCGAGGGCTTCGAGGAAATCAATGGATTCCCGCACCTGGATGAGGGTGTCGCGGTAGGCGGGCACGGCGGCGGCGTCCGCGTGGAGCTGCCAGCGCTCGGGACGGTGCAGGTCCGCGAAGCCGCCTTCGATGAGCGCGCGGAGGTGGTTCAGCGTCGCGGCGGCGTGGAAGTAGGCCTGGAGCATGCGCTGGGGATCGGCCCTACGCGCGTCCTCCGTCGCTTCAAGGCCGTTGATGAGGTCGCCGCGGTAGCTGGGCAGCTCGCGGCCGCGCACCTTCTCGGTGGCGCTGGAGCGGGGCTTGGCGTACTGGCCCGCGATGCGGCCCACGCGCACGACGGGCTTGCGCCCCACATGGGTGAGCACGACGGACATCTGAAGGAGCACGCGGAGCTTGTCGGCGATGCGTTCCGGCGTGCAGTCGCGGAACTGCTCGGCGCAATCGCCGCCCTGAAGCAGGAAGCGGCGGCCCGCGGCGGCTTCGGCGAGCAGCCCGCGCAGGCGCTCCACCTCCTCCGGCACCACCAGCGGCGGCAGATCCGAAAGACGCGCCAGCGCGCGCTCCAACTCGCCCGCGTCGGGATAGTCCGGCTGCTGCAGGGCGGCGCGATGCCGCCACCCGTGGGGGGTCCAGGCCGGGGCTAGCGTCGTCTTCGCCATTCCTCCAGCATTCCCCAGCTTTCCGCGCTTGGGAACCTCAGGCTTCGGTGGAAACGGGGAGGACCCAGCGATAGCCCTCGCCGCCCACGGTGGCGATGTAGGACTTGCCCTGCTCCTCGCCCAGCTTCTTCCGGAGGTTGGCGATGTGCACATCCACCGTGCGGGGCGTGGGCTGGGCGTCCTTGTCCCAGGCGAGTTGGAGCAGCTCCTGGCGGCTGTGGGTGCGGCCCGGATGGCTGATGAGGATTTCGAGCAGCCGGAATTCCCGGGGCGTCAGGTCCATGATCTGCTCATCCCGCGTGGCTTCCAGGCGCGGCAGGTCGAAGCGGAACGGCCCGCTGCGCAGGGCCTTGGGCTTTTCCACGGGACGGGTGCGGCGGAGAATGGCCTTCACGCGCGCCAGCAGTTCCAACACGGAGAAGGGCTTCACGAGGTAGTCGTCCGCGCCCAGCGAGAGGCCTTGCACGCGGTCCTGCTCCGCGCCCCGGGCGGTGAGCATGAGGATGGGGACCGGGTCCTGATGCTCGCGGAGGGTGCGCAGCACCTGGAAGCCGTCCACCACCGGAAGCATGAGATCCAGCACGATGAGATCCGCCCGCCGCGCCCGGTGGGAGGACAGGGCTTCGGCTCCATCCGCGGCCGAGGCGACGGAGAAGCCCTCGTAGCTCAAGTTCTGGGACAGCAGCTGGCGGAGGGAAGTCTCATCCTCCACCACGAGGATGTGGGTCATGGGTGAACCGATTTCGCAAGGAACAGCCCTACCACCTTGCGACCGGACCCTAGGAAACGCAAGCGTTGAATTTCGGGATTTTCCCGGCTCATTCAGGCTCTTTGGATTTCTAGCTCGGCGGCGAAGCCTTCGCCGGGCGCCGATTCAAACGCGAGGCCCCAGCCTTCGCGCTCCGCCACCTGCAAAAGGAGACTGAGCCCGAGTCCCTGGCCTTCGTGGAGGAAGCCCTCTTTGCCCTCCTGGCGCAGCCGCTGGTAGGGCTTGCCGAGGACGCCGAGCTCCCGGACATCGAGGCCCTTCCCCTCGTCATGGACGCGGATGCGCATGCGCTTGCCGCGGGCGGAGGTTTCCACCGTCACGCGGCCCGCGCCGTGGAGCAGCGCGTTCTCCACGAGGGTGAGCAGCGCGGAGCGCAGGCTGCCCTGAGCGGCCAGCCCCTGTTCGGGCCCGAGATGAAGATCCAGCGTCCGGTTCTCCAATTCGTAACCGGGGCGCAAGTCCTCCATGGCCGCGCGGATCCAGGTGCTGTCAATCACCTGGGTGGGTCCGGTGCGCTCATCGCCGCGGATGGCGCGGAGCCCGTTCTCAATCATGAGGGTGAGCTGGTCCACCTCCGCGCCCAGCTTCATGAGCTCCGCGTCCGCCTGGTCCTGATCCAGGCGACCCAAGCGCAGCGTGTCGCAGCGGAACTTGAGGATGGCGAGCGGCGTCTTCAGGCTGTGCGTCATGGACGCGAGCCGATCCGCGTCCAGCATGGAGCGCTGCCGCGCGCGATGGCGGAGCCAGAAACCCAGGAGCGCGCCGAGGCCGATGAGGATCGAGATGTAGCGGGCGATCCAGACTTGGCCCATGATCCGGGCGGCGGCCTGGTTTTCCATGTCCGCGGTTCCCGCGATGCACCCCACCTGCCACCCTTCGCCGAAATCGCTGGTCGTGAAGAGGGCGACCTGGAAGACATAAGCTCCCAGCCGGTAAGGATCGGCTTGGAGGTGGGGATCCCGTCCCCAGGCCTCGGGCGTCAGGCCTGAAGGGTCATCCACCTGCGATTTGCGGGCGATGCCGACGCGGATGCCCGCGTCGGGCCGCAAGGTGAGCCGGAGGAAGCGCTCCACCCTTTCATCGCCGGGCTTCCATTGCTTGATGACCATCCACCGATCCGAGAGCAGGACGATGGAGGCGACTTTCGCGAAGTTCGGATCTTGGTCCTTGGGCGGAACCCACTCGAAGCGCTGGGCGGCCTCGGCGTGGGCCAGCCAGTTGAGGTAGACGAGCGATTGTTTCGAGGCGGGATCCGCCGGCACGAGCCGGTCGCCCTCCCGCGTCCAGAGCTTGCGGCGGTCAAAGCGGTCGAAGACGGCCACCACCAAGGGCTGGGACTCCAGGAAGGCCTGGACATCCCGCTCATCGCCCCGTTCGAAGACCGGCATGAGCGGCAGGCTTTTCCAGGCCCGCTCCACGCTGTCCATGTCGTTCCAGTGGGCGTTCGAGAAGTCGTTTTGGACGGCCATCCCCCGGAAGACCTGCCATCCCATGGGAGCCGCGATGAGGGCGGCGGCCAGCACGAGGCCCGACAGGATCAACAGCAGGGCGGAGCCCTTGCCTTGAAGGTGGCGACGCCACGCCGATTCCTCCCCCACGGCGCGGAGACGGCGGAAGCGGACGGCTTGGCGGCGGGACATGGGCCTCTAGTCTAGGGCCCTTCAGCCCAGGGCGAGCATCCGCTCCACGGGCTGGAGCGCGCGCAGGCGCGTGGCCTCGGGGATCTCGATGGCGGGCTGGAGATCCCGCAGCGTCAGGTAGAGCTTCTCCAGGCTGTTCAGCTTCATGTAGGGGCAGAGCGAGCAGTTGCAGCCGGAATCCGCCGGGGCCGGGATCAGGTCGGCGTCGGGCCGCGCCTTCTTCATCTGGTGGAGGATGCCCGCCTCGGTGGCGACGATGAAGGCCTTCGCCGTGTCCTCCTTCACGAAGCGGAGCAGGGCGGCGGTGGAGCCGATGAAGTCCGCGAGCTGGAGGACGCTGCCATCGCATTCGGGGTGGGCGATGAGTTTCGCCTCCGGATGCAAGGCCTTCAGGGCCGCGAGGCGCTTGGCCTGGAACTGCTCGTGGACGACGCAGAAGCCGGGCCAGAGGACCATGTCGCGGCCCGTCTGCTTCATCACCCAGTGGCCGAGATGCCGGTCCGGGGCGAAGACGATCTTCTTCTCTTTGGGGATGCTCTCCACCACCCGCAACGCGTTGCTGCTCGTGCAGATGATGGTGCTGAGCGCCTTCACGCCCGCCGAGCAATTGATGTAGCTCACCACTTCGTGATCCGGGTACTGCTCCAACCACTTCCCGAACTGATCCGCCGGGCAGCGGTCGGAAAGCGAACAGCCCGCGTCCAGGTCGGGGATGACGACGGTCTTGCCCGGGCTCAGGATCTTCGCCGTTTCGGCCATGAAGTGGACGCCGCAGAACGCGATCACCTTCGCGTCCGTCTTCGCCGCCTGCTGGCTGAGTTGCAGGCTGTCGCCGACGAAATCCGCCAGATCCTGGATCTCCGGCTCCTGGTAGTAGTGGGCCAGGATGACGGCCTTGCGCGCGTCCTTGAGGCGGCGGATCTCCTGGGCCAAGTCCAGCCCATCGGGGATGGTGGCGAGGTCGGGGGCGTAGGGCGCGGCGAAGCTGCTCATGGCTTCAGTGTAAATCCGGCTTCCATGCGACGCAGTTCACAAGCGTCTCTTCGCGGTCCTTGGAGGGCGGGAAACCCCAGAATTCGAAGGTGCCCAAATCCCAGCGGCTCCACCAGAGGTAGGGCAGGGACACGGCCTGTTCGGGAACCGCGAAGCCCGCGGCCCGGACCATGGCGAGGTATTCCTCCGCCGTGCGCTGGACCTCCATCGGATGACGGAAGAGGGCCCGAATCATCCACGAGCGGATGTACTTGCGGGTGGACTCCGCCAACAGGAGCACGCCGCCCGGCTTCAGGACGCGGAACCATTCCGCGAGGGCCTCTTCCTGGCGCACGAGGTGGTGAAGCGTCTGATGGCAGAAGACGAGATCCACCGAGGCGTCCGGCAGGCCCGTGTCGCCGGCGTCGGCGACCCGCAGGGCCACTTCGCAGGGAAGCCCCTCCACGACGGGCTTCGCCCACTGGGGCATGCGCGGGTCCGCATCCACGCCCACGAGGCGCTCGGGCCGGAAGCGCTCCGCCAACTGCTTCAGGGAGCGTCCCTGGCCGCATCCGGCGTCCAGCACCACCGGGTAGGCATGGTCCCGCGGCAGAAAGCGCGTCAGATCGTCCAGCGCCACGGCCACCACATGGTCGTACCAGATGTCGGTGCCCAGGAACCAGGTGCCGAAGGCGCTCTCTTTCACATAGTCCGGAACGGCGCTCTGCTCCTGCAATCCGACCTCTCTCCCGCGAAACGAAACCCGGATTCTACTCCGGATTCCGCTTCACTTCGCGGCGAGGAACGCGCTCACGCGCCGGGCCGGTTCAGGGTCCGCGAAGGCTTCCGCGAAGGAGGCGCGCTCCCAGGCCAGGGCGGGACCGCGATCCAGCCCCGCCTGGGCGGCATGGAGCCGCTCAAGCAGGGCCAGGGCGCGCGGATCGGCCTCGGGGGAGGGCGAACCCTTCACGGCGTCAGTTGAAGCGCCACACCGCGGACACGCCAATCCAGGTGGCGGTGTCGAAGCCGAAACCATCGAGCCCGTTCTTATCCACGAAGACCTGGTTCAGCGTGCCTTCGAGGCTGAAGGCGCGGTTGAAGGTGTAGCCCGCGCCGCCGCGCACGCCGAGCTGTCCGCTCTGGGAGGCGCTGCCGCTCAGGCCGGAATAGCGGTTGTCGAAGGAGACCTTCATCTGATTCACGGAAGCGCCCGCCACCGAGTACCAGCCGGCTTCCGGCGAGTCAAAGTTGTAGACCCAGTCCGCGCCGGCCTGGAGCGTCTTGTAATCGTTCTTCCAGCCGCTGCTCCAACGGTCGCCGGGCATGTAGATGTAGTCGAGGTGCGCGCGGATCTGGTGATGGCTGGTGAGGTTGAAATCCAGGTGGCCGCCCACCTGCGCGCCGAAGAAGGCGTTGGTGCCGAGGCTGTCCTTGCTGTTGAGGTCGCCGACGGGCAGGGCGGCGCCCGCGGTCACGCCGCCGTTGATGTCCACCCCTTGGGCGGCGAGGCAGGTGGCGGTGAGGGCGAAGAGGGCGGAGGCGAAGTGGTTCTTCATCCGAGTCTCCTGGTCAGGGGCCGGACCATCCGGCCTGTCGAGGACCGTAGCAAGACGCCTCTCCAGCAGTGTCAGCAGGCCCGTGACAGTTCCCGTCGCGCGGGCTATTCCAGCGTCACGCCGCGGGAGCTGCGGATGCGCGTGACGATGCGGCTCGTGCTGTGGCCTTCCCGGAAGG
Source organism: uncultured Solibacteraceae bacterium (assembly GCA_964472275.1). Taxonomy (GTDB): domain Bacteria; phylum Acidobacteriota; class Holophagae; order Holophagales; family Holophagaceae; genus JAFDVN01. The sequence continues at coordinate 17,393 of CAYYJN010000016.1, forward strand.
GCAGCAGCACGAGCCGCCCGCCGCGGGCTTCCACGATGTCCCGCCCGATCACGGTGGAGGGCGTGTAGTCGCCGCCTTTCGCCAGCAGGTCCGGCTGCAAGTCCCGGATGAGCAGCTCCGGCGTGTCCTCGGCGAAGCGCACGACCGCGTCCACGCTCCGCAAGCCCAGCAGCACAGCCGCGCGGGCGGCCTCGTCCTGGACGGGCCGCGACGGCCCCTTGAGCCGCGCCACGGAGGCGTCGGCGTTGAGTCCCACGACGAGGAAATCGCAAAGCTCGCGCACCTCTTCCAGGTAGGCCACATGGCCGGGGTGGAGGAGGTCGAAGCAGCCGTTGGTGAAGCCCAGGCGGCCGCGACGGCCTTCGGGCGCCCAGGCGGGGTTGGCCTGGAGGAAGGCGAAGGCGGATTCGAAGTACCGGGAAGGAGCGCTCATCTCCGCGATATACTACTGACTTCGCGCCGACTCTGCGCCGTTGACGCGCGTTTTGGCGTTTCCCGAGGCCGTCATGCCCCTTTACGAATACCGTTGCGAAGCCTGCGGGGCCGAGGAAGAGGCCCTGGAGAGCTTCTCCGCCCCGACCGAGCACGCCTGCGCCGCTTGCGGCGCGCCCGCGGGCATGCGTCGCCAGCTGTCCAAGGCCGGGTTCGTCCTGGCGGGCGGCGGTTGGTACGACTCCGGCTACGGGGCCAAGGCGGCTGGCGCGCCGGACGCGACCCCGGCCGCCAAGCCCGCCGCCACGGCGGACGCGACGCCCTCCGCGCCTCCGGCCGCGTCCGGCGGTTGCGACGGCGGGTGCAGCTGCCACTGAACGCATTCCCCCTTGGACGGAAGTCCAAGCTCCGCTAGGATGGAGGGTCCTGCCCCTCGGGGCAGCGGTCCCATTTCCGCCCGATGTCGTTTCGACGACCGCTCGCGCCCAGGCCCCGGAGACAGGCTCCGGTACGCCTAACCAGGAGGATGGTATGCCTACCATCAATCAGCTGATCCGACAGGGTCGCAAAACCTTCGAGAACAAGACGAAGAGCCCCGCGCTCAACGCCTGCCCCCAGAAGCGCGGCGTCTGCACGCGCGTCTTCACCACGACGCCCAAGAAGCCGAACTCGGCCCTCCGCAAGGTGGCCCGCGTGCGCCTCACCAACGGCATCGAGTGCACCACCTACATCCCCGGCGTGGGCCACAACCTGCAGGAGCACAGCATCGTGCTCATCCGCGGCGGCCGCGTGAAGGATCTGCCGGGCGTGCGCTACCACGTGGTCCGCGGCACGCTCGACGCCACCGGCGTCGCTGGCCGCAACCAGTCCCGTTCCAAGTACGGCGCGAAGCGGCCCAAGGCCGGCGCGGCCGCGGCGAAGAAGTAGGAGGTAGACCATGTCCCGTCGTTCCGCCCCCGCCAAGCGCGAGATCCTGCCGGATCCCGTCTACAACTCCCTGCTCGTCTCCAAGTTCGTGAACATCCTCATGGAGCAGGGCAAGAAGGCCACCGCCGAGCGCATCATCTACGGCGCGCTCGAGATCGTCGCCAAGAAGAGCGGCGAAGAGGCCCTCGAAGCCTTCACCAAGGCCCTCACCAACATCAAGCCCGCGGTCGAGGTGAAGTCCCGCCGCGTCGGCGGCGCCACCTACCAGGTGCCCGTGGAGGTTCCCCAGAACCGCCGCACCTCCCTGGCCATGCGCTGGCTGAAGTCCTACTCCGCCACCCGCGGCGAGCGCACCATGCGTGACAAGCTGGCCGGCGAGATCCTCGACGCCATGAACTTCCGCGGCGCCGCGGTGAAGAAGAAGGACGATGTCCACAAGATGGCCGAGGCGAACAAGGCCTTCGCCCACTACCGCTGGTAGAGCGGCTTCTCCGATCGAAGAAGGCCGCTCCCATGGCGGCCTTCTTCGTGAAGTGCTGAATCGCGTCGCACCGAGTTTCCACCCTTTGATCTGATCACCCAGGAGGCCGCCGTGGCCCGCCACACTCCCCTCGATCGCTACCGCAACATCGGCATCATGGCGCACATTGACGCCGGCAAGACGACGACGACGGAGCGCATCCTCTACTACACCGGCAAGATCCACAAGATCGGCGAGGTGCACGAGGGCGCGGCGACCACCGACTGGATGGTGCAGGAGCAGGAGCGCGGCATCACCATCACCTCCGCGGCCATCACCGCCACCTGGACGCCCCAGACCGGCGGTCACACGGGCGTGGAGCATCGCATCAACATCATTGACACCCCGGGCCATGTGGACTTCACGGCCGAGGTGGAGCGCTCCCTGCGCGTGCTCGACGGCGCCGTGGCCGTGTTCTGCGCCGTGGGCGGCGTGCAGCCCCAGTCCGAGACCGTGTGGCGCCAAGCCGACAAGTACGGCGTGCCCCGCATGGCCTTCGTGAACAAGATGGACCGCACCGGCGCGAACTTCTTCCGCGTCGTGGACATGATGAAGACGCGCCTGAACGCGAAGCCCTGCCCGATCCAGATCCCCATCGGCGCGGAAGAGAACTTCAAGGGCGTCGTGGACCTCATCCTCATGAAGTCTCTCACGCACGAAGAGGGCGACAAGGGCTTCAATGTCGTCTACGGCGAGATTCCCGCCGAGCTCATGGACACCGCCAAGGAGTGGCGCGAGAAGATGATCGAGATGGTCGCCGAGACCGACGAGGCGCTCATGGAGAAGTACCTGGGCGGCGAGGAGCTCACCGAGGCCGAGATCCGCGAGGGCCTGCGCAAGGGCTGCGTCTCGCTCACCTTCACCCCCATGACCTGCGGCTCCGCGTTCAAGAACAAGGGCGTGCAGCCCATGCTCGACGCGGTGGTGAACTACATGCCTTCGCCCCTCGACATCCCGGCCATCAAGGGCACGGACGCCGAAGGCAACGAGGTCGAGCGCAAGGCGGACGACAACGAGCCCTTCAGCGCGCTCATCTTCAAGATCATGGCCGACCCCTTCGTGGGCAGCCTCTCCTTCATCCGTTGCTACAGTGGCGTGCTGTCCGCCGGCTCCGGCGTCTACAACGCCAACAAGGGCCGCAAGGAGCGCATCGGCCGCCTGCTGCAGATGCACGCCAACAAGCGCGAGGACATCGAAGAAGTCCGCACCGGCGACATCGGCGCCGCGGTGGGCCTGAAGGATGTGCTCACCGGCCAGACCATCTGCGACGAGAACCACCCCGTGATCCTGGAGTCCATGGACTTCCCCGATCCCGTCATCACCGTCGCCATCGAGCCCAAGACCAAGGCCGACCAGGAGAAGATGGGCATCGCCCTCGCGCGCCTCGCGCAGGAAGATCCCACCTTCAAGGTCAGCACCGATCCCGAGACGAACCAGACGATCATCGCGGGCATGGGCGAGCTGCACCTGGAGATCATCGTTGACCGCATGATGCGCGAGTTCAAGGTCGAGGCCAATGTGGGCAAGCCCCAGGTCGCGTACCGCGAAACCATCCGCAAGCGCGTCGAGTCCGAAGGCAAGTTCGTCCGCCAGTCCGGCGGCCGCGGCCAGTACGGTCATGTGAAGCTCATCGTCGAGCCGAACGAGCCCGGCAAGGGCTACGAGTTCATCAACGACATCAAGGGCGGCACGGTCCCGAAGGAATACATCAAGCCCACCGACCAGGGCATCCAGGAGGCCATGCAGTCCGGCGTCCTCGCGGGCTTCCCCGTCGTGGACATCAAGATCACGCTCTTCGACGGCAGCTACCACGATGTGGACTCCAACGAAATGGCGTTCAAGATCGCGGGCTCCATGGGCTTCAAGGCCGGCTGTGAGAAGGCCAGCCCCGTGATCCTCGAGCCCATCATGTCGGTGGAAGTCGAGACGCCCGAGGACTACATGGGCGATGTGATCGGCAACCTGAACAGCCGCCGCGGCCGCATCGAGAACATGGAGGACCGCGCGGGCTCCAAGATCATCACCGCCAAGGTGCCCCTCGCCGAGATGTTCGCCTACTCCACGACCCTGCGTTCCATGACCCAGGGCCGCGCCAGCTACTCCATGCAGTTCTCGCACTACGAAGAGGCTCCCCGCACCGTGGCCGACGAAATCGTCGCCAAGGCCAAGGGCGCGAAGTAATACCCTGGGGCTTTCGGCTCTTGGCTCTGGGCTTTTGCTAGAGCCGAAAGCCAAAAGCCGAGAGCCCCAGGCTTTCCAAGCCCCTCCGGGGGTGAGGCCGTCAACCGCACCGCGAGGTGGCCGGGCCTCCTGAGCACGACCCAGACGCCCCCGCGGGGGAACCTGGATTCTTTTCAAAAAGCCGCTTGGATTTCCCGCGGCTTTTGCTATTCTGATTGGCCCTGTCCCCAGTCGCGGGACAACCCCAGCCATGGGCGGTCAATCGCCCCACATCTATGGACGGCCGATCCGTCCCAATGGAGTGAAGATGAAGGACAACATCCGCATCCGCTTGCGCGCCTTCGATCACCGCCTGCTCGACCAGAGCACCAAGGAGATCGTGGACACCGCCAAGCGCACCGGCGCGCAGGTCGCGGGGCCGATTCCCCTGCCGACGCGCATCAACAAGTACACGGTCAACCGCTCTCCCCATGTGGACAAGAAGGCGCGCGACCAGTTCGAGATCCGCACGCACAAGCGCATGCTCGACATCCTCAACCCGACGCAGAACACGGTGGACACCCTGATGCGTCTCGACCTTCCCGCTGGCGTGGATGTGGAGATCAAAGTCTTCAGCCGCCAGGGCAGCCGGTAAGGGGGTGGGGAAATGACCAAGGGAATCATCGGCAAGAAGCTGGGCATGACCCAGATTTTCAATGAGCAGGGCCAGATCGTCCCCGTGACGGTCGTGCAGGCGGGTCCCTGCGTCGTCGTCCAGCGCAAGACCTCCGACAAGGATGGCTACGAGGCCGTGCAGATCGGTTTCGTGGACGCCAACGGCGGCAAGCGCGCCTCCAAGGCCGAGAAGGGCCACGCGGAGAAGAAGGGCGTCGCCCCCGTGCGCGTCCTCCGCGAGCTGAAGGTGGACGCCTCCGACGCCGCCAAGCCCGGCGACAGCGTCCTCGTGACGGTCTTCGAGCCCCAGGTGAAGGTCCATGTGACCGGCACCAGCAAGGGCAAGGGCTTCGCGGGCGTCATGAAGCGCCACCACTTCAAGGGCGGCCGCGCCACCCACGGCTCCATGTTCCACCGCGCCCCCGGCTCCATCGGCGGATCCTCCGATCCCAGCCGCGTCTACCCGGGCATGCGCATGGGTGGGCACATGGGCGCCGAGCAGGTGACGGTGCGCAACCTTGAAATCGCCAAGGTGGACGCCGAGAACAACCTGCTGCTCATCAAGGGCGCCGTCCCCGGCCCCAAGGGCAGCTATGTCGTCATCAAGCAGGAGGCCTGAGATGGCTGCCTTCCAGCATCCCGTCGTCAACCTCGACGCCAAGCAGGCCGGCACGGTGGAGCTCCTCCCCGAGGTCTTCAAGCTCGAAGAGGTCAACACCCACCTGATCTGGGAAGCGGTCCGCCACTTCCTCGCCAAGCGCCGCTCCGGCACCGCCAAGACCAAGGACAAGTCCGAGGTCTCCGGTTCCGGCGCCAAGCTCTGGAAGCAGAAGGGCACCGGCCGCGCGCGCATGGGCTCCAAGCGCAGCCCCCTGTGGCGCCACGGCGGCACCACGCACGGCCCCAACCCCCGCTCCTACGACTACGCCTTCCCCAAGCGCGCCCGCCGCGCCGCGCTCCGCAACGCCCTGAGCGCCAAGATGGCCGCCGGGCAGCTGGTGGTGGTCGAGGGCTGGGATCTCCAGACCCACAAGACCAAGGCGCTCGCCCAGACCCTCGAGAAGCTCGGCGTCAAGGGCTCCGCGCTGCTCGTCGGCGCCGAGACGAGCCCCAAGCTCATGCTCGCCGCCGGCAACAACCCCAAGCTCCGCGCGGTTGAGAGCCTCGGCGTGAATGTCTACGAGCTCCTCAAGCACGATCAGGTCGTCTTCTCCAAGGAAGCCGTCCTGGCCCTCCAGGAAGTGGTGAAGCCGTGACCAAGATCTTCGATGTCATCCGCAAGCCCCTGCTCACGGAGAAGGGCCAGATCCTCCGCGAGAAGAACATCCAGGTGTTCGAGGTGGCCTCCTGGGCCTCCAAGCACCAGATCCAGGAAGCCGTGGAGCTCCTGCTCCAGGCCAAGGTGAAGGCGATCCGCACCGTGCGCATCCCTTCCCGCACCAAGCGCCTGGGCCGCTTCGTGGGGACCACCTCCCCGCGCAAGAAGGCCTATGTCGAGCTGCTCGAGGCCCCGGCCGCCGAGTAGCTTCCAACGGCGGGCGGAAAAGATTTGCCCCCTATCGCCCGCCATCCTTCCAAACCCTGAGGCAAGAGGTACGACACCCATGAGCATCAAGCTGCTCAAGCCCACGACTCCCGGCCAGCGCGGCATGTCCAAGCATGGCTTCGAGGAGATCACGGCGGACAAGCCCGAGCGCTCCCTCATCGAGAAGCGCTCCCGCACCGGCGGCCGCAACAACAACGGCCGCATCACCACCCGCCACATCGGCGGCGGCCACAAGCGCCGCTTCCGCACCATCGACTTCAAGCGCGACAAGGCCGGGATCCCCGCCAAGGTCGCCACGATCGAATACGATCCGAACCGCACCGCGCGCATCGCCCTGCTGGTCTACGCCGACGGCGAGAAGCGCTACATCCTCGCTCCCGACGGCCTCCAGGTCGGCGCGAAGCTCCTGAGCGGCAAGGACGCGGACATCCTCGTGGGCAACTCGCTCCCCATCCGCAACATCCCGGTGGGCACGGAAGTCCACAACATCGAGCTGAAGCCCGGCAAGGGCGGCCAGATCTGCCGCGCCGCCGGCGCCTTCGCCCAGATCCTCGGCCGCGACGGCGACTACGCCCAGGTGCGCCTGATGTCCGGCGAAGTCCGCAAGATCCACATGGACTGCGTCGCCACCATCGGCAAGGTCGGCAACCTGCAGCACGAGAACATCCAGCTCGGCAAGGCGGGCCGCAAGCGGTGGATGGGCGTCCGCCCGACCGTCCGCGGCGTCGCCATGAACCCCGTGGATCATCCCCATGGTGGTGGTGAGGGCAAGACCTCGGGTGGTCGCCACCCTGTGACGCCTTGGGGCCAGCCGACGCGCGGCCACAAGACCCGCCACAACCGCCGCACCGCCAAGTTCATCGTCAAGCGCATCAACTAGGAGGCATGGTAAATGGCTCGCTCCCTGAAAAAAGGACCGTTCATTGACGGCCACCTCCTGAAGAAGGCGGAGACCGCCCAGGCCACCAACGACAAGCGCGTGATCAAGACCTGGTCCCGCCGCTCCACCGTGGTGCCCCAGATGATCGGCCTCACCCTCGCCGTCCACAACGGCAACAAGTTCATCCCTGTCTATGTCACCGAGAACATGGTTGGCCACAAGCTGGGCGAGTTCTCCCTGACCCGCACTTTCAAGGGCCACGCCGGCAAGGCCGACGCCAAGGCCAAGGGGAAGTGACCCATGTCTGAAATCGTCTCCACCGCCACCGTCCGCCATCTGCGCGGCTCCGCCCAGAAGGCCCGCCTCGTCGTGGACCTCATCCGCGGCAAGAAGATCGGCGAAGCCCAGTGGCTCCTGGCCCAGGCCAAGAAGTACGCCGCCGAGCCCATCCGCAAGCTGCTCGATTCCGCCGTGGCCAACGCCATCGACAAGAACCCTTCCGTTGATCCTGATGGCCTGCTCGTCAAGACGGCCTTCGTGAACGAGGGCTTCCGCATGAAGCGCGTCCGCCCCGCGCCCATGGGCCGCGCCTATGGCGTCCAGAAGCGCACCTGCCACATCACCATCCAGCTTTCCGAAGCCGGGGAGGAATAGAGATGGGTCAGAAAGTTCATCCGTTCGGCTTCCGCCTCGTCACCAGCAAGAACTGGAAGAGCAAGTGGTTCTCCAAGCGGGACTACGCCACGCTCCTCCACGAGGACCTGAAGCTCCGCCGCGAGCTGAAGAAGCAGCTCCATGGCCTCAACGCCATGGTCAGCAAGATTGACATTGACCGCGCCGCCGACAAGGTGACGGTGCGCATCTTCACCGCCCGTCCCGGCATCGTCATCGGCCGCAAGGGCGCTGAGATCGACAAGCTCCGCGAAGACCTCCAGAAGCGCCTGAACCGCCCGGTGTCCGTGGACATCCAGGAGGTGAAGAAGCCTGAAGTGGACGCCCAGCTCGTCGCCGAGGGCGTGGCCCAGCAGCTGGAGCGCCGCATCGCGTTCCGCCGCGCCATGCGCAAGGCCGAGGAAGCCGCGATCCGCTTCGGCGCCAAGGGCTTCAAGATCAAGGTCTCCGGCCGCCTCAACGGCGCCGAGATCGCCCGCACCGAGGACTACCTCTCGGGCCAGATGCCCCGGCAGACCCTCCGCGCCAACATTGACTACGGCTTCGCCGAAGCCTCCACGACCTACGGCATCATCGGCGTCAAGGTGTGGGTGAACCTCGGCGACCAGGCCGTCGAGACCGTGAAGCGTTGAGGTGAACCCATGCTGATGCCCAAGAAGGTCAAATACCGCAAGCAGATGAAGGGCCGCACCCGCGGCGTCGCCCAGCGTGGCACCGAGCTCTCCTTCGGGGACTTCGGCCTCAAGGCGATGGAGCACTGCTGGGTCACCAACCGGCAGATCGAGGCGGCCCGTATCGCCATGACGCGCCACATCAAGCGCGGCGGCAAGATCTGGATCCGGATCTTCCCCGACAAGCCCACCACCTCCAAGCCCGCCGAGACCCGCATGGGTTCCGGCAAGGGCGCGCCCGATGGATGGGTCGCCGTGGTCCGTCCCGGCCGCATCCTCTTCGAGATGGAAGGTGTGGACGAGCAGACCGCCCGCGAGGCGCTGCGCCTGGCCCAGATGAAGCTTTCCGTGGCGTCTGAGTTCATCAGCCGCACGCCGCCGGAGGAATGAGATGAGCAAGAAGAACCCGTTCAGCGCCCTCACCGCCCGCAGCGTCGAAGAGCTCGCCCAGCTCGAGGCCGAGCTCGCCGCGAAGCGCTTCACGCTCCGCTTCCAGCATTCGGTCGGCCAGGTGGACAACACCGCCGAGATCCGCAAGACGCGCCGCGAGCTGGCCCGCGTCAAGACCGCCCTCCGGGCGAAGATGGCCTAAGGAGACGCGACGATGAGCCTCGATCAGAAAATGACCCGCAGCGGCGTGGTGGTCTCCAACAAGGCCGACAAGACCGTGGTCGTGAAGGTGGAGCGCAAGATCCAGCACCCGCTCTACCGCCGCACCGTGAAGCAGTCCAAGAAGTACATGGCCCACGACGAACTGAACTCCTGCGCCATCGGCGATGTGGTGAAGATCGTCGAGTGCCGCCCCCTGTCCAAGCAGAAGCGCTGGATGGTCCTCGAGATCGTCCAGAAAGCCGGCGAGTGAGGTAGCGACATGATCCAGATGGGAAGCATGCTCACCGTCGCCGACAACAGCGGCGCCAAGAAGATCTGCTGCATCCTGCCGCTCGGCGGCGGGGTCGGCAAGACCGCGCAGCTCGGCGACATCATCACGGCCTCCGTCAAGGAAGCCATCCCCGGCGGCACGGTGAAGAAGAAGGCCGTCGTCCAGGCCGTCATCGTCCGCCAGCGCAAGGCCTTCCGCCGCAAGGACGGGTCTTACATCCGCTTCGATGAGAACGCCGCCGTCATCATCAAGAAGGATGGCGAGCCGGTCGGCACCCGCGTCTTCGGCCCCGTGGCCCGCGAGCTGCGCGAGCGCAAGTTCATGAAGATCGTCTCTCTCGCTCCCGAGGTGCTGTGATGGCGAAGATGAAGCTCAAGAAGGACGATCAGGTCCTCGTCATCGCCGGCAAGGACAAGGGCAAGACCGGCCCCGTCCTCAAGGTCCAGGTGGCCGCGAACCGCGTCGTCGTCGGCGGCGTCAATGTCGCCAAGAAGGCCGTCAAGCCCAACCAGCAGACCGGCGAGCAGGGCGGCTTCAAGGAGACGGAAGCCTCCATCCACGCCTCCAATGTCATGCTCCTCGACGCCAAGACCGGCAAGGGCACCCGCAAGCGGGCGGCCAAGGCCTAAGTTTCCCGTGCCATTGTCCTGGATTCCTGGGACAATGGCCGTTCCGCCCCTTCCCAGGGGCGGGTTCTGAAGTTCACTTGAAAACCCGAGGTCGAGGGGAAACGGGCTTCACCGGAAGTCTCCAAGCCCCCTCGCGCTCCCGAACCCCTGGGGCCTAGCTCCCCACGGAAATGGAGGATCCAATGTCCGGCTCTCCGGAACCGCGCCTGAAGGCGCGCTACACCCATGAAGTTCTGCCGAAGCTGAAGAGCGAATTCGGCATCAAGTCCGCCATGCGGGTCCCCCGCCTGGAGAAGATCGTCATCAACATGGGCGTCGGCGAAGCCATCCAGAACATCAAGGTGCTGGATGTGGCCGTCGAGGAGCTCGGCGCCATCGCTGGCCAGAAACCCGTGGTGCGCAAGGCCAAGAAGTCCATCGCCACCTTTAAGCTGCGCGAGGGCATGCCCATCGCCTGCATGGTGACCCTGCGCGGCGCGCGCATGTGGGAGTTCCTGGACCGCCTGATGACCTTGTCGCTGCCCCGCGTGCGCGACTTCCGCGGCGTCCCGACCCGCTCCTTCGATGGCCGCGGCAACTACACGCTCGGCCTCAAGGACCAGCTGATCTTCCACGAGATTGACTTCTCGAAGGTTGACAAGGTGAAGGGCATGAACATCACCTTCGTCACATCCGCCCAGAACGACGCCGAGGCCCGGTCGCTGCTGACCCACCTCGGGATGCCCTTCCGGAAGTAGGGAGAACCGACATGGCCAAGATTTCCAAGATCGTCAAGGACTCGCGCAAGCCGAAGTTCTCGACCCAGCACCGCAACCGTTGCAAGGTCTGCGGCCGTCCCCGCGGCTTCATGCGCAAGTTCCAGCTCTGCCGTCTCTGCTTCCGCAAGTTCGCCCTCGCCGGCGAAGTTCCGGGCGTGCAGAAGGCCAGCTGGTAAGGAGGAATCGACATGTACACCGATCCGATCGCCGATTACCTCACCCGCCTGCGCAACGGCCTGATGGCCGGCCAGGACGCCGTCGTGGTGCCCGCCTCCAAGATGAAGGCCGGCCTCTCCGAGATCCTGAAGAAGGAGGGCTACATCCACTCCTGGAAGCAGGTCGCCCACGAGGGCCGCGACTACCTCATCGTCAACCTGAAGTATGTGAAGGACCGCCAGTCCGTGATCCACGGCCTGAAGCGCGTCTCCAAGCCCGGCCTGCGCGTCTACACCGGCGCCCAGGAGATCCCCGAGGTCCATGGCGGTCTCGGCATCGCCATCCTCTCGACCCCCAAGGGCCTGCTCAGCGGCAAGGACGCGCGCAAGCAGAATGTGGGCGGCGAGATCCTCGCCCAGGTTTGGTAATCCCTTTTCCTGAAACGGGGCGCTCTCGCCCCTCAATCTAAGGAACATCCCAATGTCCCGAATCGGAAAGAAGCCCGTGAGCCTCCCGAAGGGCGTCAAGGTCGCCGTCAACGGCGCCGAGGCGACCATCGAGGGCGCGAAGGGCACCCTGAAATGCCCCATCCCCGTCGGCATCTCCCTGGAGATCTCCGGTGAAGTCGTGAACCTGCTCCGGGCCGACGACGAGGCGCAGACCCGCGCCTACCACGGCCTCACCCGCGCCCTTCTCCAGAACGCCGTCACCGGCGTCGCCGAGGGATGGAAGAAGGAGCTGGACATCGTCGGCGTCGGCTACCGCGCCGCGATGGAAGGCAGCAAGCTCGTCCTCGCCCTTGGCTACAGCCACCCGATCCACTACGAGGCCCCGAAGGGCATCTCCATCGCGGTGGACAAGCAGACCCACATCGTCGTCTCCGGTTCCGACCGGCAGCTCGTGGGCCAGGTCGCGGCCGACATCCGGAAGTTCCGCAAGCCCGAGCCCTACAAGGGCAAGGGCGTCATGTACACCGGCGAGGTCATCCGCCGCAAGGCCGGCAAGACCGGGAAGTAAGAGGACACCATGGCTAACGAACTCAAACTTCGCCGCGAACAGACCAAGAAGCGCATCCGGGGCCGCGTGGACGGCACCTCGGAGCGCCCCCGCCTCACCATCTACAAGAGTCTCAAGCGCATCTACGCCCAGGCCATTGACGATTCGCGCGGCCTGACGCTCGCTTCCGCCTCCTCCCTGGAGAAGGAGTTGCGCGAGGCCTTGAAGAACGGCGGCAACGCCGCCGCCGCCAAGGCCGTCGGCGCCCGCATCGCGGCGCGCCTGCTCGAGAAGGGCATCACCAAGGTGGTGTTCGACCGCAACGGTTATCTCTACCATGGCCGCGTCAAGGCGCTGGCCGATTCCGCCCGCGAAGCCGGGCTGCAGTTCTAAGGGAGGGGCCATGGCCATCGCTGCCAGCAACGAACCCAAGGCTGCCCCCCAGGACCAGGCGGGCGGAGAGTACAAGGATCAGGTCATCTATGTGGGCCGCGTCACCAAGGTGGTGAAGGGAGGCAAGAACTTCTCCTTCTCCGCACTGGTGGTCGTCGGCGACGGCAAGGGCAAGGTGGGCTTCGGCCTCGGCAAGGCGCTCGAAGTGCCTTCCGCCATCAAGAAGGGCATCGAGTCCGCCAAGCGCAACATGATTAAGGTGCCCGTCACCGCCAACGGCACGCTGCCGCACCCCGTGACCGGCCGCTTCGGCTCCGGCTCGGTGCTGATGAAGCCCGCCCCTGAGGGCACCGGCATCATCGCGGGCGCCGCCGTGCGCGCGATCATGGAAGCCGCCGGCGTCCACAACATCCTCACCAAGAGCCTCGGCTCCTCCAATCCGCACAATGTGGTTCGCGCCACCTTCGCGGGCTTCGAGGACCTGATGGATCCCTACACGGTCATGTCCGATCGCGGCATTGACCAGGCGGAGGCTTGAGATGAGCACCCTGATCGGCAAGCAGGTCGTCCTGACCCTCAAGATGTCCACCATTTCCACGGTGCCCAAGCACCGCGCCTTCGTGCAGACCCTGGGCCTGCACAAGGTCGGCGATAAGCGGGAGTGTGAGTACACGCCTTCCGTGCACGGGATCTGCAAGCGCATCCCGTTCCTCGTCGAAGTCCAGGTGAAGGGATAACGCCATGAAGCTGAACGAACTCAAGCCCGCCGAAGGCGCCGTCAAGACCAAGAAGCGCGTTGGCCGCGGCAAGGGCTCCGGCCTCGGCAAGACCTCCGCCCGCGGCGAGAAGGGCCAGAAGTCCCGGCGCGGCTACAGCCACCGCCGCGGCTTCGAGGGCGGCCAGATGCCGCTCGTGCGCCGCCTGCCCAAGCGCGGCTTCACGAACGCCCTCGCCCTCATCACCGAGGAAGTGACCCTCTCCACCATCTCCGCCCACTTCAAGGACGGGGACACGGTGAGCGTCGAGTCCCTGCGCGGCAAGAAGGTCATCGCCGCCAAGACCGAGCGCGTGGTCGTCCTCGCCAGCGGCGAGCTGACCCGCAAGGTGACCGTCTCCGTGGACCGCGTCACCAAGGGCGCCCGCGAAGCCATCCACGCCAAGGGCGGCACGGTCGTCGAGCCCGCCCCGGCCGCCGAGTAAGGCGGAGCCCCGCGGGCATGGACAAGCTCAAAAACCTCTTCTCGAGCCCCGAGCTGCGGAAGCGGCTCATCTTCACGCTGGTCCTGCTCTTCGTCTACCGCGTGGGCGTCCATGTGTCCGTGCCCGGCGTCAACGCCGCGGCGCTGACCGCGGCGCTGCAGAAGAGCGCGGGCGGCCTCTTCGATGTGGTGGACCTCTTCTCGGGCGGCGCCCTGAAGAAGTTCTCCGTGTTCGCGCTGGGCATCACGCCCTACATCACCGCCAGCATCGTCCTCCAGCTCATGGGCGCGGTCGTCCCGCGCCTGGACGAGTTGCAGAAGAAGGAAGGCGAGGCGGGCCGCGAGAAGATCAACCAGTGGACCCGCTACCTCACGGTGGGCCTGTCCTTCGTGCAGGGCTTCGGCATCGCCAGCCTGGCCCAGAGCCAGGGCGTGGATGTGGTCGCCAACCAGGGCCTGGGCTTCAAGCTCATGTGCGGCTTCTCGCTCACGGTCGGCTCCATCTTCATCATGTGGATCGGCGAGCAGATCACCGAGCGCGGCGTGGGCAACGGCATCAGCCTGCTCATCTTCGCCGGCATCGTCGCGGGCCTGCCCCAGGGCCTCTACACCCTCGGCCGCATGTTCAAGGACAGCCTCAATCCGGCCATGGTCGGCAAGGGCCCGGTGACGGGCATCCTGCTGCTGCTGGTCGCGGTGATGATCGTCGTGCTGCTCGTCGTCGTGCTGGTGGAGAGCGCCTACCGGCGCCTGCCCATCCATTACGCCCGCCGCGCGGACTCCGCCGGGATGAGCAGCCAGAAGAGCTCCTACATGCCGCTCAAGGTGAACACCGCGGGCGTCATGCCCGTGATCTTCGCCGGCTCGGTCATCTTCTTCCCGGCCACCATCGCCTCCTTCACCAAGTGGGAGTGGCTGGCCAAGGCTTCCGGCTACCTGAACTACCAGTCGAACTTCTGGAGCTACACGGTCATCTTCACCGCCATGACCGTGTTCTTCGCGTTCTTCTACACCTCTATCATCTTCAATCCCGATGAAACGGCCGACAACATGAAGAAGTCGGGCGGCTACATCCCCGGCATCCGGCCCGGCAAGGAGACTTCCGTCTACCTGGACGGCATCCTCTCCAAGCTGACCTTCGCCGGCGCGATCTACCTGGCGGTCGTCTCCATCGTGCCGCTGCTCATCCTCTCCGGCATCCCGGGCATCAACTTCTACTACGGCGGCACCAGCCTGCTGATCGTGGTGGCGGTGGCCCTGGACACGGTGTCCCAGATCGAGGCCTACCAGGTCATGAACCGCTACGACGGCTTCATGGAGACCGGCCGGGTCCGGGGCCGCCGCCCCGCCGGCAATCCGTCCGGGAGGCCGGCTTGAGGCAGGAGCCCACCGTCCGCAGGACGGCCCCGCAGGGGCGCCGCAACCAGGAGGCGGCGTGAATATCAACATCCTCCTGGGCCCTCCGGGGTCCGGGAAGGGCACCCAGGCCAAGCGCCTGGTGGCCAAATTCCCTTTGACTCACCTCTCAACCGGTGACATTCTGAGGGATGCCGTCTCCAAGGAGACGGCTCTCGGTCTGAAGGTGAAAACCATCATGGCCGAGGGCAAACTGGTGGACGACGACACCGTCAACGGACTCGTTTTCGCGCGGCTGCAGGACGAGACCCAAGGCGTGTTGTTCGACGGCTACCCCCGGACGATCCAACAAGCTGAAGCATTGCAGGCGTTCATGTCCAGCAACGGCCTCTCCTTGGGTTCGGTGGTGCTCGTCGAGGTCCCCCGGGAGGTTCTGGAGGCCCGCGTGGTCGGCCGCCGCGTCTGCACCGGATGTGGCGAGATCTACCACCTCGCCACCAAGCCCCCCAAGCAGGACGGTGTGTGCGACCTCTGCGGCAGCCCGCTGAAGCACAGGTCTGACGACACCGCGGAAGCCTTCCGGAAGCGGATGGACGAGTTCGACTCGACCTTCCTGCCCCTCCTCGGCTTCTACAAGCGCCAGCCGGGTTTCCACGCCGTCAACGGCGACCAGGATCCCAACTCGGTGTTCGAGCAGCTCCAGACCCTTTTCAAGGAGAACGCGTGAGCAAGGAAGAAGCCATCGAGCTCGAAGCGACGGTGGTCGAGGCTTTGCCGAACGCGGTCTTCAAGGTCGAGCTCGAGAACAAGCACCAGGTGCTGGCGCACATCAGCGGCAAGATGCGGAAGAACTTCATCCGCATCCTCCCCGGCGATCGGGTCCTCGTGGAGGTGACTCCCTACGACCTGTCCCGCGGCCGCATCATCTACCGCTTCAAGTAGGCGGTCCTCTTGTCTCCTTCCCGCGGTTCCCGGGTGGAGGCTGATGGGGCGACAAGCCCCGTGTGGAACCGATAAACGACGAGGGATGCAATGAAAGTACGGCCTTCCATCAAGAAGCTGTGCGAGCACTGCAAGGTCGTCCGCCGCGAGGGAATCGTGCGGATCATCTGCAAAAAGAACCCCAAGCACAAGCAGCGTCAGGGTTGAGGTGAAACATGGCTCGCATCGCAGGCATTGACCTTCCCATCGGTAAGCGCATCGAGATCGCGCTGACCTACATCTACGGCATCGGGCGCGTCAAGGCGCACTCGATCCTCACCCGCGCCAAAGTCGACTTCGGCACCAAGGTCCGCGACCTGACCGAGGATGAAGTGGCGCGCATCCGCCGCGTGATCACCGCCGAGGAGACGGTGGAGGGCGACCTCCGAAAGAACATCGGCCTCGACATCAAGCGCCTCATGGACATCGGCTGCTACCGCGGCCTCCGCCACCGCAAGGGTCTCCCTGTCCGCGGCCAGCGCACGCACACCAACGCGCGCACCCGCAAGGGCAAGCGCAAGACCGTCGCCGGCAAGAAGAAGTGAGGGTGAGGTAAACCATGGCTAAACAGCAGACGAAGACCGCCGGCAAGAAGGTGGTCAAGAAGAAAGAGAAGAAGAATGTCCCGCATGGCATCGCCCATGTGCAGGCTTCCTTCAACAACACCATCATCAGCATCAGCGACCCGTCCGGGAACATGCTGTGCTGGGCTTCCAGCGGCAACCAGAACTTCCGCGGCACCCGCAAGGGCACGCCCTTCGCCGCCCAGGTCGCTTCCGGCATCGCCGCCGAGGCCGCCAAGGAGCACGGCGTCCGCTCCGTGGATGTCCGCGTGAAGGGCCCCGGGTCCGGCCGTGAGAGCGCCGTCCGCGCCCTCAACGCCGCCGGCATCACCGTGACGAGCATCCGCGATGTCACGCCCATCCCCCACAACGGTTGCCGGCCGCCCAAGCGGCGCCGCGTGTAAGGAGGAGACAGAACATGGCTCGCTACATCGGACCCGTTTTCCGCCTCTACCGCCGCGAAGGCGCCGACCTCGACATCACCGACAAGTGGCTGCGCAAGGCCCGCGAGGGCTCCCGCACCCAGCGCATCCCCGGCCAGCACGGCGCGGGCAAGCTGAAGAAGCCCACCGGCTACTCGCTGCAGCTCCGCGAGAAGCAGAAGGTGAAGCGCATCTACGGCGTGCTGGAGAAGCAGTTCCACCGCTACTTCGAGCGCGCGGAAGCCAAGAAGGGCGTCACCGGCCACAACCTGCTCCAATTCCTCGAGCAGCGCCTGGACAATGTCGTCTACCGCCTCGGCTTCTCCACGAGCCGCCGCACCGCCCGCCAGATGGTCGCCCACGGGCACATCCTCGTGAACGGCAAGAAGGTGGACATCCCTTCCTTCCAGGTCAAGCCCGGCTCCACCATCGAGCTCAAGGCGAAGATGAAGGAGAACCAGCAGGTCAAGGACGCCATCGAGCGGGGCAAGCTGCTCCCCAAGTGGCTCACCCTCGACACCGCCGCCGCCAAGGGCCATGTGCTCTCGCTGCCCATGCGCGAGGACATCACCCTCGAGATCAACGAACAGCTCATTGTCGAGCTCTACAGCAAGTAAAGGAGCAAGGATGCTGAACCTCAGCGATTTCCAGCGCCCGCGCTTCGCGGAGCTCAATCCCGAGACCCACACCGGGTCCTACGGCGAGTTCGTGGCGTTCCCCTTCGAGCGCGGCTTCGCGACCACCGTGGGCCACAGCCTGCGGCGGGTGCTGCTCTCCTCCGTGCAGGGCGCGGCCGTGACGAATGTCCGGATCAAGGGCGTCCTCCACGAATTCACCACCCTGCCGGGCGTGTGGGAGGACATCACCCATGTCCTCCTCAACCTGAAGGAGATCCCCTTCAAGGTGCACGGCAACGCGACGCAGACCGTCACGCTCCACGCCAAGGGCGAGGGCGTCGTCACCTCCGCCGCCATCAAGACCAACCAGAATGTCGAAGTGCTCAATCCCAATGTGCACATCGCCACCCTGGGCGAGGATGGCGAGTTGGAGATCGAGATCGTGGTCCGCATGGGCCGCGGTTTCGTCACCGCCGACCGCAACCATGACGACAGCCTGGGCCAGGGCTACATCCCCCTGGATTCCAACCACAGCCCCATCACCCGCGTGAACTACCTCGTCGAGCCCGCCCGCGTGGGCCAGAGCACCGATTACGAGAAGCTCACGCTCCAGGTGTGGTCCAACGGCACCGTGGATCCCAAGGAGGCCGTCTCCGACGCCGCCCTGATCCTGCGCGAGCACTTCCTCGTCTTCGCCCGCCAGGATGAGGACTTCACCGCCGACGAGCTGGGCTCCGTGCCCGCCTCCGAGGCCGCGAACGCCTGGCTCGGCAAGTCCGTCGAGGAGCTCGAGCTGTCGGTCCGCGCCAACAACTGCCTCCGCAACGCCAGCATCACCACCATCGGCGAGCTGGTCCAGCGCACCGAGGCCGAGCTGATGAAGACCAAGAACTTCGGCAAGAAGTCGCTCCAGGAGATCAAGGATGAGCTCGGCCGCATCGGCCTCACCCTTGGCATGCGCCTCGAGCAGGAAGTCTAGGAGAACCCCATGCGCCACCAAGTTTCCGGCAAGCGACTGGGCCGCGGCTCCAACCAGCGCAAGGCCCTCATGAAAGGCCTCGCCATCGCCCTCCTGCGCGAAGAGCGCATCGAGACGACCGAGGTGAAGGCGAAGGAGCTCCGCAAGTTCGTGGAGCCCTTCATCACCCTGTCCAAGACCGACTCGGTCGCCAACCGCCGCCTGGCGATGGCCCGCCTCGGCAGCAAGGAGACCGTGCAGAAGATCTTCGGCGCGGATTTCCGGAAGCGCTTCGAGAGCCGCCCCGGCGGTTACACGCGCATCCTGAAGATGGCTCCCCGCCACGGAGATGGCGCCGAGATGGCGCTCATCGAACTGGTGGATTACCAGCTCCCCGCCGAAGCGGCCGAGTAAGGCCCACCGCACCACGATCGAGGCGCCCTTCACGGGGCGCCTTTTTCGTTGGGGCCCTGAGCGGCGCTATCCTGGCCTTCCCGTCCCAGGAGCGCGCCATGGCTGAACTGGATTCCCTCGCCGCCGAATCCCGCCGCTTCCCGCCGCCGGAAGGTTTCGCCGCCCAGGCCAACCTGGACGCGGCCGCCGACGCGGCCCTGCGCGCGGCCTTCGCGTCGGACTGGGAAGGCACCTGGGCGCGGCTGGGCCGCGAGGAACTGGTCTGGTCCAAGCCCTTCACGAGGCCCTTCGAGGGCGACTTCGAGCATCCGCGCTGGTTTGGCGACGGCGAGCTGAACGCGTCTGCCCAGTGCCTCGACCGATGGATGGGCACGCCCACCGAGCAGAAGGCCGCGCTCATCTGGGAGGGCGAGCCGGGCGACACGCGCACCTTCACTTATGGCCAGCTCCACCGCGAAGTGGCGCGGACGGCGAGCGTGCTGCGCAACCTCGGCGTGAAGAAGGGTGACCGCGTCGCGCTCTACATGCCGCTCATCCCTGAACTCGCCATCGCCGTGCTCGCCTGCGCGCGCCTGGGCGCGCCGCACACGGTCGTCTTCGGCGGCTTCTCGGCGGAAGCCCTCGCCAACCGCATCCAGGACGCGGGCGCCGAAGTGCTCATGACCGCCGATGGCGGCTGGCGCAAGGGCGAGCTGCTGCGGATCAAGGACATCGCGGACGAGGCCGTGAGCCAATGCCCCTCGATCCGCAAAGTCATCGTCGCGCGCCGCACGGGCCACGAAGTCGCCATGGCGCCAGGCCGTGACGCTTACCTCGATGCGCTGCTGGAAGCCAACGGCGAGGCGAAGGCTGAGGCCGAAGCCTGCGACGCCGAGGACACGCTCTTCCTGCTCTACACCTCGGGCAGCACGGGCAAGCCCAAGGGCATCGTCCACACGACGGCCGGCTACCTGCTCTGGACCAAGCTCACGACGCGCTGGGTGCTGGATGTGAAGCCCGAAGACCTCTACTGGTGCACGGCGGACATCGGCTGGATCACGGGGCACAGCTATGTGATCTACGGCCCCATGCAGCTGGGCGCGACGGTGTTCATGTACGAGGGCAACCCGCTCCAGCCCGCGCCGGACCGCTTCTGGTCCATGATCGCGCGGCATCGCGTGTCCATCCTCTACACCGCGCCCACCGCGATCCGCACCTTCATCCGGCTCGGAGACGCGCATGTGCTCAAGCACGACCTGTCGTCGCTCCGTCTGCTGGGCACCGTCGGCGAGCCCATCAATCCTGAGGCGTGGCTCTGGTATCACCACACCATCGGCAAGGCGCGCTGCCCCATCGTGGACACCTGGTGGCAGACGGAGACCGGCGGCGCCATGATCGCGCCCCTGCCGGGCGTGCAGACGACGGCGCCGGGCAGCGCCACGCGCCCGCTGCCGGGAGTTGCTGCCGACATCGTGGACAAACACGGCGAATCGAAACCCGCGGGCCTTCTCGTCATGCGCCGCTCCTGGCCGGGCCAGTTGCGGGGCATCTGGGGCAACCCCGAGCGCTACCACGCGGGCTACTTCGCGGAAGTGCCCGGCTGCTACCTCGCCGGCGACGGCGCGCGCAAAGATGAGGACGGCAACTTCTGGATCATGGGCCGCGTGGACGATGTGCTCAATGTGAGCGGCCACCGCCTCGGCACGGCGGAGGTGGAGAGCGCGCTCGTGGCGCACCCCGATGTGGCCGAGGCCGCCGTCGTGGGCCGTCCGGACGAGGTGAAGGGCGAGGCCATCGTCGCCTTCGTCACGCTGAAAACGGGCCGCGCCGCCGATGCTGCCGCGCTGAAGGCCCATGTGACGAAAGAGATCGGCGCCCTCGCCCGCCCCGACGAGATCCGCTTCGCCGAAGCCCTCCCCAAAACCCGCAGCGGCAA
>CAYYJN010000017.1:0-37622 GCA_964472275.1 uncultured Solibacteraceae bacterium
ACCGTCACCCGGGACACGACGCTCGAAGCGCCGGTCCAGGACGCCGAATCCCTGCGCGCCGCCGCCCGCGCCTGTCTCAAGCGGGTGGACTTGAGCCGCCGCCTGAGGCTGCTGGGGGTGAAGGCCTCGGCGTTCGGGGTGGAGGAATCCCTCAGGCCGGACCCGGAAACGCCGCTGCCCTTCGATGGACCTCTTGTTTAAATGAGCCTTCAAAGCGCTTCCCATTCCTCGCGGCTCCGCGCATCCTTGGCCCTGAAATGATGGACCCTGGCATCCGAACCACCTTCGAGGCCTGCCTCGCCGCCGTGCGGAACGGCGACGCGGCGGCCTTCCACAACGCGTTCAGTGGGGAGGCGGAAGGCTATTCGAGCCTCGCGGGCGAGTTGAAGAGCGCGGCCGCGTTCCGCGCGGCGCTCATGGGTTTGAACGGGAGGATGCCCGGCGTGGCCATCGCCCCGGTCCGCACCTACGGCGAAGGCCCGGAGATGGCGGCTCGCATGCGCCTCTCCGCGAAGGGGCGGGAGAGCGAAGGCATCTTCGCGTTCCGCTTCGACGCGAATTGCCGCATCGCGCGGCTCATCGCGCTGTGGGATCCCGCGAGCCTGCTCGGCGGGCCTTCGCCCCGCCTGCCCAAGGCCGCGGAGGCGGCCGTGCAAGCCTACTTCCGCACCTACAACGACGACGACGAGGACGCGCACATGGCGCTCATCTCGCCGGAGCTCGTCTACTTCGGAGCGGTGAGCCGCATGACGGCGGAAGGCATCGAAACCGCGCGCGGCATCTTCCGCACCGCCCATGAGCGCATGGGCCTGAAGCGATTCGAGCCGACGCGGATCTTCCACGGCGGCCCGCACCTCGCCGTGCTGGCGCGCATCCACGGAATCGGCGCGGGTGGGCCCACGGAGGAAGGCGTGTGGGTGTTCCGCCTGGATGACCAGGGTCGTTTCGACCGTGTGTCCGTGCTGTGGAATCCGGGAACCTTCCTCACCTGGAATCACCGCTGAATCTAAAATCTTGCGCCAAGGTGCGGGCCGCCGCACCCTGGAGCCCTCTTTCTGGAGGCAACATGGGACTGCTGGACATGGTGGGCGGAATGCTGGGTGGCCAGGGCGGACAGGGCGATCCCAAGGCGGCGCTGATGCAGGCGGCCATCGGGATGATCCAGAACCACCCCGGCGGATTGCAGGGCGTGCTGGGCCAGTTCCAGCAGGCGGGTCTCGCCGAGCATGTGGCGAGCTGGGTCGGCGGCGGCGAGAACCAGGCCATCACGGGCGATCATGTGCAGCAGGCGCTCGGCTCGGACCAGGTGCAGGCCCTCGCCCAGCAGGCGGGCATGGACCCGAGCCAGGCCTCGCAAGGCCTCGCCTCGATGCTGCCTGAACTCATCAACCACCTCACTCCCAACGGCGGCATGCCCGACGCGGGCCAGCTCCAGCAGGGCCTGGGCGGACTGCTCGGCAAATTGATGGGCTGAAACCGGGCCTCGGACTTCGGGCCTCGGGCCACGGACCTCGATGGGATTAATCCCGGGGGCCGTGGTCCGAGGCCCGCAGCCCGATAGCATGAGCCATGCGTCCTCGCGCCTGGTCCGCCCTCGCTTTGCTCGGCTTCGGTTCGGGCCTGCCGCTCATCCTCACGGATTCGACGCTCAAGGCCTGGCTGAAGCTTTCGGGCGTGGACATCACGGTCATTGGGTTCTTCGCGCTGGTTCAGCTTCCTTACGCGCTGAAGTTTTTGTGGGCACCCTTCCTTGACCGTTATGTCCCGCCCTTCCTCGGGCGGCGCAGAGGCTGGCTCCTGATCACCCAGGCCGCCTTGGTCGCGATCCTGGCGTGGATGGCGTTCGGCGATCCTCACGGCCACCTCAAGCTCCTCGCCGCCTTGGCGCTTGCTCTTGCCTTCGCGAGCGCGAGCCAGGATACGGTGACGGATGCATGGCGAACCGAGTACCTGCCAAGGCCCATGCAAGCGATGGGCACGGCCACCCATGTGAGCGCCTACCGGATCGCTACGGTGATCGCGGGCACTGGAGCCGCCTTGGTCGCCGCGCACTTGGGCTGGCGCATCGCCTATCTCGCCATGGCTGGGCTCATGGGCCTTGGCCTTGTCGGCACCCTCCTGGCGGAGGAACCGGATCTCGACCACCCTCCGCGCACATTGACCGAGGCCGTGGTGGAGCCCTTCTCTGTTTTCTTGAAGCGGCGCGGAGCTTGGGCGGCGCTAGCCTTCCTGGTTCTCTATAAGGTCGGAGACCAGCTGGCGACCTCGCTCACCTGGCCCTATTTCCTAGGCCAGGGATTCTCGCTTTCCGCGGTGGCGATCATGTCCAAAGGGGTGGGCATTCCAGCCCTCATAGCCGGGGGCTTCCTCAGCGGATGGTGGATGTCGAAATGGCCATTGAAGAAAGGGCTCCTTGTATGCGGCCTCTTTCAGATTGCTTCGACACTGTCCTTGCTTCTCCCGCTTCATCTAGGCGCGAAGCTCCCCGTGCTAGGGCTATCCATCGCGCTGGAGAACATCGGCTACGGCATGGGCGTGACGGTGTTCATGACCTTAATGATGCGGCTGTGCGACCGGCACTATACGGCCACGCAGTTCGCGCTGTTCACAAGCCTCACCGCGCTTTCCCGCACTGTGCTCGCCGCCCCGGCAGGGCTCGTGGTCAAGCATGAGGGCTGGGGCTTCTTCTTCGGCGCCGTCTGCGCGCTCTCCGCCATCCCTGGCCTGGTGATGCTGCTGTGGTGGGATCGCTGGGGCGTGCCGGAAGAAGCGGAAACGGCAAGCTAGGGGGGATTAACTGGGATGGACGCTGATGAACGCTGATGTTTGAAATCAGCGTGAATCAGCGTCCATCCCAGTTTCATATTCTTTTCCCCCTCAGCTCGGTTCAGATAGCTCCAGCCGCGCGAGCAGGGACTTGAAGGCGTCCGGCAAGGGCGCGATGGCGTCAATGCGTTCGCCGCTCACCGGATGATCCACGGACAATTTCCAGGCGTGCAGCACGGGGTGGGGCGCTTCGATGGGCTGGCGTGCCGCGTCCTGCCAGCGGCCCGCGCCGCCGTAAAGCGGGTCGCCGAGCAGGGGCGACCCGATGTGGCCGAGGTGCACGCGGATCTGGTGGGTGCGGCCCGTGAGCAGCTCGCATTCGATGAGCGCGAGGCCCGCGGCCTTGCCCAGCAGGCGCACGCGCGTCTGGGAGGGGCGGCCCGCCGCGGCGATGGTCATCTTGAGGCGCTCGACGCGGTGCCGCGCGATGGGCTCGTCAATGAGCAACGATCCGATCTCCGGCAGGCGGCGGCCCATGCGCACGAGGGCGAGGTAGCGCTTCTCCACCGTGCGCGCCTTGAACTGCGCCTGGATCGCGCGCTGCGATTCCGCATCCTTGGCGAGGCAGAGGCAGCCCGTCGTGTAGCGGTCCAGCCGATGCACCAGCCCCGGCCACGGCGCGTCCGGGACTTCATCCCCGGATTCCGCCTCGTCATCCGATTCAGTGGTCTCCAGTCTCCGGCCTCCAGCCTCCAGCCTGGCAAGCAACGCGTTCACCACCGTGCCCCGCGGATGCCCCGGCCCCGGATGCACGACCATGCCGCTCGGCTTGTCCACGATCCAGAGCTTCGAATCTTCGAACAGCGTCGGCAGCTCGATGGCCTCGGCTTCCAGGTGGATGGCGGGCGGCGGCAGGTCCGGCAGACGGCCCTCCACGCGGTCTCCGGCGCGAAGTTTCGTTCCGGGCTTGGTGGCCGCTTCGCCGTTCACGCGCACTTCGCCCGCGCGGATCCACGCCTCCCAGCGCGAGCGCGGGATGGCGTTCCACCGGTCGCTGAGGAAGCGGTCCAGGCGCGGCTCGGGGCCTTCCAGGATGAGGTTGAAGGCTTCGCTCACGCGGCCGCCGTCTCGGCCTTCTCGCGCCAGAACGAGAGCAGGACGATGCACAGGATGATGAAGCCGATCGCCGTGAGGCGGCCCGTGCTCAACCACGCCGCGCCCCACAGGCCGCGGTCCAGATCGCCGCGCCAGGTCTCGGTGATGAGGCGCTGGACGCCTTCGAAGATGAAGTAGAGCGCGAAGATCTGACCCGCGAAGGCGCGGCGCTTGCGCGCCACGAGCAGCAGCGCCATCACGATGAGGTTGCCCGCCATGGTGTAGAGCTGCACGGGATGGAGCGGCAGGCCAAGCGGCGTGCCGGAGAAGAGCGCGGCGTTGGGATCGGTGAAGGTGACCGCCCACTTGGCGTGGGTCTCAGTGCCGTAGCAGCACCCGGCGGAGAAGCAGCCGATGCGGCCGATGGCCTGGCCCAGCGCCACGCCGGGCACGAGCGCATCGCCGGTGAGGCGCATGGGCAGCGACCGCCCTTTGCGCGTGTACCAGAAGAACACCAGCGCGGCGGCGATGATGCCGCCGTGGATCGCGCCGCCCGCGCGGAGCGTGCCCATGGTGAAGATGTCGCCGAAGCCCATCGCGCCTTCCTGCCCGGCGGGCGTGAACAGGCCGACGACGATCATCAGCAGCTTCGCGCCGATGACGGCCGCGATGAGCAGGGCGATGGAGAGGTCCGAGATGGCGGCGGGCGTCAGGCCATCCATGCGTCCCTGCCGCCGCGCCAGCGCGACGCCCGCGAAGAAGGCGATGGCGAGCAGCAGGCCGTAGGTGCCGACGGGGAAACTGAAGATGTGGAAGAGGACGGGATGCATGTCAGTCCTTAGGTTCGGCCTTGGTCACGGGCTTCTGCGGCAAGGGCCGCAGGCGCACGGGCGCGAAATCGAAGTTGTAGATCTGGAACGAGACCGTCTCGCCGTAGGGCCGGAGCAGCGGAAAGAGCTTGTCCACCATGTCGGCCTTGAATTCTTCCGTGAAGGGCTTGGCGAACTCGGGCCGCGGCGTGCCCATCACGAAGAAGTCCCGGTCCGCGCCCATCCAGCGTTCTTCGAGCCGCGCGTCCTTGAGGTCCGCGTCCAGGATGGCCTGGGCCTTGGCGCGCACTTCCGCCGGAACCGGCCCGTGATCCACCGCGGCGACTGGCGGCGGCGGAACTTTGAGCAGCCGGTAGCACACCACGCCCGCCCAAATGGAGATCACGGCCAGCAGGCCCAGGCAGATGGCGGCCCACCAGCGGTCCGAGGGCGGGGCTTGCAGCGAATCGGATTCGGGAGTGTGGGACACTTTGGACAACCTGTGCGGGGGGACCATGAGTGGAGCGGAGCGGACGATCAGCGCCGGAGAGCTGGCGGCGCGCCTGAACGGCTCCCTGCGCCATTGTCCCTCCGATCGGCCCATTTCCGAAGTGCGGCCGCTGGAGGAGGCGGTTCCCGGCAGCCTCTCCTTCCTCGCCAACCCCAAGTACGCCGCCAAGGCCGCGGCCAGCGAGGCAGGGCTCATCCTCGTGGACCCCAAGGCGGACCTGGGCGAACGGGCCGTGCTGATCGTGGAGAATCCGTACTGGGCCTTCGCGCAAAGCATCGCGTGGCTCCATCCCGAGCCCGCGCCGGATTGGAGCGACACGCCCGTCCATCCGACGGCGAAGCTGCACGGCCGCGTGAGCCTGGGCCCCGGCGCCACCATCGGCGCGCGGTCCATCCTCGGGGAGGGCTGCGTCATCCACGCGGGCGTTCACATCGGCGACGACTGCGTGCTGGGCGAAGGCTGCGAACTCTTCCCCGGCGTCGTGCTCTACCGGAAGACGAAGCTCGGGAAGAATGTGCGCATCCACGCGAATAGCTCCTTGGGCAGCGACGGCTACGGCTATGTGCTCGTCAACGGCCGCCACGAGAAGGTGCCCCAGGTGGGCTGGGTCGAGGTCGGCGACGAGGTGGAGATCGGCGCCTGCGTGACCATTGACCGCGGTGTGCTGGGCGCGACGCGCATTGGCGAAGGCACCAAGGTGGACAACCAGGTGCAGATCGGCCACAACTGCCAGATCGGCGCCCACTGCCTGCTCGTCGCGCAAAGCGGCGTCAGCGGCTCCACCAAGCTCGGCGATTTCGTGACGCTGGCGGGCAAGGCGGGCCTCGTCGGCCACATCGAGATCGGCGCCCGCAGCATCATCGGCGGCGCCAGCGTCGTCGCCAAGAGCCTGCCCGAAGGCTCTTTCGTGACCGGCTATCCGGCGCGGCCCCACAAGGAATGGATGGAGACCCAGGCCGCGGTGAACCGCCTGCCGGGGTTGATGAAAAAGCTGAAGGGCCAATAAAACCACGGAGACTCAGAGACACAGAGGGGTCGTGGCACATCGTCGGTCAGGGCTGGGCATGAGGCGGGAGCGGCGGGCCCTGGCCTAATGGGTCGGCGCTTCTCTGCGCCTCCGTGCCTCTGTGGTTCAGCTTTCAGTTAGCACGCCACTCAGCTCTGAACCGGACTCAACTTCGACCGGCTCCATCCCTCGCCGGAAGATCCGCGCAGGCTTCGAGCCCTTCAACATCACGCGGTCATCGTCCACCCAGAGCATCGTCCCCTCTCGCAGGCCCACCACGGGCAGGTCGTTCTCCTCGTGGTACTGCGCGAGCCGCTCCTCCCGCGTCTCGCCTTTGTGGGTGGAACCGGGATCGGGGTCGAGATAATGCGGGTTGATCTGGAAGGGCACGAGGCCCAGCGCGTCGAGCGACGCGGGCTCGACGATGGGCATGTCGTTGGTGGTGCGGATGGTGGGGCAGGCGAGGTTCGTGCCCGCGCTCGCGCCCGTGTAGGGCATGCCCGCGGCCACGCGCGCGCGGATCGCGTCCATGAGCTTCAGGCGCTGCACCGTGTCCAGCAGGCGGAAGGTGTTGCCGCCGCCCGTGAAGATCGCCTCGGCCTTTTCGATGGCCGCCTTCGCATCCGCCGTCTCGTGCAGCGAATCCAGGCCGAAACCCATGCCCTCAAAGGCCGCGCGCACCTTGGCCGCGTAGGCGTCGTAGTCCTTCAACGCGTAGGGAATGAAGAGGACACGCGAGACGCCTTGAAATCGTTCCTTCAATGCCTCCGCTGCATGCTCCAAGTAGGGCGTGCCGTGCAAGGACGACGAACTGAGCAGCAGCAGGCGTTTCATGTATCTCCATGAGAACTGAAAAAAATATTCATCCGCAGATTACGCAGATTGCGCCGATTTCAAAAACCAAGAGCAGGTGCTTTTAATCTGCGTCATCGGCGTAATCTGCGGACAGAACTTTCATTCCCCTTCCAGGATCACCGTCGCGAACGCGATCCCGCCGTCGTGGGCGATGGTGGCGTGGAGACGCGCGATGCCGCGTTCCTTGAGCTGCTCCGCGAGCCGGTCCACGGCCCAGAGTCGCCCGTCCACATAGCGCAGTTGCCGCCAGGACCAGCCGTCCAGGCCCACGCCCAGAGCCTTGCCGAAGGCTTCGCGCAGCGCCCAGCGCCCCGCCATCCGCTCCGGTAGCCGGTCGCGATTGCCCCGCAGCAGGTAGGCCGCCTCCTCCGGATGTAGGACTTTCGCGCAGCACTTCTCCGGACCGAAACGCGCGATCAGGTGCGCCCAGCGCGGAGCCGGGCAGATGTCAGAACCGAGGCCGAGGATCATGCCGACGAAAGGGGCTACCGGAGGCCCTGTGTCTGGTCAGCCAGGTCTGTGGTCATTCTCATGTTGCTTCTCCGGAGAAAGGCCGATGTCACGGCCGAGGCCGCGAGGGTGATGGGCGTGAACAGGAGGAAAAAAAGGATGAAGAAGGCGATGAACCCGCCTTGGTTTGAGGTGATTACGGTTCCGATTTCATGTCCTTTTCCGACAGCCCGATGCAGGTCGGTCCAGAACAAAATCAGAAACAGGCTCAAGGTCGAGAAGAGGCTCCATGCCGTTGAGCTGAGCAATTGGAGCCAAACGGTTTTCCAGAATCCGCGGCTGGCGAGCCTGGGCCCGAGATATCGCCCAATGAGGACAGATGGAATGATCCAAGGCAGCGTGATCCATGCGAGGCCGATCGCATCCCGGGCATTCATGATCCGGTGCGAGAAGGGGCCAAAGGTCACAGCGAAGGCGCCCAGGACAATCAAGGTCCACATGACGATGAAGATTCGCGTCGCAATCCGCCGGGCGATCACTGACTGATTCATGCAGGCTCCATTCAGTTCAAAACACTCTTGGGAGGGCTTCCGGGGTCAGGCTTATCGCGTACCACCGGTCGCAGCCAGTGTGCCCTGTCGCGCCCATGGGCGCGCAGAGGGGCTGGAAGCCGACTTTGGCGTAGAGCTTCATGGCGGCGTCCATGCCGGTGAGGGTCTCCAGGTACACCGTCCTGTAATCCGCTTGCCTCGCTGCTTCGAGAATATGGCGCAGCAGGCGCTCGCCCATGCCGGTGCCGCGCGCTTCGGGGAGGAAGTACATCTTCTTCAACTCGCAGACGCCTTCCTCGCCGCCTTCCAGTTTCGCGAAGCCGCCGCCGCCGATCACGCGATCCGCTTCATCCACGACGACGAAGTAGGCGGCGCCGGGCGCGGCGTAGGCTTCCGCCATGCGGTCCACCTCCGCGTCATGGATGGCGAAGCCCGGCCCGCCCGCACCGAACTCCGGCATCACCGCGCGGATGATCGCCGCCACCGCGGCATCGTCTTCGGGGCGGATCGGACGGAAGGAAAGGGACATCTGAACCTCAACCGCAGATTACGCAGATCGCGCAGATTTCAGAACCAAAGGCAGATGAGTTTTTCAATCTGCGAAATCTGCGAAATCTGCGGATAAAACTTCAGTCCTTTTTCGTGGGCACTGAATGAAAAGCAATCATCCGCAGATTACGCAGATTGCGCCGATTTCAAAAACCAAGAACAGGCTTTTTTAATCTGCGTCATCTGCGGAATCTGCGGATAAAACTTCAGTCCTTTTTCGTGGGCACTGAATGAAAAGCAATCATCCGCAGATTACGCAGATTGCGCCGATTTCAAAAACCAAGAACAGGCTTTTTTAATCTGCGTCATCTGCGAAATCTGCGGTTAGACCTTCAGTCCTCTTTCACCAGCTCCCACGGTTTCTCTGGCCAGAGATGCCGCGGGTAGCGCCGCGACAGGGCGGGGCGCAGCTCCTGGTAGGCCTTGTGCCAGAAACCGGCGAGGTCGGTCGTCACCTGCACGGCGCGGTGGTTGGGCGCGAGGAGGTGCAGCACGAGGGGCTGGCCCGCGACACTGGGGCCTTCTTTGAGGCCGAGGAAGTCCTGAAGGCGGCTTTCGATCCAGGGCCGTTCGCCGTTGTAGGCCACGGCCACGCGCCGCTTGGGGAGCTGCACGAAAGCGGGCGCGAGCTGATCCGCCTTGCGCGCGAGGTCGGCGCCCAACTCCTCGCCGAGCGCCCAGGGCCAGTCGAGGGCTTCGAGTTCTTTGATCGTGGAGACGCTGAGCGCGCCGCGCTGGGCGAGCTGGACGCGCAGTGCCTCGCGGTCCGGCAGGCCCAGCTCCGGTCGCGCGGTGGCGAGGTAGGCGAGGCGATCCATCAGCGCGGCGAAACCTTCCGAAGGTTTGCGCAGGAAGCGCTCCGCCAACATGGCCGCGGCGGCCTCGTCGCCGGGCTCTGCGGCCTTGCGCGTGGCGTCCAGGCAGGCCTCGCCATACCAGAGGCCGGAGACGCGCTCCACGCGGTCGCGGGCCTCGTTGAATTCCAGTGCGTCCTCTTCGCGAAGCTGGCTAGGGAAGGCTTCGAGCAGCCATTCGGGTTCCAGGGCCGAGGCGAGGCGGATGCTGACGCTATTCCCCTTCGCATCGGCGTCCAGCGCGAGAAGCAGATCCGCCTTCACGCGGCTCGAAGGATCCATCACCGCGCCGCCGCCTTCGCACATCCGCACGCTGCGGCCTTCGCCGCGGCTGGCGACGCGATCCGGGTAGGCGAGGAGGAGCGCGCGCTGCAGGGCCGTCTCCGAATCCTTCGCGGTATCGGAGGCGCTGCCGAGGCTGCGGCGGGCGAGGCGCGCGCGGTGGACGGCGCCGGGATCGAGCGCGGCCGCGCGCAGGGCGCCCGCGTGGAAGTCCGCGGCCTCGGCTTCGCGGTAGGCGTCCAGGCGGGGCAGGAGATCGCAGGGCAGGGCACTGCCGCTGGTCTCGCGACGATTCAGATTCGTCCGGGCCGCGAGGTCGCCGCTTTCCAGCAGCGCGGCTGCGAGGCGCGCCGTGTCGGCGATGCCCTCGGCCTCGCCCGCGAGCACGAGGCGCGCGAGGCGCGGATGGAGGGGCAGGTTCACCATGCGGCGGCCCAGGACACTCATCGTTCCGCCCCTGTCGAGCGCGCCGAGTTGTCGCAGCAACTTCTCCGCGCCCTTCAATGAAGCCTCCGGCGGCGCCTCGAACCAATCCAGCGATGAAGGGTCGCCGATGCCCAGCGCGTGAAGGCCCAGCAGGGCTTCAGCGAGATCGGCGCGCTGCAATTCAGGCGCGTCGAAGGCGGCCCTCGCGCGGAAGTCGGCCTCCGTGAACAACCGCA
Source organism: uncultured Solibacteraceae bacterium (assembly GCA_964472275.1). Classification (GTDB taxonomy): domain Bacteria; phylum Acidobacteriota; class Holophagae; order Holophagales; family Holophagaceae; genus JAFDVN01. The sequence continues at coordinate 10,391 of CAYYJN010000017.1, forward strand.
CGCAAAGCCCCGGCCCGGTGCGTCCGGCGCGGCCTGCGCGTTGAATGCAGCGGGCTTGGCTGATGCGCACGGTGGCGAGGCTGGATAGGCCCGACCAGGGCGAGTGGCGCGCCTCGCGGCCCAGGCCCGAATCAATCACGGTCGTCACGCCCTCCAGCGTCACGCTGCTTTCGGCCACATTGGTGCTGAGGATGACCTTGGGCCGCTCGCTCGGCGCGAGGGCCTCCTGCTGCGCTTCGGCGCTCAGCTCGCCGTGGAGCGGCAGCACGCGGTAGCCCAGGCGCGCGCTCGCGCCTTCCAGCGCGCGGGCGCAGGCGCGGATCTCGGCGGCGCCGGGCAGGAAGACGAGGGTGTGCCCATCCATCGGATGGAGCTGCTGCACGGCCTCAGCGACGCGCTCGGCGAGGAGCCGAGCATCCTCCTTCATCGCGTGGCGTAGCTGAACAGGGAAGGCGCGGCCTTCGCTGTTCAGAACCGGCGCATTGAGGAAGGCCGCGACGGGCGCGGCGTCCAGCGTGGCGCTCATGACGACGAGCTTGAGATCCGGGCGTGCCGTCTTCTGCAAACGGCGCAACAGGGTCAGCGCGAGGTCCGTGTGGAGGTGCCGCTCGTGGAATTCGTCCAACACCACGGCGGCGATGCCTTTCAACGCCGGGTCGCTTTGGAGGCGGCGCAGGAGCAGGCCTTCGGTCACAAAGCGCAGGCGCGTGGCCTTCGACACCTTCGACTCGAAGCGCACGGCGTAGCCCACCGTGCTGCCCAACGCCTCACCCATCTCCGTCGCGACCCGCGTGGCCGCGAGCCGCGCGGCGAGGCGGCGGGGTTCGAGGATCCAGCATTCGCCATCCCCGAGCAGCCCCGCCTCCAGCAGAGCCCGCGGCACCCGCGTCGTCTTGCCCGCGCCGGGCTCCGCCGTGAGCACGAGGTTGGGTCCGCGCAGAAGCGCGGCGGTGATCTCGGGAAGGACACCTTCGATGGGCAAGGTCATGGCGAAGCATCTATCATCGGACAAACCCGGAGCGCGCCATGAGTGAAGTCTTCAAGGCCAGCCGCCTCACCAAGGGCAACCGCCTCTTCCCCACCGTCATCGAGGTGTCGGACCAGGCCGTGCTCCGCCGCAAGCGGAGCTGGTTCACGGTGAACGAGATGAGCATCCATTTCAGCCGCGTGGCGAGCGTGCGCATTGACACGGGCCTGCTCTTCGCGGACATCCTCATCGAAAGCAGCGGCGGCAGCGACCCGCTCCAGAGTCACGGCCATTCCAAGGGTGACGCCCGGCGCATCAAGGAATTGGTGGAGCAGGGCCAAGGCCGCCTCGCCTCTCAGGCGAAGGGCTGAGCGCGGCCATCAGCGCGGTGGGATTATCGGATGAGACGAGGACGCGGGTCTTTGGCCGCCCAGGTCCAAGCAATCCGATGGCGCGGACGGGCGTGTTCAGTTCGAGAAGCAGGGGCGTGGAGCCGGGCATCCGAAAGTCGTGCGCCGTGCGTGTGAAGCGGAGGCGCGTCCAGTCATCGTCGAAGGCGGGCAGGGGGCCGACGGAGGCGATCTGAGCCTTCGTGAGGTCCAGGTGCGCGAGCAGGCCTTTGTGGAGGCGGATCGTTTCGCCTTCGACCGTGTGCGGACGGCGGCGGAAGCTGGCCCACAGGCCGAGCACCCAGATCACGCCGTAGACATCCAGCGCGTGGATCAGCAGCCGCGTTCCGGGTCTCAGATGCCGGAGCAGCACTTCTAGAAGCAGAAGGTCGCCAAGTAGCAGTAGCGGGAGCGCGGGGAGGATGGCCGCGAAGGCGGAGTCGCGGTGATAGCTGAAGCTGGGAGGATCCGGCCGCCGCCATCCTCCCGCGACGAAGCGGAACGCGAAGCCGAGCAGCACCGCTTCCTTCGCGAGGACGCGCGCGACGCGGGGCGGCAGGAAGGCCGTCAGGGGTTTGGCGAGGTGATCCTCGGCCAGCACGCCGGGCTCGGGCGCGAGGCGGAAGAAGCGATGCGCCATGAGCGCGAGGAGTCCGACTTCGAGAACGGCTCCCGTGGCGAGCTTCGCCATGCGCCACGGCGCCGGTGCGTGGCTGAGGAGCAGCCCCGCGCCCTCCACCAGCAGGACGCCCGGCACGAGGAGGCGCGTCCAGGGCAGGCGCCCGCGCGAAGCCCGCGCCGCGATCAGCGCGAGGCGCAGGGCCAGCAGGGCGAGAAGGACCCATCCGAGGGCGTGGAGAAGGGATGCGCTCATGCCTCAAGCCTGCGTGAGCGGCGACTCGCGGAGGAACGGAATCGGCGGACCGTCGGCCCGGATCGGCGGATCAGGCGAATTTCGGCGCGCGCTTTTCCAGGAAGGCTTTCATGCCCTCAAGGGCATCGGCGCTGCGGATGGCGGCCTTCATCTGTTCGCCTTCGGCCTTCAGAAGGGCGAGGAGCGACTCGGGCGTGAGGCCCGCGTTGCGCAGGGCGGAGGCCTTGATGCGCGTCATGGCTTCGCCGGGGCCGTGGGCCAGGCGCTGGGCCCAGACCTTGCCGACATCGGCGAGCATCTCCACATCCACCACTTCGTGGACGAGACCGAGGCTCTTCGCGGAGCCCGCGTCCACCGCGTCCGCCGTGAGCATGAGACGCAGCGCGACGCTCGGCCCCGCGGCGAGGTGGAGCAGCACGCTGCCGCCCCAATCGGGATGGAGGCCCACCTTCACGAAGGCCATGGAGAACTTGGCGTCGGCGGCGGCGACGCGGAGATCCGCGCCCAGGGCGAGGCTCAGGCCCGCGCCGGCGCAAGGGCCGTTGATGAGCGCGAGCACGGGCTTGGGCAGGGTGCGCAGGCCGTGGGCCACCTCGACGCCGAGGTTGAGCACGCCTTCCAGTTCATCCATGCGCCCGGCTTCCACGCAGGAAAGGATCCAGCCCAAGTCGCCGCCCGCGCAGAAGCCGCGGCCTTCGCCGCGCAGCACGAGGCCCTTGGCGCCGGGCTCGGCGGCCTTGAGCAGCGCTTCGCGGAAGCTCTCCGCCATCTCCGGCACGATGGCGTTGAGCTTGTCGGGGCGGTTGAGGGTGAGGGTGACGATGCGTTCGTGGACTTCGACGATCGTGGCGCTCATGCCTTTCCATCCTTGGATTCGGCATAGGCTTCCGCCGCCTGGACGAAGCCGTTGAAGAGGCCCCGGGCCGCGTCCCCGGCCGCGTCCGGCAGGGCGACGAGGTTCTCGGGATGCCACTGGACGCCGACGACCCAGCGGGACGGATCTTCGGCTTCGAGCCCTTCCACGAGGGACTGCCCGTGATCCAGCGTTTGCGGATGGAAGGCGGTGGCCTTGAGGCCCTTGCCTAGCTTCTTCACGGCCTGGTGGTGGCGACTGTTCACGGCGACCGCGTGGCCGCCGAGCAGGTCCGCGAGCCGCGAGCCATGCGTCACGCTCACGGTGTGGCGCAGCTCGGGCACTTCCGGCGTGCCATGGCTGTGCAGATCAGAGGCCGCGCCGGTGGCGTCGGGGATGTCCTGGATCATGGAGCCGCCCAGGGCCACATTGAGAATCTGATGCCCGCGGCAGATGCCGAAGATGGGCAGGTTCTTCTCCCAGGCGGCGCGGATGACGGGGATCTCGCGGTCGTCGCGCGCGCGATCCACTTCGGCCTTGGAGTGGATGGGCTCGCTGGGATCCCAGTGGGCGGGGTCAATGTCGTCGCCGCCCGTGAGCAGGAGCCCCGTCACGCCGTCGAAGGAGGGCGCGGGGTCGTCCACCGAGCAGAGCTGGACCGCGCCTTTCCATCCGGCGGCTTTGAGCGCGGGCAGGTAATGTTCTGTGGCGCGGCGCTTATCCCGGCAGCAGACGAGGATGCTTGACATGGGGGGGCCTCCGGCGATCATGGACACCCTACCAGCTCAGATGGTCTGAGGACGGTGCGGCGGAGAGCTCCGCCGGGAACAGGAGGACGACATGTCCGGATCCCTTAACAAAGTGTTGCTGATCGGGAATCTGGGGCGGGACCCCGAGCTGAAGATGACGACGACGGGCCAGCCCGTGGCGCGCTTCAGCATCGCCACCACGGAAACCTGGAAGGACAAGGCGGGCGAGAAGCAGTCCAAGACGGAATGGCACAACATCGTCGTCTGGGGCAAGCAGGCCGAGATCGCCGAGAAGTGGCTCAAGAAGGGCAAGCAGGTCCTCATCGAGGGCCGCATCCAGTACCGCGAATACCAGGATCAGCAGGGCGTGAAGAAGACCGCTTGCGACATCCGCTGCGACAACTTCCAGATGCTCGGCCGCATGGAGGACGGCGGCGGGCGTTCGGAAGGCGGCTACAACCGCGGCGGCGCCTCGTCCGGTTCTTCCATGGCCAGCGCGCCGGATTACGACGACATGCCGCCCCCGGCCAGCGGCCCCGACGACGACATTCCGTTCTGAGCGCGCCCGTGGAATCGGTTGAAGCCGAGCGGGGCGAAGCGCGGTCCATCCACTGGCGTCGCCGGAACTGGTACGCGGCGTGGGTGGTCCTGCTGCTCGCCGTGCTCGGCTTCTGGGCCTGGTGGGAGACGCCCGCAGTTTCGGGCACGGGCCATGTCGTCTTCACGGTGCGCGTGGTGGATCTTCCTCCCGGGACGAAGGCGAGCGTGTGGGCCGGTCCCGCCGCGCGTTGGAACACGAATGCGGGTGGGTTCCAGGGGCCGTGGGCCATCGAGGATTCCGCCCGGTCGCTGCCGCTGCCGCCCATCGAGATCAAGGCCGGGCTCCGCCGCTGGCATCAGGGCTACATCCCGCGCCTCACCAGCGACGAGATCGTGCTGCGTCTCGACCCGCCCCAGGGTCCGCCCCGCTACGCGGCCTACGATCTCCGGGCCGACCTCAACGCCGGGCTCGCGGGGCCGCACCGCAGGCTCCTGGTCTCCGGACCCCTCCGTTGGGGGGCGCTATCTACTGATGCATCGCGGCCCGCTCCTCTACTACCCTGAAGGTTCGTTCTCGAAAGGAGTCCCATGCGTTCCCTCCTCGCCACGCTGACCCTGATCCCCGCCGCGCTCGCCGCGCAGGCTCCCGCCGCCGCGCCCGCGCCGAGCCTCGCCGACCAGTTCAAGGCCCAGTCGCCCGCCATCGAGGCGCTGAAGAAGTCCGATCCGGCCGCGGCCCTGGCGAAGGCCGAAACCCTCATCCCCGCCATCGCGCCGGTCTACAACAAGGCCGACTTCGCCAAGGCCCAGGACAGCATGGGCGAGTTCAACGCGCTCACCGACATCTACCGCACCGCCGCCAGCTGCGCGGACGCCGCGGGCCAGTGGGAGAAGGCCCAAGACTACGCCACCAAGGCGAAGGCCACGGCCCAGGCCAACTACGACGGCGCGCTCCAGCCTTTCACGGCCTTCCAGGACACCTGGAAGAAGGCGCAGGGCGACGCCCAGAAGAACCTGGATGAAGAGGCCACCCTCGCCAAGGTGGAGAAGCCCACCGCCGACCAGTCCGCGCGCCTCACCTTCCTGCAGCACAACGAAGGCGTCTTCCAGAAGAATGTCGCCAACGGCAAGACGATGGTGGACGCGGTGGACGCCCGCCTCAAGGTGCTCAAGGATCAGACCAACGACTTCGATCCCTTCATCTCGAACATCACCGAGCGCCTGAAGGCCGAGGCCGGCAACATCGAGAAGTTCAAGGGCGACAAGAAGGCCTTCGCCACCGCGGCGCTCAAGGGCGCGGACACCTACAAGGACAAGGACCAGGAGGTCACCTACCTCCGCCGCCTGCAGGTGCTGGACCCTTCCAGCAAAGCCATCGCCCACAAGATCGATGTGCTGCTCGGCAAGGCGAAGGATGAGCCCGCCAAGCGCCCCGTCCGCCACAAGAAGAGCCACTGATGCGCCTGCGGGCCTTCCTCCTTCCGGTCTTCGCCCTGGCCCTGGCCCTTCCGGCCAGGGCCCAGGTCTTCGCCGATGCCTTCAACGGCAAGCGGGATGACTGGGAGGTTCAACTCAAGGCCGGCAACGCGGCGAAGGTCCGCCAGGACATCGAAGGTTTCCTCGCGATCCAAGGCGCCAACGCGAGCCCGACGAATTACAGCGATCAGCACGCCATCGTGGGCGCCCGGGGCCTGGAGGCTCGCGCCTGCGTCGCCTCCGGCGATTGGGAAGCGGCCCTGGACAACCTCCAGAAGGCGGCGGCCACGGCGGCCTCGAACCTCACCGCCACCGAGGCCTCCTTCTCCAAGCTGCAGACGGAGCATCAGGCCAAGCTTACCCTGTGGAAGGGCGAACTGGGCGACGCCCAGGCCAAGCTGGATCAGCTCAACGGAGCCGCGGGCCTCACCGAAGATCAGATGAAGCTCAAGGGCCAGCTCCAGACCTATGTGGCCGAGCACCAGTCCTCGATCCAGCACAGCGAGGACGCGCTCAAGGCCATGGACGGCGCGCTCGCCACGCTGCGTCAGGAGAAGGCGGATTACGAAGCTTCCGCCGCGTCCTGGGCCGGCTTCCTCGATAAGGAAAAGGCGGACATCGCCGCGGCCGGAGGCGCTTCCGCCTATGTGTCGCAGAAGGTGGAGCAGGTGAAGGGCGACACCACAAAGTCGCCGCAGGAACGCCTGGCCTACGCCGAGCGGCTGCTCCGGCTCGACCCCGCCAACGCCGCGGCCAAGCGGTTGGAGGCGACGCTCACGGGCAAAGCCGAGGCTCCCGTCGCGAAGAAAGTCCGCCGCAAAAAGCGCTGAGTTTTCTGGACCTCAAGGAAGAAGGGCGCCGCGAGGCGCCCTTCTTCCTTGGGAGCGGCTGGCCTCAGAACACCCAGCCGAAGCCCGCGCGCACATAGCTGGTGGCGGGAGGATCGCCCGCGGCCGCGTCGTGAGCGGTGAGGCTCGTGTGATAGGTCACTTCCAGCGTGAACCGGGCCCCCGCGTCGCCGCCGAAGGTGTTGCCGAAGCCGATCTCGCCGCCCATGCGGCTCTTGTTCACCGAGCTGTAGTTCGAGTACCAGCTATCGAAGCCGTTGTCGCTGTATTCGAACTTTTCGAAATCGGCGGAGATGCCGCCGAGCAGGTAGAAGCCGCTGTGCCGCCACGCGCCGCCATTGGGGAAGATCTGGAGATCGCCGCCGAGGTTGAAGGAGGAGTGGCGCAGGTCCACGGTGGAATAGCCCGCGGCGGTGTTGGTCCCGCTGTTGGAGGTCGCGGCGAGATTGAGGCGGAGGGCCGTCACGCGGCTCGTCGGGAAGGAGAGCCCGAAGTTGACGCCGAGGCCGATGTCGTACTGCTCGGTCTGGGGCGAACCGGGCGTCTGGGAGCCGGGGTAGTCCGGGTAGGTGGTGCTGTTGAAGCCGCCGGTGGGCGCGATGAGATCAATGGTGAAGCTGGGATGGACCTGCTGGGCCTGGAGGGCCGGGGCGGCCAGGGCCAGGAGGGGGAGGAAGGCGAGGCGTCGCATGGGGGCTCCGGAAAAGGATCGCTGGGGAATTGCGAGGGTCATGCCGATCTCGCAAGTGCTACCAGTTAATGAGATGCGTCATCCATCTGGAAGGTTGAGGCACGCCGTCGTGTCGCAGGGCACCTCAGGGAGCGGGAAGAATGCAACGCCTTCCCGGATGGCTTAACCTGGAACCTAAAGAGGATGTCATGGTCTGGAAGCAGGATCTCGCCAAGCTGAAGGCGGCCATTCGGGACACCGGCGCGCCCCCCCCGCCGCTCCCCAAGCCGAAACCCAAGCCCGTTGAAGTCAAAGAGCTGCACGAAGAAGACGCTTTCTTCCTCGCGGCCATGGGCGCTCCAGCGCCTCGGATTCCGGTGCTGCCCGCCTCCCGCCCCGTCGCTGAAAAGGCTGACAGGCCCGCCGCGCCCGAACCGGAAGTCTCCTTCGAAGCCGAGGTCGGCGGCCTCAAGGGCCTGAAACCCATCAGCGGGAATCCGGTCCTAGCGCCGCGGGTCGAAGCCGCGCCGCCTCCAGTGGCGGTGGTCGCGCCTCCGGTCGTCGAGCCCGCACCGGCCCCGACTCTGGTCGCGGAACCCCCTTCCGCTGAAGAGCCCCTCGCGGGTCCCCAGCGCATGCAGCTCGCGGCCGGGATGGCGGTGGAAGTGGACGCGAGCTTGGATCTGCGCCACCACAGCGCTTCGGACGCGGTGGGCAGGCTTCGGGACCGCGTCGAGGACGGCGCGCTGCTCGGGTGGCGCACGCTCCATGTGACGCTCGGCGAGGACGAGGCGCTCCGAATCGCCTTCCTCGCTTTCCTCGAAGGCGGCGGCGCGCCCAAGGTCAGCCGCTACGCGCAAGCCCCCATCCCCATGGGCGGGGCGCAGGCCTGGATCCTCTACTACTGAAGCGCCGCGAACCGGAACGCCAAGGAGAGCCGATGAGTCTGTTGGTGGTGGGCAGTGTGGCCTTCGACGATGTGGAAACGCCGCTTGGGCGAAGGGAGCGCGCCCTGGGCGGCTCGGCCACCTACTTCTCGTTGAGCGCGAGCCAGCACACGGATGTGCGCATCGTCGCCGTGGTGGGCGAGGATTTCGGCGAGCGCGAGATGGGCGTGTTCAAAGGCCGCCCTATTGATCTCCAAGGCCTGGAGCGTCGGTCGGGGAAGAGCTTCCACTGGAAGGGCGCCTACGCCTGGGACTTCAACGAGGCGAAGACCCTTGAGACCCACCTCAATGTGTTCGCGGACTTCCATCCTCGCCTGCCCGAAGCCTACCGGAGCAGCGACTTCCTCTTCCTGGGCAACATCGCGCCGGAGCTCCAACTGGATGTGGTGCGCCAGATGGCGGCGCGTCCCAAGTGGATCGCCCTGGACACCATGAACTACTGGATCAGTGGCGCCCGCGAGCCCCTGGAGCGGGTGCTGCGGGAGGTGGACATCCTCCTGGTGAACGATGGCGAGGTCCGCTCCCTCACGGGCGAGCGGCAGAACGCCCGGGCCTATCAGCGCGTGCGGGAGATGGGGCCTTCCGTCCTGGTGGTGAAGCACGGGGAATTCGGCGTGAGCCTCTTCACGCCGGAAGGCGTTTTCGCCGCCCCGGCCTACCCGCTGGAGGAGGTCGTGGACCCCACAGGGGCCGGGGACACCTTCGCCGGAGGCTTTCTCGGATTTCTGGCACGAATCGGGCGTATGGACTTCCCAGCGCTCAAACACGCGACACTGGCGGGCTCCGTCTTGGCCAGCTTCACCGTCGAGCGCTTCTCCACGGATCGCCTTGAAACCGTTTCACCCAGAGAAATCCAAGAGCGGCTCACTCTTTTTTCCGACATGATCCGCGTCGAGGCTCTATAATCGTTCCACCTTCTACCCAATACTCGGGGGACACCATGGATCAGCCCAACCGGCAGCGCGTGATGTGGCCGCGCCTTCAGCACATGGCCCAGCGCTCGACGACCGCCCTGGTCTTCTGTCTGGCCGCTGGCTTCGCCGCCAATACCTTGACAGCCCAGGATGCTCAGGCCCCCGCGCCCGCCGCCCAGACCCCGGCGCCCGCCACCCAGGCCGCGCCCGCGGCGGACGGCAGCACCCCCGTGCCGGCCCATTCCTCCAAGTGGGACTACCCCAAGAGCCTCGCCCCCAAGGATGGCCAGCAGATCTACTTCGTCCAGAAGGGCGACACGCTCTGGGATCTGGCCAACAAGTTCCTGAGCAACCCTTACGCGTGGCCGCAGATCTGGGAGCTGAACCAGTGGATCAAGGATCCCCATTGGATCTACCCCGGCGATCCCCTGATCATTGACGCGGGCAAGGGCGCCCAGGGCGCGACCCCGGAAAATGTGGCGGGCGCGGAACCGATCCGCCTGGATGTGACGGCGCTCCGCCGTCCCGAGCTGGCCTACTCCATCTCCGACTTCGTGCAGCAGCCCTTCCTCGCTCCCCAGGGCGCGGACGCCTGGTACAAGGCCAACGGCGCCTACGAGATCACGGGCAAGAAGGATGACGGCAAATCCATCCTCGGCGATGGCGACACCGTCTACCTCAACGCCGGCGAGTCCCAGGGCGTGCGCGAAGGAGATCGCTTCGTCGTCATCAAGACCGTCCAGGAAAAGCTCAAGCATCCCGACACCAAGAAGGCGATGGGCGATGTGCTGGAGCAGGTGGCCATCCTCCGGGTGGACCACACGACGCCCAACGGCGCCGTAGCCACCCTCGAGCGCTCGATGGATTCCGTCGAAGTGGGCGACCACCTCACCCGGTTCACCGAGCCTTCCGACATCAAGCTGGAGCTCCGCAAGGACACCGACGAGCCCGTGAAGTTGCAGGATCCCGCCATCGAGGTCGTCTACACCCGCGACGACCACAAGCTGAACGGGTTCAGCCAGCAGTTCCTCGTGGACAAGGGCTCCAACGACGGCCTGAAGGTCGGCGATGTGCTGCTCATGTCCCGCACCAATGACTGGCAGGGCGCGAACGGCGCGAAGGACACCGAGCACTTCGCCCACTACCTCGGGCAGGCCATCGTCATCCACGCGGATGCGAACTCCGCTACCTGCCGTGTGCTCCGTTCCCAGGAAGAGGTCTATGTGGGGGACCGCCTCACGCACTGAGCCGGAACCATTGCTGACGGTTGAAGGCCCCGCTCGCCGGGGCCTTCAACATTCAGCGGGAAAGTCGGACGATGAACCGGTGTCCTCGCGTGGGCAAGTCGTAAGGGGTCGCCTCCACGCGCCATCCGGCGGGGTGGGACTCCGACTCCCAACCCGGTCCTTTCAGCGCGAGCAGCGGGGCGTCGGCCTTGCCATGCCGGGTCCACCAGTCCGCCAATTGGTCCAAGGTCGCCAGCGCCTTGGCGATGCCGAGATCCGCTCCCAACCCCGGCGTGGATTCGAAGCGGCCGTGATGGGCTTCAAGGTTGGCCAGACCCAACTCCAAGGCGCTCTGCCGGAGAAAGGCCAGCTTCTTGGCCGAAGCGTCCAGGCCGACGATCTTCAGATCGGGTCGGGCCAGCGCCAGGATGAGGGCCGGAGAACCCATGCCGGTCCCGAGATCCACAACCTTAGACTTTGCAGGTAATTCGGTCAGATAGGGGAGGAGGGCTGCCGCATCGAGCACCAATTCCTCCCAGCGCGCCTCCGGGGGCAGGGCGGTGAGGGCGTGGGTCCGATTCCAGCGGTCCAGCAGGTCCAGCCAGGCCCTGAGCGGGGGTTCCAGAGCGAGGGGAAGGGCGGGGACCATGAGCTCAGGATGCCATTCTTATACGGATGAGGTGAGAAAAAAGCGGGGCGATGGCCTGAAGGTGCGGCCTGGGAGGGGAGGAAGCCCCTGGGTTGTCTCCGGTAAAAATCAAGTATCAAAAAATGCATGAAAAGAACAAAACCGTTCCAGACCTGTGTTGACAGGGCCAGAATCGGGCGAAATACTGTGTTGGCTGAACATCTTGAGGAGGGATGATCCATGGCCAGCGTGAGCGCTCCCTTCCAGATTGATTGGGCTTCCCGCAGCAGTCTGCGAGGCCCTTCCGAGAAATCATTGGGGGATCTCATCCGGTCCTTGCGGGATCGCCTCGCCCCGAACGCGCTGGGCATTAGCATCACCTATGTGGATGATCGCGGGATGAAGAAACTCAACCGTGAACATCGCGGGAAGAATGAGACGACGGATGTGCTGAGCTTCCCCACGGAAGCGGGCAAGGGCGAGTTTCCTCACCTGGGCGACATCGTCATCAGCCTTCCGGTGGCCGAAGCGATGGCGAAGAAACTCGGCGTGAGCCGCCGCCGTGAAGTGGAGACGCTGGTCATCCATGGTTTCCTCCACCTGTGCGGATACGACCACGAAAAAGACAATGGCGAGATGATGGCGCTCCAATCTGAATTGGAAACGCAGCTTCTTGGCGAGGAACCGCTGCCGATGGCGCTGAAGCGCGGGCGGAAGGCGGGCTCGAAGGTGAAGGTGCTGAAGGATGGCACCCGCAAGGTCGTGACCGGCCGCGCCGCCGCCGCCATCGCCCGCAAAACGGAAGAGCGCAAGGCGAAGCAGGCCAAGAAACTGAAGGCGGCGCGGAAGAAGGCCAAGAAGCAGCCCTCAAAGAAAGTCTCGGTCCGCGCCGTCAAGCCCATCGTCCTCGGGGAGACCAAACGCCGTCCCGGCCGCCCCCGCAAAGGGGAGTCCGCCGCCCCGGTGGTCCGCAAGGTGGTGCGCCGGAAGGTGCCGAACCTCCGCAGCCCCGTGATCGCCTAAGACCGGCTGCCAGGAAAGCCGCGCTCCGATAAACTGGGATTTTGGCCCGAGCGGGGCCTGCATCTCCGGAGCCCGCGTGATCAACCTCCTGCTCGGCCTGGGCCTTGCCCTCGCCGTGATCCTGCTGTCCAGTCTGCTGAAGATCTCCCTTTGGATCTCCGTTCCCATGGGGCTCGCGGGCGGCTTCGCGCTGTTCGTGTGGCTCGGCCGCCGCACCCAAGCCGCGCTGGAAGCCATCATGGCCAAGGCGGGCGAGAAGATGAGCGGCGAGGCGATCCGCTCCGAAGCCATGCGCAACCGCAAGTTGGATGAGGCCATCGCCGTCATGCAGACGGGCTACGCGCTGAAGCGCCGCCAGTTCTTCATCAAGGGCGCCATTGACGGCCAGACCGGCATCCTGCGCTACCTGCAGGGGCGCACGGAGGAGGCCGAGCCTCTGCTCAAGGCCGCCACCATGCAGCACTACATCGCCAAGGCCATGCTCGGCATCCTCCAGTGGAAGCGCGGCCAGAAGAAGGCCGCCCGGGAGACCTTCGACCTGGCCCTGAAGTCCGGCAAGAAGGAGAGCCTCCTCTATGGCGTCTACGCCTATGTGCTCAACGAGATGGGCGACCGCGACGCGGCCATCGAGGTGATGAACAAAGGCTTGAAGGTCCTCAGCGGCGACGAGCGGCTGGAGAAGAACCGCAACCTGCTCCAGAACGCCAAGCCCATGAAGATGTCCGTCTACGGCGAGCAGTGGTACCAGTTCATGCTCGAGCGTCCCAAGATCATGCAGGAACCGCCCCCCTTCGCCCGCATGAGCCGCCGCATGATGCGCGGCTAGCTTTTCCTCCAGCCTCCAGCCTGCATTCCAGGAGTCCCCATGTCCGGTCATTCCAAGTGGTCCACCATCAAGCACAAGAAGGGCGCCCTCGACGCGAAGCGGGGCAAGCTCTGGACGAAGATCCTCAAAGAGATCACCGTCGCGGCGCGCATGGGCGGCGGCGATGTGGCCTCCAACCCGCGCCTTCGCCTCGCCGTGGATGAGGCCAAGGGCGCCAACATGCCGAAAGACAATTGGGAGCGCGCCATCAAGAAGGGCACCGGCGAGCTGGAAGGCGTCAACTACGAGGAGATCACCTACGAGGGCCGCTTCCCCGGCGGCGTCGCCATCATCATCGAGGCGATGACGGACAACAAGAACCGCACGACGCCCGAGATCCGCAGCTACTTCACCAAGTTCGGCGGCGAGCTCGGCACCGTCGGCAGCGCCACCTACCTCTACAGTAAGCAGGGCCAGATCGTCGTCGAGGCGGAAGTCTCCGAGGACAAGGTGATGGAAGCGGCGCTGGAAGCCGGCGCCGACGATGTGAAGGACGAGGGCGGCGCCTGGGTCATCCAGACGAGCCCCGAATCCTACGAGGCCGTGAAGAAGGCCGTGGAAGCCGCGGGCCTGCCCGTCATCGAGGCCAAGCTCATCATGGCCCCCAGCACCACCGTCGAGCTGGGGCCGGACAAGCTCAAGTCCTTCCTCAAGTTCGTGGACACGGTCGAGGACAACGACGATGTGCAGAACATGTGGCACAACGCCGTCTACGACGAGCCCGAAGAGTAAAATTCCGGCCCCAAAGATTCTGCATCGCTAGACGAGGTTTCGCGGTAGGCTTTCCGGATTCCGTCAGGAGCCTCCATGCGATCGCCTCGTCTCGCCCTTGCCCTCGCCGCGTCGGCGGGCCTCTTCCTCGCGGCGCAAGTGCCCGCGCCCAAGGATGTGCCCTTCCAGGGCACGATGAAGGTCCATGTGGACGCCACGGATCTCGCGCATCGCGTGTTTCGCGTGAACGAGACCATCCCCGCCCAGCCCGGGCCGCTGACGCTGCTCTACCCCCAGTGGCTGCCCGGCAACCATTCTCCCAGCGGGCCCATCTCCAAGCTCGCGGGGCTTGAGGTCACCGCCAACGGCAAGGCGCTTCCCTGGATGCGCGACACGGGGAATGTGTTCGCGTTCCATGTGGAGGTTCCGCAGGGCGCGACCGAAGTCCAAGTCTCTTTCCAGTACCTGTCCCCGCTCACGCCCGGCGAAGGCCGCCGCGTGATGACGCCGGAGATGCTGGACCTCCAGTGGAACGCCAACACGATCTACCCGGCCGGTTACTACGCCCGCCAGATCATGACCCAGGCGAGCGTCACCTTCCCCGAAGGCTGGCAGTACGGGACGGCGCTGCGCGAGGCGTCCCACTCCGGCGCCACGGTCACCTTCCAGGCCATCGCCTACAACGACCTGGTGGATTCGCCCATCTACGCCGGCCGCTACTTCAAGAAAGTGGATCTGGATCCAGGGGCGAAGCAGCCCGTCTTCCTCAACCTCGTCGCCGACGCGCCGGGGGATCTGGAGATCAAGCCCGAGCAGCTCAAGGCCCATCAGAACCTCGTGGCGCAGATGCAGAAGCTCTACGGCGCGCGCCACTTCGATCACTACGACTTCCTGCTTTCCTTGAGCAAGAACATGGGCGGCATCGGCCTGGAGCATCACCGCTCCAGCGAGAACGGCGCGGGCCCCGACTACTTCACCGGCTGGGACCACGGCGCGATGATGCGCGATCTGCTCGCCCACGAGTTCAACCATTCCTGGAACGGCAAGTACCGCCGTCCCGCGGATCTCTGGACGCCCAACTTCAACGAGACCATGCGGGATTCGCTGCTCTGGGTCTACGAAGGCCAGACCCAGTTCTGGGGCGTCGTGGTCGCGTGCCGCTCGGGTTTGAGGAGCGAACAGCAGACGATGGATTCCCTCGCCGAGACCGCCGCCACCTACGACAAGGGCCGCCCCGGCCTCGCTTCCTGGCGGACGGTGCAGGACACCACCAACGATCCCACCATCGCCCAGCGCGGGCCGCTCCCGTATCGCAACTACCAGGGCAGCGAGGACTATTACTCCGCCGGCCTGCTCATCTGGATGGATGTGGACGCCAAGCTCCGCGAGCTTAGCAAGGGCGCCAAGTCCCTGGATGATTTCGCCAAGGCCTTCTTCGGCATGAAGAACGGCGAATGGGCCGCCAACACCTACACCTTCGAGGATGTGGTGGCGACGCTGAACGGCGTCCAGGCCTACGATTGGGCGTCGCTGCTGCGCGGCCATTTGGACGGCCATGGTCCGCTCATCGGCGGCCTGGAGGCCCATGGGTGGAAGCTGGTCTACACCGATCAGCAGTCGCCCGCCGGAAAGGCCTTTGAAGCCTTCTTCAAGGGCGCGAACCTCACCTACTCCCTCGGCTTCTTCGCCGGGCCGACCGGAGCCCTGGGCGATGTGCTCTGGGATGGCCCGGCCTTCAAGGCCGGTCTCGCGCCGGGCATGACGATCTTGGCCGTGGACGGGAAGGCCTTCACCGCGGACGCCCTGAAGGGCGCCGTCACGGCGGCGAAGTCATCCAAGGGCCCCATCGAACTTCTCGTGAAGAGCGATGACACCGTGAAGACCGTCAAGGTGGACTACCACGAGGGCCTGAAGTATCCCCACCTCGTGCGCGACGAAAGCAAGCCCGACACGCTCAAGACGCTGCTCGCGGCGCGCTGAGTCAGGCGAGCCCGGGCGGGAATCCAAGTCCCGCCCGGGCCAGCGCGATGCTCGGGTGGACGCTGCCGTCCGCGCGGCGGATGAGGATGGGGCTCTCCACTTCGGGGAGCCCCGCCTTCGTTTCGAAGTCGGGCGGGAAGTCGGCGCGGCGCGATCCGGCCAGGAGGAGGATGCCGTAGGGATCGCCCTCCTTGAAGATCACTTCGCGCTCGTGGAGCAGGAGAAGATCCGCGTCGCGATAGGCGGCGCGGGCTCTGTCGCGTTGATCGTTGGGGAAGACGCAGGCGAAGAGGCCGCCGGGGGCGAGCAGCTTCGCGGCAGTCTGAGCGTAGTCGGCGATGGAGCCGCGCACTTCCAGCCGCGCGGGGATGGCCTGCGGATGATCCGCCGCGAGGCGGTCGCTCACGGGCCAGTAGGGCGGCGAGCCCATCACGAGGTCGAAGGCGCCGTCCTTGAGCAGCGCGGCGTGGATCGCCTCGTCCCGCAGATCGCCGTGATGGAGCGTGAAGCGGTCCTGCGCGCCGTTGAAGGCGACGCTCTTCTTGGCCAGCGCGAAGCTGAGGTCCTGGGCCTCGACCGTGTGCAGCGCCGCGCCGGGGCAGCGCCAGGCGGCCACCAACGCGAGCGTGCCGATGCCCGAGCCGAGATCGCAGATGCGATCCGCCCGCGGGCACCAGCTCGTGCCGTACCAGGCGGTGAGGATGTCATCCACGCTGAAGCGATGGCCCTTGGCGTACTGGAAGATCTTCCAATGGCCGCAGAGGCCGTCCAGCGTTTCATCCGGTCCGGGCTCGATGCCACCGGGCGGAACCGGCCCGGGCCGCATCCAGCCTTTGAAGGCGGTGCTCATTCCGGAAGAGGTCCGGGCTCGTCGGGATCGAGGGGCTTGTCGTCTTCGACGACCGGCTCCGGCAGTTCCTCGTATTCGGCGGCTTCCTCCGGCGACGGATGCGCGAAGAGGCCGTCCTCCAGCTCGGGCTCCAGGCTGGCGAGGGCTTGAGCCTCCAGGTGGCCTTCGCCAAAGTCCGCGAGGCGCGGCAAGTCGAAGAGCGACTTCAGCCCGAAGTGGAGGAGGAAGGCCTGGGTCGTCGCGTACATCATGGGGCGACCGACCACGGCCTTGCGCCCCGCGGTGGCGATGAGGTCGCGCTCCATGAGGCTCTTGATCTGATTCGCGGACGAAGTGACGCCGCGGATGGCGTTGATCTCGGTGATCGTCACCGGCTGGCGGTAGCCGACGATGGCGAGCGCCTCCAACTGCGCGGGCGTGAGTCGGCCGCTGCGCACGGTGGTCACCAGCTTGGAGATGAGCGCCTCATAGGCGGGCGCGGTGGCCATGCGCCAGCCGCCGCCGACTTCGACAAGACGCAGGCCGCGCGGGGCCTGGAGCCGCTCCTGCAACGCCTCGATGCCCTGGCGCAGCGGCCCTTCGTGGAAGCCCGTCAGCTCGCGCAGCTTGGCGATGTCGAGCACTTCGCCCGCCGCCGTGAAGAGCGCCTCCAGCGCGCCGGGCAGATCGCCTTCGGCTTCCCACAAAGGTTCATGGGAAACCTCGGGGGCTTCGCTCTCCGCCACCGGATCCTGTTCGAGGGGCTCGTCGGGGAACATCGGTTCGTTCACATCGCTCATTCAAACGCTCCCAATCGCTCGCCGACTTTGATATCGCCGCTTTCGCGGATGGGCTTCCATCGCGCGGCTTGCGGACCGCCGATGAGCAGCACGACCGTGGAGCCGAAGGCGAAGGCGCCCAAGTCCTCGCCCGGCGCGCAAGGCAGATCGGGCACGGAGAAGCCGCCATCTTTCGGCAAGCTCTTCCCATCCAGCCAGCGCTCATCGAGGATCACGCCGCCCACATGGGTCGCGCCCACGAGCACGGCGGCGACTTCGAGGCCTTCATCCGCGCCCGTTCCAATCGCTTCCCACGCCGCGCGGCGGTTGCGCTCGTAGAGGCGCGGCACGCTGCCCGTGCTCGCGTCGTTCACGGGCCACAGCTCGCCTTCCACGCGCTCCACGCGCGTCACGCGGCCTTCGAGCGGCACATGGATGCGGTGGTAGTCCTTGGGCGCGAGGTAGAGCGTGAGGTAGTGGCCGCCCTCGAAACGCGCGGCGTCGGAATCGTGCTTGAGCAGTTCCGTGATGCGGTAGGGCAGGCCCTTGGCCTGGATGGCCATGCCCTTCTCGATGCGGCCGCTGGCGATGATGCGCGCGTCCACCGGGCTGTTGAGGAAGCCCGGCGCGGCCGCGTCTTGGGGCCGAAGGCCCGGCTTCAGGCGCCGCGTGAAGAGGGCCTGGAGGCTGTCGTAGTCCTCCAGCGGCTTTTCGGCTTCAAGGAGGTTCACGCCGTAGCGCGCGGCGAAGCGGCCCAGCAGCGGCTGGCGCCAGGAGCGGGGCAAGGGCCGGTCCGCCGCCCAGCCGACCACGGCCGAACCCAGCTTCTTGGGATAGAAGCCAAGCAGCCTCAGACCGAACGGCCCCGGCGTCCACAGGAACACATAGGCCACCCACAGGAGCAGCAGGACAAGGGCCAAGCGCCCGGGAGACGGCCAGTGGAAAGGCATCCATAAGGATACCGTTGGGAGGCCGGTTCCGGGTCCGGGAGGCCTGGCGAAATAGCCGTCAGCGTTTTCCCCGGCCCGCCGGTATCTATCCATATGCGGGGAAGAGGGCGATGCTCGTGGCACTGGACGGAGTCGTGATGGAGGAAGGGATCGCGGCCCTTGCCGGGGCGTCCAGCCTGGACCCGCTGGATGCCGTCGCGCGCCGTCTGCGGGATGGCGATGGCGCGGCCTTCGGCGAGCTCATGGCCCTCACGGACCTGCGCGTCCTCGGTGTGGCCTGGCGCATCCTCGGCGATCGGGACTTGGCGAAGGACGCCGCCCAGGAGGTCTACTTCCGCATCCACCGTTCCATCGCGGGTTTCCGGCCCGGCGAAAGCTTCCGGGCCTGGATGCACCGCATCACGGTGAATGTCTGCTTCGACCTCGCGCGCAAGCGCGGCCCCTTCATGGATGACATCGCGGACATGGAAGAGGCCCATGCCCACGCGGGCGATCACGCGGAGGAAACCTTGCTAGCGCACCAGCGCCGGACCCTCATCCGCCGCGCCCTCCGAACGCTCAGTCCGGCCGAGCGCGCGGCTCTCGTTCTGCGCGACATCGAAGGCCTTTCCACCGAAGAGGCCGCGGCGGCCCTGGGCGTGAAGCCCGCCACGCTGCGCGGCCAGATCTCCGTCGCCCGCGCCAAGGTGCAGGCCTTCTGCGCCCGCGCGATGCGCGCCACGCCAGGAGGCCGCCCATGACCCTGCGGCATGTCGTTGACCAGCTCCCCCTCTGGGTCGAGGGCGATCTCCGCGCCCAGGAAGCCGCCGCCGTGGAGGCCCACCTCGCGGCCTGCGCGGAGTGCCGCGCCGAGGCGGAGGCTTTCCGCCAAAGCCAGGCCTGGCTGAAAGAGGACGGCGCGCCCTTCACGGCCGAAGATCGCGAGGCGCTCCGCCACGCCGTGCTCGTCCGCGCGCAGGCGCCCGCGGAATCGCGCAAATCGTGGTGGGCCGTGGGCCTCACGGCGCTCGCCGCGGCCTCTCTGCTTATCATCCTGTTCCGCCCTCAGCCGCTGCCATCCGTGGGCGCGCTTCCGCCCGCGCGGCCTGTCGCGCCTTCTCCCATTCCCATTGTGCCTGCGCCCGTGAAGCCGATCCGGCTCGCGCGCCATCGTCCCATCCATCCGCCCCTTGATGAAGAAGCCGGACCCGGAGCTTCCCGCATCGAGATCCAGACCGCCAACCCCCAGATCCGCATCATCTGGCTCGCGCGCGCGACTCAGCCCGACGCGCTTTCCCACCGGAACAAGGAGAACTCATGAACCGCTCATCTCTGCTTCGCGCCGTCGGCGCGTTCACTTTCTGCGCCGCGCTGGCGGCGGGGCAGAGCGCCCAGCCCCCGAAAGCGGCCCAGGCCGCGGCCGAATCCAGCGACGCCCTCAACCCGGCCTTCCGCAGCCGCATCTTCACCCTGACGCACCGCTCCCCGAACCAGCTACGCGACATCCTCGCGCCTCTGATGAGCCGCGCGCGCGGATCAGAGATTCAGACCATTGACCGGGATGGGCTGAAGGCCCTATCCGTCCGCGACTTCCCGGAGAATCTCGCCGCCATCGAAGAGGCCGTGAAGCGTCTCGATGTCGAGGCCCCCGTCCGGCGGCAGGTGGAGTTCCACATCCATGTGCTGTTCGGCTCGAAATCCCAGGCTGCTGGCGGCGATGTGCCCGATGAGCTGAAGGATGTGCTGGCGAGCCTCAAGTCCACGCTCGCCTACCAGAGCTACACCCCGGTCGCGTCCTTCGTGCAGCGCGCCGCGGATGGCGCGGAGCTGGTGGAGGGCCAGGGCCAGGCCGAGATGGCCGCTCGCGGCTCCAAGGGTGAAGCGAAAGAGACGCCCATCATCCTGAAGTGGGGGATCTACCGCCTCGCCATCGCCGATGGGATGGATGGCAGAGCCGCCATCAGCCTCCCCAAATTCCAGCTTTCGGCCTATGAGCAGCTCGTGGCCGGGCAGGGCGCGCGCTTGGCCAGCATCGAGACGAATCTGGCCATGAAGGACGGCGAGAAAGTCGTCGTGGGCACTTCCATGATCCGCGACAAGGCGCTCATCGTCGTGTTGACGGCCAAGATCGTGGAGTGAGCGGGCTGATGCGGAGCTTGTGACGGCCGCCACGGCGCCTCCCTCTCAGACTGGAGGGCGGAGGCGCTCATGTTCGATCCCCGCGCGGTTTTCCTGGGGCCGCAAGGCCAGAACGCCGACCTGCTGGAGCGTCTCACGCTGGATGGCCTGCGGGATCACACCCACTGGCGGCGCGGCTTCCATCCCGAAGATCCCGACGCGGTGGACCCTTTCCGCCAGTTGGAGCCCGCCCATCTCCAAACGCGGGCCCGCTTCGAGACCTGGCACCGCCGCCTGCTGGCGCGGCTCAAAGGCTCCGTCCCGAGCCACAGCCCGCGCTACCTGGCGCACATGATGGGCGACACGCTGCTTCCCGCGCAGGTGGGCTACACCGCGGCCATGCTCTACAACCCGAACAATGTGGCGACGGAAGGCAGCCCCGTCACCACCGAGCTGGAACGGGAAGTGGGCGAGGATCTCGCCGGGCTGCTCGGTTTCGATCCGAATGTGGCCTTCGCGCACCTCTGCGGCGGCGGCACCGTGGCGAACCTCGAAGCGCTGTGGATCCTCCGCAACCTGGCGTCGCGGCCATTGGCGGCGGGCAGGCCTGATGCGTTGGGACGGTTCGACGCGGAAGCGCTCGTGGCGCTGACCGCCATTCCGCCCGCCGCGCCGATCCTTCCGCCCAAACCCTTCGCCGTCCTCGCGCCCGTGACCGCGCACTATTCCTGGATCAAGGCCATGGACCTGCTGGGGCTGGGCCGCGAGAACCTCGTGCCCGTGGCGGTGGACGAGGGCCTCCGCATGGATCTCGGCGCGCTGGAAGCGGCCCTGGAACGCCTCGCGGCGGAGGACCGCCCCGTGCTCGCCTGCGTCGGCGTCGTCGGCACCACCGAAGGCGGCGGCGTGGATCCGGTGGATGGCATCCTTAAAGTCCGGAAGCGCTTCCACGCCCGCCATGGGCGCTGGTTCCTCTTGCATCTGGACGCCGCCTACGGCGGTTACGCGCGGGCGTTGCTGCGGAACGAAGACGGAAGCCTGCGCCGCTTCGAGGAAGTCCGGCGGCAGCTACCCGAGGCGGCGGAAGGCTTCTATCGCGCCATGGCCGTCATGGGCGAGGCCGACAGCATCACCGTGGACCCCCACAAACTCGGCTTCGTGCCCTATCCCGCCGGGGCCTTGGCGCTGCGCCTCGCGCCCATGCGCGAAGCCATCGGCTGCCACGCGGCCTACCTCAACTCGGCCGATCCCTCGCACCTCGGCAGCTTCATCCTGGAAGGCTCCAAGCCCGGCGCCGCGGCCGCCGCCTGCTGGATGGCCCATCGCGTCGTGCCTCTGGACCACACCGGCTACGGCGCGATCCTCTCCGAAAGCTTCCGCTCCGCCCAAGGCCTCGCCGAGCTGCTCACCCACGCCGACTTCGGCGGCCCGCGCTGCGAAGTGCTCCAGGCTCCCGATCTGGATGTGCTGCTCTACGCCTTCACGCCGGGCGGCGCGACGACTCTGGATGCCGTGAACGCCCTCAACGATCGCCTCCTCGCCGCGCTGCCCTCCACCGGCGAAGGCCCCTTCGCCCTCACGAGCACCTGGGTGCGCCCCGAAGAACACGGCGCCGCCATGCTGCCCTTCCTCGCCCGTCTGGGCGTGGACGCGAGCGAATGGAAGCCCGGCGCGGGCATCCACACCGGTCTGCGCCTCATCCGCAGCGCCCTGATGACCCCCTTCGTCGCCGATCCGGAAGTGAAAGCCTTCTACCGCGGCAAACTCGTGGAAACGCTGCGAAGCCATCTGGCGTGAGCGAAAATTCGCATTCCTCATGCTCCTCCAAAGCAAAGGGCCGCTGATTCCGGCAAGGGTTCGCAGTTCTCAACCTGTACACGGTTCGCGTCACCGCCTTTCCCCGTGCTGGTTGGTGAGGGCATGAGTTGAATGGCCAAAGTTTCGGATTGATCATCCGGCGGGAAGCCTTGAGACTGAAGGTCCATTTTGAATGGATCTCTAATGAAGCTTCTGCGCCTCCGCGTCTTTGCTTTTGTGTTTTCGCTCGCAAGTATGGCGCCGCTGGGAGCGCAGTCGTTGCAGAGCGCATTCAGCGAGCCGGTGTTTGACACCGCCAAGGCCCCCAAGAACCTCTTCGGCGATGTCCAGGTGGACCCGGCGACGGGTCATGTGAGCATGCAGATTCCCCTCGGTCCGGGGATCGGCGCTCGGGGTGCGGTTTATCACCCTATGATCACCTTCGACCAGACCTACAATCACTATACAGAAGACACTACCTACAACCCGGGGCTTGACGGGATCAATTCGATCCAATCCTCATGCACCGGATACGGAGATTTCTCGAAGGGGGGCTTTTGCGCGGAAGTGCTGAACCATACAGACACGACGGTCTCCAATGGTGCCTTCCGTTTCTCTCCGGGCACGCTGGATCTGGCGATCCCCCACGGCTATCGGGGCGAGGACAACATGACCCGGTTCAGGGTCGGCGCGCTTAGCGGTGTGGCGAATTTCCAAAGTGTGCTCCCTGGTAACACAGCCTCTACGGATCCATTCCCAGCAGCCATGGCGACCAGCGTGCTCGCCAAGTTCGGTTACGACAGTTCGACCGTTGTGGGGAGTGTCACTGCCAATCCGACCGGCCTCATCCCGGGAACGGGCCCTTTCTGCAAACTCGCCTCGGACCGCTACCTCATCATGGCGCTTCAGGGGAACGCATACCCCTTACAGTCAATCAATAATGAAATCTGGGGCCACTTCAACGCACCGGCAAACGAAGCCTACATACAAGCGAACCTCTACTATCCCCAAGCGATGCTGGTGGTGGATGGAGATACTGCGTACGAGTTCACTCAAGCCTTCCCGCTCAATCAGGAGGAGGGCACGATCATGGTCCGCAAGACCTATGGTGAGAAAGACATCATTCCGGTCCTCGGCACCTTGCATATCCGCTACCGCCTCACCCGCATACGGAACGCTTTCGGAGATGAAATCCGCTTCGCCTATTCATCCGACCCAAGCGGGAAGACTCAGGCAATTTATGTCATCCAGGCTGAGTGGTGGAGGCAAGGGGCCGACACTCAGATCGGGGTCACTTGGTCTTTCAATCCTGCCAGCGGCCCAGCGCGCTACACGGTCGTTTACTCGGGCCTCCGCCAGCCCCTCAGTTATACCCTCGCGGCTGCGTCCAAGCCTCTTTCGAGCGTGGCTCGCCCCTCCATGCCGTTGCGGATGCAGCAGCCTGATGCACCCCAGTTGCCACCGGATCCACCCCCGCCTTCTTCCTGGTTTGACAACCCTGCCGCGCCAGCGAACTACGCCTGGGACCCTGATTTGATTGGAATCAACAAGCAAGAGGAGACCCTCTGGAACGCGGTGCCTCTGGATTCGGTCACCCAGGACCAGACCCAGGAGCAGATGGCCTTTGGCGTGACAGCCTTCGGAGTGGGGACAACAGTAGCCTACAGCAAGGCTGGCCAAGCCCCCTCGCGAGCGATAGTTCTCCATTGGAGCGGTGAGTACGATTTCCTGGACACGAAGGGCGCGCCCTTTGCGGACATTTCGGATCCAAGAATTGGCCATTCCAGGACCACGGGTGTCACCCAAGTGGACGAGCTGATTGCGGGTCCACACGGGACGATCACGAGGGCCACGACCTACAATCGGGTCATCCCTCAACCTGAATATACGGATTACATCCCCAGAGGTGCTCCGTATGACGGTTGTTACACCCTGACCCATACATCTACCGGTGGAAATGTGTTGCTGCGGGATCTTTCGCAAAGTCCCGCGCCGATCGTCTGGCAGAACAGGGCTTTCACCTGCACCGTCACTCACTTCGACGGGCGTTCCGAGAAATACACTTACCAGTCGCCGAACCTTACGGAATCTGGTCTCGACTGGCTGGTGTTCATCAAAGCCTTACCGATCGAAGAAGACTGGTACGGCGCGCAGGGCGGGTTGGAGAAGACCATTACCTTCTCCAACTTCGATGTGCACACCCTCGGCAACCCCGGTGGGTCAGGCATCGCGCCCATACCCGTGGCGACGCATTGGGAGATCAAGGATTACCTGGCGGGCCGCTGGGAAGTGCATGACATCAGTTCGGCCAGCGGCGTCACGGGCGTGGGTTGGGACGCCACCAATCTCGGCTGGGCCGGCGAGCAGGTGCTCATCAAGGACCTGAACGGAAATCCAATCGCGGACCGCACGGTCGGGAAAACACTCACCAGCCATCTGAATGTGTTCTTGTACGCGCAGGACAAGGCCGATACGCCGAACGACCCCACGGTCCGGACACCTGTTTCGCGGGATGGTTTTGATTCTCGCGTGAATCTGACGACGGCGGCGACCTATGGCGATCCCAGTGGGCAGCAGATCGTCCTGCATTCGGACTGGGACACGACCAAGGGTCTGCTCAACGATGCCTGGCTCAGTGATGGGATCGTGACGACCCAAGCCTTCGGTGCGACCTACGGATACGATCCCACGACGGGCTTCATGACTTCCATCGCGCCCATCGATCCGTCCTACGCGAATCTCCAGGTCCAGCAGACCTCGAACGGCGTGGGCTGGCCGCTGACCCAGACGGACCTCAACGGTTTGACGAAGACCTTCACTTGGGATGGGGCGGGGCGCCTCAGCGCCGAGGCGCTGCCCAACGGAGAGTTCGGGCACACCTTCACCTATGATCCAGTGGCCCTGACCGTGGCCGTGGCTCATGGAGTCCAGGCGGAGACCCATGTCTACAACGGGTTCGGCGATCCCATCCGTCTCGTGCGGGACAACGGGGATGGCACGAAGAGCCACCGAGCTTTCGGATATGACTCGGCGGGCCGCTTGAGCTGGGAGACCGTATGGCGGCCAGGAGATGGCGCTACCGTGGATTGGACTGCCGCGCTTGGGCCGGACGATGTTTACACACCCGGACAGGCCGCATGGGTCGAGGTCACGAACCAATGTGCGCTTTGGAGCCATCCGGATGCGGATGGCAACACCACCTGCATGCGCTACAGAACGATCAATCACCCGGCCACTGTGGGTACCACGGTCTATACCGGGAGCACCCACTATACCTACGATGAGCACAACCGGATCGTGAGCGTGACAAACCCGAACGGGGAGACCACGACCACCAGTTATCTTGTCCCGAATCCCGGGCTCATCAAGACCGTCACGCTGGCTCCTGGCACGGGTGCACAGCAGCAGCAGACGGACACCTACGATCCTCTGGGGCGTCTGGTGAAGGTGACGGCCATGAGCGACAGCGGCCCTCTGGATTCGGTGTACGCCTACGACAATGCCGACCGCCTGCTGAGTGTGACCCAGTGGTCGGGATCTGTGGGTATGGGCCCGAGTCAGATTCGGACCTGGGCCTATGACACCCTGGGCCGCCTCAAGACCCTTGTGCAGCCCGAGAGCGGGACAACGACCTACGGGAGCTTCACGCCCACGGGTAAGCCTCAGACCACAGTCTACGGTTACGGAACGGCTGCTCCGCTGACGGTGACGACGGCCTACGACACCCAAAGCCGAGTGATCGGAGTGACCAGCAGCGACGGTTCTGTGAATCAGGGCTTCCACTACAGTGAGGGCGGTCATGGCCTTGCGAATGGGAAGCTCACCCGTGCGACGGCCAATGGCGTGGGACGGTCCTTGACCTATGGAGGCCTCAATGGGCGTTTGTCGGGCCTGATCCGGACGGTGGACGGCCAAAGCTTCGCGCAGAGCATGAGCTACGACCCGAATTATGGCTTCCTCACCAGCCGGACCTATCCAGATGGGAAGGTCCAGAAGGTGGGGTACACGAACCTGGCCAAGGGATTGCCCACCAGCACAGGATTCGGCGCGGCCCCAACACCTTCGGACCTGGTGAACACGCTGGGTTATGACCCGACCGGCTGGATGCTGAATCAGATCAGTTACGCGAACGGGGCGTCGAGCGGATTCAGCTACCGAGGGGATCAGGTGAGCCTGAAAGGCATGACGCACAGCGCGCCCACCACGACTCCGTTCACCAAGGCTTTCACCTTCTTCTACAACGAGGCCGGACAGCTTGGGAGTGACGGAGAGGACTGGTACAGCTATGACAAGCTGGGCCGCCTCACCGCGGCCTATGTGAACGACCCGAACGATGTGTCCACGAGTCATGCGATTTGGCAGACCTTCGGGTACGACGCCTTCGGGAACCGGAATAGCTCCATGACTCGGGTCATTACGAACTGGGCGAAGCCTGCCTCCGGAACGCAACCATCCGCGACGGGCTACACCACAAGCCTGCCTCCGGCGGGGTACCAGCTTGCGAATGTGGACTTCAATCCTGCGGACATCCCAGCGGGTCAGAGCGTGCCAGAGCTAGCCAGTCTGGCTCAGTACAACCAGTTACCCGCGCGCATGGCCAATGGGGCCGCTACCGGTGCTCTCTACGATGCCTACGGCAACCTCACGCAGGTGGCCACAGCGCCTGGCGCCACGACGATGGTGGGGCTCACCTACGATGCCTTGGGCCGGGTGATCCAGGTTGTCTGCCCCGACCATGTGGCGGAAACCTACGCCTTTGACGACGAGGGCTTGAGGATCAAGGTCCAGAACCAGTCCACGGGGGCGATCAGCTACCACCTCTACGACGAGAACCGGCAACTCATCGCCGAGTACCAAGGCGGGGCCTGGAAGGATATGGTGTATGTGGGCAGCAAGGAGGTGGCGGAAGTGGGGACGAGCGGCATTCCCTCCATCACCTTTGATGACCACTTGGGCAGTCCCCGCTACCAGTGGGATGGCACGCCGACCCACGCCGTGGTGCAGCAGAAGTTTCTACCCTTCGGCGAAGCGCTGGCGAGCCCGGCGGTCGCCGCTCAGTTCGCCAAGGGCTTCACGAACCATGAGCAGACGGACCCGAGTGGGCTGATCTACATGCAGGC
>CAYYJN010000018.1:0-3355 GCA_964472275.1 uncultured Solibacteraceae bacterium
CAGGCCATGGTCTCCAAGGCGCGGCGGTAGGGGCTGCTGATGCCTCGCGCGGGCATGAAACCCTTGGCGACGAGCCCCTTCATCGCGGCGCGCGTCTTGGCCCAGCCCTCCTCCGTCAGCGCGCGCTCGGAGTCGGGATGGCCCAGGCGATAGTCCTCGGCGAGGCCGTGGCGGATGAGGAGCAAAAGAGTCATGGTCCGCAGATTACGCCGATTGCGCAGATTCCAGATGCGGCGCTTCGGGCTTTTGAAATCTGCGTCATCTGCGGAATCGGCGGATCAACCTTCACGG
The DNA here is from genome assembly GCA_964472275.1 of uncultured Solibacteraceae bacterium. Taxonomy (GTDB): domain Bacteria; phylum Acidobacteriota; class Holophagae; order Holophagales; family Holophagaceae; genus JAFDVN01. The sequence goes on from CAYYJN010000018.1 coordinate 292, forward strand.
TTTCCCAGCCACTTTCCACGCCTCATACGCCGCGCGGCGGCGATGGGCGGCGAGGAAGGACGCGTCCTCGCGCTCCGAATGGGGATGGCCCAGGCGATAGTCCTCGGCGAGGCCGTGGCGGATGAGGAGCAAAAGAGTCATGGTCCGCAGATTACGCCGATTGCGCAGATTCCAGATGCGGCGCTTCGGGCTTTTGAAATCTGCGTCATCTGCGGAATCGGCGGATCAACCTTCACGGTTTCCCAGCCACTTTCCACGCCTCATACGCCGCGCGGCGGCGATGGGCGGCGAGGAAGGCGGCGTCTTCGCGGTAGGTGGCGGGATGCACCTGGGGCACGGGGCGCGGGCGCAGGGCGTCATCCACATTCACGAAGGTGAAGACGCAGGTGTTGGAGAGGGCCGCCTGGCCGCGGTCCACGCCCACGCGCAAGATGTCCGTCTCCACGCAGAGGCTGTTCCCCGCGCTGTGTACCACGCGGCTCTGGAAGTGGAGCTTGTCGCCCATGCGCACGGGCTGCGGGAAGTTGATGCGGTTCACGCTGACGATGATGGGCCGCTGGGGCGCCACCAGCTCGGCACAGATGGCGCTCTGCTCGTAGGCCTTGCGGATGAGGTAACCGCCGAAGATCTTCTTGGGCACATTCTCCTGCTCGGGGTACATGCGCTCCCAGCCGCTGGTGGCGAGGTCGCGGGCGCGCAGGCCCGAAAAGCCGGGCGCTTCCTGCGCGCCGTGCAGGCGCTGGAGCAGATCGAACTCCCCCCGGGTGGGCGGCTCGGCGGCGGCGAGCAGATCGCGCTTGCGCCCTTCGCGCCGCTCGATGGCCTTGGCCCACCGCGCCTTGGAAAGCGCGTCCGAGGGCTCGAAGCCGCCGATCTCCAGGCTCGCGGTCTCGGCTTCATCGCGCGCGACCATCGTGAAGTAGCAGGAGGCGATGTGGGCTTCGGGGCGCGTGGCGTCCGCGGGATGCTCCACGCGGATGCCCACCTCCAGGCTCGTGCGGCCGACGAAGTTGATGCGGGCGCGAAAGACGAGATCGCGATCAATGTCGGCGGGCGCGAGCACCTGGATCTGGTCCACCGCCGCCGTGACGACGCGGGCGCTGGGATGCTGGCGGCGCACATAGGCGAGCGCCTGCTCCTCCGCGAGCTTGTCCAGCACCTCGAGCAGCTTTCCGAAGCGGATGTTCCCCCTCACGGCTGAGTCCAGGAGCATGTAGCTCCGGCGGACCGCGGCATCCGTGGAGAACGGCAGCGTGGTGGTGAGGGAGATCTCGTCCATGGAAGGCCAGTGTGACAACTTTAAGCAGAACGGTTCACCGCTGAGACGCGGAGAACGCTGAGAAAGGAGATCTTCCCTCCGCGACCTCAGCGTCTCCGCGGTGATGGCTTTTCGCGGCGTATGACAAATCTCCGCTCGCCGCGCGGGGAATTCGATGAGACACTACTCGTTTGGGCCATCCCCGCAGGCGATCAGCCACCCATGCCGGGAACGCCTACGGGAGATACCCAATGACCACCACCTTCGCGGCCATCGGCTGCCGCGAGCCGTTCCTCGCCGCCCTAGAGAAGCGCGGCTTCACCACGCCCACGGCCGTGCAGGCCGCCTGCTTCGCCCCCGGCCTCGAAGGCCGCGACCTGCTCGTGCAGAGCCGCACGGGCTCGGGCAAGACGCTGGCCTTCGGCCTGCCGCTCCTCCACCGCCTCACGGAAGACCGCCACCCGCAGGCGCTCATCCTCGCCCCCACCCGCGAGCTCGCGCAGCAGGTGGGCACCGAGCTGCACGCGGTCATGCCCAAGCTGCACATGGCCTCCCTCGTGGGCGGCTCCAGCTACGCGCCCCAGCTCAAGTCCCTGTCCTACGGCGCCCAGGTCGTGGCGGGCACGCCGGGCCGCGTCATGGACCACCTGGAGCGCGGCACGCTGGACCTGTCCAAGGTCTCCATGATCGTCCTCGACGAATGCGACGAGATGCTCAACATGGGTTTCCTCGAGGATGTCGAGGCGATCCTCGCCAAGGTTCCCGGCAAGGCCCAGACCTACCTCTTCAGCGCCACCCTGCCTGCGCCCATCGCGCGCCTGACGCAGCGCTTCCTCAAGAATCCCGAGCGCATCGAGCTGTCCAGCGCGGGCGGCAACGCGGGCCACGCGGACATCGCCCACACGCCCGTGATGGTCTCCGAGCACCTGCATGTGAAGGCGCTCGTGAACCTGCTGCTCATGGAAGAGCCGTCCGCCGCGCTCATCTTCACGAAGATGAAGGCCCAGGCCGAGGAAGTCGCCGAGATGCTCACGGCCGCCGGCCTCCCCGCCGCCTATCTGCACGGCGACCTCGTGCAGTCCAGCCGCACCCGCACGCTCTCCATGTTCAAGGAAGGCCGCCTGCGCTACCTGGTCGCCACGGATGTGGCCGCGCGCGGCATTGACATCGAGGGCCTGCCCCTCGTCGTCCACATGGGCATCCCCACCCAGATGGAAGGCTATGTCCACCGCAGCGGCCGCACGGGCCGCGCCGGCGCCAAGGGCACCAGCATGGCGCTGGTGGGCTGGAAGGAAAGCCGCATCCTCCTCGCCTGGAGCCGCCGCGGCGGCCTCAAACTGGATTGGCGCTCCGTGCCCACGCCGGCCGAAATCGCGTCCGCCCAGGACACCCGCGTCCTCGCTCGCGCCAAGGAGACGCTCAGCCCCGCGCTCATGGACGAGGCCAAGGCGCTCATGGCCTCCGGCGACGCGGTGAAGCTCGTGGCGGGCCTCCTGGGCCTCGCCCGCGCGGGCCGCTCCCACGGCTACGACCTGCCCAACGATCCGCCCAAGCCCACCGGCCCCAAGCGCGAGTCCTACAGCGCCAAGCCCGCCTTCGGGAAGAAGCCCTACGAACGGCCCCAGGAACGCCCCTTCGACCGCGACGAGAAGCCCGGCTTCAAGAAGCCCTGGAAGCCCAAGGCCGAAGAAAGCCGCTTCGACAAAGGCCCCAAGCGCTTCGAAGACCGCGCCCACGGCCCCCGCAAAGGCGAGAGCAGCTACAAGCCCAAGGACAAGCGGACGGGCATGCCGTTCAAGAAGAAGG
>CAYYJN010000018.1:3455-35156 GCA_964472275.1 uncultured Solibacteraceae bacterium
GAGAGCAGCTACAAGCCCAAGGACAAGCGGACGGGCATGCCGTTCAAGAAGAAGGACTCTGGGCTTTAGGCTCTGGGCTTTCGCTCCCCCTTCTTCTTCGGCTTGGGGTGATGCTTCGGCTTCAGAGCAGGCTTTGGCTTCTTCTCCTGCTTGGAACTCCAATAGGCGTGGTGGAAAATTGTGCGCTATCGCCAGCTAACGGACCAGGATTCCAGTGGCTGGCCTGGCACCGGACCTAATTCGATCCTCACATTAGAGGCCTCACTGTTTTCCACCCGCTTGTGTAGTTCGACACTTTTCTTGGTGAGTTTCGTGCGGCCCAGAATCCCACGAAACACCTTTTCAACGAACCGGCTCTTCCATTGCTTTGTGGAAAAAGAGAACTCTTTGATTACGGGGTGATCACCGATGGGCTCTTCATCCACATGGCAATAGACCTTCCCTCCGCTAAGGCGGATGAAAACCAGATAGGTCCGGTTCTCCGAAAACTCATCAATTGATCCCGCAATGACTTCGCCAATCGGCTTCACAAGCCCTTTGAAACCTGGGTCCTGAATGATGTTCTTGTCGATGTCCTTGCAGGTGATGATGATCGAGATCTTCTGCTTTGGCAGGTTGATCGTGTAGCCAAACCGATCAGACGCAAGCAATCCAACGGAGGCCAACGAAACGAGGACAGCAACCCTAATAAGGTTGTTAGGGATTCTCATTTCTTCTCCTCCCAACATGTGGGGCCTGCTGATTCGCTGCTGTTTAGGAGTAGTCCCTATTTATTCGGATCATCCCCGCTCATGCCCGCGTCGGGCGCGGGGTCGGGCATGGGGGGGACGCCGGGGGCGCGGCCCCAGAGGATGTTCTCGACGGGCTGGGTGGGGGCCATGGCGCGGGCGTCCTGGATCTTCTTGATGGCGTCCACATCGCTGGGGGCGGTCGGCACGGTGCCGGGCTTGAAGGCGAGATGCAGCAGGTTTTCCGGGCTCGTGGCGGAGCTGGCGAGGAGGCCGGTGTAGCGGTCAATGTCCGCCCAGTCCACGCCATCGGGCGCCTTGAAGTCCTCCTTGGTCGTGTCGGGCAACGCGGCCTTCATGAAGTCCACCCAGATGGGCAGCGCGACCTTGGCGCCATCCGCGCCGCGGTAGATGGTCTTGCGCTCATCGAGACCCACCCACACGCCGCATACGAGGCGTGTGGAGAAGCCCATGAACCAGGCGTCGGCGTGTTCCTCCGTCGTACCGGTCTTGCCGGCCACGGGCCACTGGACCGCGTTGCTGCCCGCGCCCGTGCCGCGCTGGGCGACGCCTTGCAAGCACTGGATGAGCTGGTAGGTGTTCATGGGATCCAGCACCTGATCCGTGGCGCGGCCTTGGTGTTCTTCCAGCGTGCGACCCTGGCGATCCACCACCTTCTTGATGAGGAAGGGCTCCGGCGACTGGAGGCCGCCGTTGCAGATCGTTCCGTAGGCGCGCGTCATCTCCGAGAGCGTGAGGTCCGGCGTGCCCAGGGCGAGGCTGGGATATGGCGGGATGTCGCCCACGATGCCGCAGCGGCGGGCGTAGTCCGTCACATTGCTCACGCCCACCTGCTCCAGCGTGCGCACGGCGGGCACATTGCGCGAATCGCGCAGGGCTTCCCAGATCGTGATGGGCCCCCAGTAGTCGTGCTCGTAGTCCTTGGGCTCGTAGGGCTTGGCGCCGGGCTTGATGGGGATGGCGTCCGTGCGGCCATCGGCGAAGGTGGTGACGGCGAAGCTGGCGGAGTCGAGGAAGCGCGTGGGCACATCCTGCACGATGGTGGCGGGGGTCATGCCGCCCTTCTCGAAAGCCGCGCCGTAGACGAAGGCCTTCATGGTGGAGCCCACCTGCCGCTTGGCCTGGAGCGCGCGATCGAACTTGGATTTGGCGAAATCATAGCCGCCCACGAGGGCGCGGATCTCGCCGGTCTTGGGATCGGTCGCCAGCAGGGCGCCCTGCACTTGAGGCTCCTGATCCAGCGCCAGCTTGGTGGGCACGCCGTCATCGGTCTCCACCACATCGAAGAGCGGCACGCTGCCGCGCGGCATGAGCGATTTGGGATCCTTGCCCGCCCAGGAGAAGGCGGCGATGGGAACCTCGACGCGCGTGGTGGCGATGCGGACGGTGGCGGTGGCCTGCTTATCGCCGCTCCAGCCCATGACGACGCCGCGCACGGTGTCGCCGGGCTCGAAGTACTGGTTCCAGCCCGCGACTTTGGCCTTCTCGGGATCCTGCACGAATTCCAGCGCGTCCTTGCGGAAGCCCCGGCGACGGTCCACCGCGCGGACGCCCTTCTGCACCGCCTGCTCCGCGGCCGCCTGCCAGGAGGCGTCCAAGGTCGTCCACACTTCCAGGCCGCCGTTCAGCACGGCCTCGCTGCCGTACTTGTCGTAGAGGTACTTGCGGACCTCTTCCACCGCGTAGGCGGCGATGGCGTTGTCCCGGCCCTGTTCCTTCGCCAGCTTGAGCGGCTTCTTGGAAAGGGCGTCGGCGTCCGCGTCCTTGATGTAGTTTTCAGCGGCCATGCGGCGCAGCACATGGTTGCGGCGGTCCACGGCGAGCGCGCGGGCCTTGGGACCGTTGTAGGGGTTGTAGCCGTTGGGATTCTTGACGAGGCCGACGATCATGGCGCACTCGTCCACCGTGAGCTGGGGCGCGCTCTTGCCGAAGTAGTACTCGGCCGCCGCTTCCAGCCCGTAGCGCCCGCCGCCAAAATAGACCTCGTTGGCGTACTTCTCCAGGATCTCCTGCTTGGTGTAGTGCTTGTCCAGGGCGCGGGCGAGGATGATTTCCTTCAACTTGCGTTTCATCTCCACCTTGCGCTTGGCCGTGACGGTGCGGACCAGCTGCATCTCAAGCGTGGAAGCGCCCTCCATGCGACGGCCGAAACTCGTCACCGCGTTGAAACCCGCGCGCATCATGCCCCGGGGCGACACGCCGCCGTGAGTCCAGAAGTCCGCGTCTTCGGTCGCCACGAGCCCATTGGTGAAGGCCTTGGGGATGTCGCCGTAGGGGATCACGACCCGGTGCTCCTCGGCGAAGATGCCGATGACATTGCCGTCCTTGTCCAGCACCTTGGTGATGGTCTTGGGCACGCGCAGGGCGAAGAGCGTGAGGAAGCTGTCCGTGTCGCGGCTCAGCACATACCAGGAGATGCCGAGCGTGGCCGCGCCCGCGATCGCGAGCGCGCCGAGCCCGATCAGCCCCCACTTGAACCAGGGGCGGGAGAAGAGCCGTTTGGAAGCCATGTGTCCAGTCTACCGGCTGCATGTAGACTCTGCCCATGCCCAGCCTCGCCATCGTCGCCAAGGCCAAGTCTCCGCTCCTGGCGCGGACCTTGGCGGAAGCCATTCCGCCCTTCCTGGATCGTGGATGGCGTGTCCACGGAGACACGGACCTCGCCCTTGCCTGGAGCGAAGCGGGCTTGGCGAAAAGCAGCCTGGACCTTAGCCCGCTGGACTGCGCGAAACCGGATCTCGGCCTCGTCCTCGGCGGGGACGGAACCCTGCTCGCCGCAGCGCGGCTCGTGGGCCGCGCGGGCACACCGCTTCTTGGCATCAACCTGGGCTCCCTCGGCTTCCTCACCGCCCATCCCGTCTCCGGCGCGAAGGCGGCGGTGGAGGCCTACCTCGCGGGAACGCTGGTCCCTGAACGACGCCTGCTGCTGAACGCGGAACTGCGTCGCAACGGCGCGACCCTGCTTTCCCAATCCGTGCTCAACGACGCAGTCCTCGCCAAGGGCACCCTCGCGCGGATCATGGATCTGCGCCTGCGCATCGGCACGGAGGACGCGGGCGTGCTCAAGGCCGACGGCCTCATCGTCGCCACGCCCACGGGCTCCACGGCCTATTCGCTCTCGGCGGGGGGTCCCATCCTCCATCCCGCACTGGAGGCGCTGGTCATCACGCCCATCTGTCCGCACACGCTGACGCTGCGCGCGAGCGTCGTGCCCAGCGACCGGGAGATCACCATCACCGTCGGCGAAGCCGAGGACGCCTACCTCACGCTGGATGGCCAGGTGGGCCAGGCGCTCCAACCCGGGGACGCCGTGATCCTCCGCCGCGCCGAAGGCAGCGTCACGCTCCTCCAGCGCCCCGACCACAACCACTACGGCCTGCTTCAACAGAAGCTGCATTGGGGCGATCGCTAGCTAGAGCCCGCCCCGAAGATTCGCCTGGGTGCGCAGGCCTTCCTCGGCCTCTTTCAGCAGCGCGACGAGCTTGCCATCGTGCAGGCCGCGGATGGGAGCGGCGGGATCGGGGAAGCCTTCGGGCAGGTCCCAGGCGGGCGGCTCGATCACGCCGAGGCCGATGGCTTGGCCCAGGCCGAGGCGTCGGGCCTCGTCATCGTCGAGGCGGCGCGCGCGGCACCAGGGGATGAGCGCCTCGCCGGCGATGACGCTCGTAGCATCCGGCCCAGGGTCCGCCCACGGTCCGATGGCGGTGCGATGGAGCGTGGAGAGGTGGGCGCCGCAACCCAGCGCGCGGCCCAGATCCTGCGCGAGGCTCCGCACATAGAAGCCGCCCCGGCAGGTGATGCGGAGCGTGCTCCGCGACGGCAGTTCATGGGAGAGCCAGGCGGCCTCGTGCAGGTAGACGCGGCTCGGAGGCAGCACGACTTCCTCGCCGCGATGGGCTTTCTTGTAGGCCGCCTCGCCGCCGATCTTCTTTGCGCTGGTGGCGGGCGGAACCTGCTCGCGCCAGCCGAGGAAGGTCTTCAGCACCTGATCGAGCCGCTCGGGCGTCATCGCGGACGCGTCGCACTCCGACACGACGACGCCCAGGTGGTCGCAGGTCTCCGTCTCGACGCCCCACACGACCGTCGCCTCGTAGGTTTTGGGCAACGGATGCATCAGCTCCATGAGCCGCGTGGCCTGGCCCGCGAGGATGAGCAGCAGGCCGTCCGCGAAGGGATCCAGCGTGCCGCCATGGCCAATGGCGAGCTTGCCCTGCCCCGCCTCCCGCGCGGCGCGCATGAAGTCCTTGACGATGGCGAAGCTGGTGCCGCCCACCGGCTTGTGGACGAGGTGGACGCCGGGCTCGATCAAGCGTCTTCCTCAGGTTCCACAGGGCGTTTTTTTCGCTCGGCTTCGATCTCGGCGAAGAGCGATTCCATCTTGTTGCCCTCGCCCACCACCGCGTCCTGGAAGAAGCGCAGTTCCGGCGCGCGCTTCAGGTGCAGGCGCTTGCCCAGCTCGGTGCGGAGGAAGCCCGTGGCCCGCTGGAGCGCGTGAAGCGTCTTCGCGTCCTGGTCCGCCTGGGCCACGCCGGTCGCGGGCAGCACGGTGAAGTAGACCCGGGCCACGCCCCGGTCGCCGGAGAGCCGCACGGCGGTGAGCGTGACGAATCCCAAATCGGGGTCCCGCAGCTCGCGATGAACGAGGGTGCCGAGGATGAACAGGACTTGGTCTTCGAGGCGTTCAGGCCGTTGCATCCAAGCAGTCTACCGCGCGTGCCATCATGGCCCCATGGCCGAGTGGTTCGAGGATTGGTTCGACGCGGATTACGCCGCGCTCTACGCCCACCGGGACGCGGGCGAAGCCGCGCTCGCCATCGCCACCGCCCTGCGGGAGGCGCCCGAGCTGGCGAGCGGCCCCGTGCTGGATCTGGCCTGCGGCGGGGCACGGCATCTGGCCGAGCTTCGGAAGACGAACTCCCAGGCCTTCGGGATTGATCTGAGCGCGACTCTGCTGGGGCTCGCCCCGGAAGAGCTCCGCCCCTGGCTGCTGCGGGCCGATATGCGGAAGTTGCCGGTGAAGCCCGGCCTCGCGGGCATCACGCTTTGGTTCACGCCCTTCGGGTATTTCGAAGATGAAACGAACGAGGCGCTGCTCCGCTCGCTCGCGAACCTCCTTCGATCGGGCGGCGTCCTGCTCATGGACTATCTGAACGCCGCCGAGCTGCGGCGCTCGCTGGTGGCGGAGGACACCCTCGAGCGCGGCGGCATCCGCGTCACGAGCCGCCGCCGCCTGGAAGGCGGCCGAGTCGTCAAGCACATGGACCTGGTCCGCCTCGAAAGCGGCGAAACGCGCCAGGCGCGGGAAAGCGTGCGCGTCTACGAGCCGGAAGAGATCGAAGCCATGGCCTCGCGGGCGGGCTTGAGGCTCCGGGAAACGATGGGGTCCTACGACGGCGCGGCTTTCGGCGAAGCCAGCCCGCGGTGGATCGCGCTGTTCAAAAAAAAGTGAACCACAGAGGCTCAGAGACACAGAGAAAGAACGCCGGTGGACCGGAACCATCAGGTTTTTCTCCGTGCCTCTGAGTCTCTGTGGTTTGAACTTCTTCGTTCCTTTGCCAAAATGAAAGGTTCATTCAGGAGCGTCCATGGCCTTCGAATCGGTGCGGGATCTCTCGGTGTCGGGCAAGCGCGTCTTCCTGCGGGCGGATCTGAATGTGCCGCTCAAGGATGGCGTCATCACTGACGCGACGCGCATCGAGGCGACGCTGCCGACGCTGGATTTTCTGCTGAAGGCGGGGGCTTCCGTCGTGATGGCTTCGCACCTCGGGCGCCCGGTGGGAACAGGCTTCGAGGAGGCCTTCTCGCTCAAGCCGGTGGCGGCTTGGCTGAAAGCCAAGGGCTACGACGCCAGCCTCGCGCCGGGCGTCACGGGCGACGCGGTGGAAGCGGTGGCGAAGGCGCTGAAGCCGGGCCAGGTGCTGCTCCTGGAGAATCTCCGCTTCGACAAGGGCGAGACGAAGAACAAGCCCGAGTTCGCCGCGGCGCTGGCCAAGCTCGCTGAGATCTATGTGGACGACGCCTTCGGCGCCGCGCATCGCGCGCACGCCTCGGTGGCGGGCATGGTCGCGGACTTCCCCAAGGAATCCGTCGCGGCGGGCTTCCTCATGGAGAAGGAGCTGAAGGCCCTTGGCCGCGTGCTGCACGATCCCGAGCAGCCGCTCGTCGTGATCTTCGGCGGCTCGAAGGTGAGCGACAAGATCGAGCTCATCCAGAATTTCCTCGGCAAAGCCAAGGCCATTCTCATCGGCGGCGCCATGAGCTACACCTTCCTCAAGGCGCTCGACCAACCCATCGGCACGAGCCTTTGCGAGATGGACAAGCTGGATCTCGCCCTTTCGTTGCTCAAGGAGGCCGAAGCCAAGGGCACGAAGCTGCTGCTGCCCGTGGACCATGTGGCCGCGCCAGAATTCAAGGCGGACGCGCCCTGCATCGTGACGGACGGTCAGGCCATTCCCGATGGCCAGATGGGCTTGGACATCGGCCCGGAAAGCGTCGCGCTCTACGCGGACGAGATCCGCTCCGCCAAGACGCTGCTCTGGAACGGGCCGATGGGCGTCTTCGAGATGGCGCCCTTCGCCAGCGGAACCTTGAGCATCGCCGAGGAGCTGGCGAAGGCGGCGGACGCGGGCGCGTTCGTCCTCGTGGGCGGCGGCGACAGCGTGGCGGCGGTGAATCAGGCGGAGCTGGCCTCCCGCATGAGCCATGTGAGCACCGGCGGCGGCGCGAGCCTGGAATTCCTCTCGGGCCTCACGCTCCCTGGCGTGGCCGCGCTGGAGCGGTAGGCTGGAGCAGGAGTTTCCCATGCGCTGCCTCGTCGCCAACTGGAAGATGAACATGCTCTCGGGCGCCGCGGCGGCCTTCTGCGACGCGCTGCTCGCGGACGCCTCCCTCGCGGGCACTTCGGGGTGTCAGTTGGGCATCGCCCCGCCCTTCACGCTGCTCAGGCAGGTGTCTGAGTCCCTGCGTGGGCGGCGCATCTCGGTCTTCGGCCAGAACGCCCGGGCCGAAGCCGAAGGCGCCTACACCGGCGACATCAGCATGGGAATGCTCAAGGACGCGGGCTGCGCCGGCGTCATCCTCGGCCATAGCGAACGGCGGCGGCTCGCGGGCGAGACGGACGAATCGCTGGCCGTGAAGCTCCAGGCCGCCTGGGAGGCCGAGCTCCTGCCCCTGCTCTGCATCGGCGAAACGCTGGAGGAGCGGGAAAGCGAACAGACCTTCGCCGTGCTCCAGCGCCAGCTCTCCATCCTCGGCGCGAAGCCGGGCCCGCTTTGGATCGCCTACGAGCCGGTGTGGGCCATCGGCACCGGACGCCGCGCCGAAGCGCGCCAGATCCAGGAAGCCCACGCCTACATCCGCGGCGAGCTGATGACGCGCATGGATGAAGCCGCCTGGCGCGTGCCCATCCTCTACGGCGGCAGCGTCGCGCCGGACAACTTCCCCGAACTGCTCGGCATTCCCGAGGTGGCGGGCGGACTCGTGGGCGGCGCCAGCCTGGACGCGGCGAAGTTCATCGCGATGGCGAAAGCCACTCAGGGATAGGCTGTCACGAAGCGCGTGTCCAGGGCACCATCCGAACGAGAACCAATGCAAACGCAAAGACGGGAAGGATGCCTGCCAGGGACACCCCCGGCGACAGCAAGGTAGCCACTATGGTCCAAACGAGGACGGCGCCGACCACGGTCAGAATCGCGCTTGCATAGTGTCGGCCGATAACCGCGACATGTGTGATGCCCCCAGCAATGAGCCCAACGATGAGGCTCGCCGGGATCATCACCGTCAACATGAACGGATCTAGGAGAACCCCGAAAAAGTTGACCCGTGACGCCTCGTCCGCAGGCGGAGCCTGGACCCAAAGCAGGAACACGAAGAGCAGCGCGACACCAAAAGCTGTCGCGACGGCACAGGCCAGGGACCAAACGAGAGATGGCCGACCGCCGTCCCCAATCACTTCGCGGGCTCCGCATTTGGCTGGTCCTTCTCATTCTTAGGCACAGCCTGATCCTTATCCGGAACTGCCACGAGCGGATCTGAGTGATCGAGGGTCTGAGCCGCAGACGGAAGGGACTCACGCGGCTCAACCGGGACGCCGTAGTAGCTGGGCGCGCCGCGATGCCACTTGAAGGTCTCGCCCAGGCGGCCCACCAGCACCCGCGCGTAGGCCTGGGCCTCCGCTTCCTGCACCCGGATTTCATCGGAACCCTGATCGCCGCGCAGGGGTTCCAGCGCCTGGATCAGATCGTTGGTGTCAATGGCCTCCACTGCGAGGGGTTCGGGATTGCCCGCGTCCATGAGCCTCGCTTCCGAATCCAGGTCATCGGGGTAGTAGCCCAGCCAGTCGTAGCGATCCTGATTGGCCGCGACGCTGTTGCCCGCGAAGAGGCCCCAGAACACGCCGTCGAAGAACCAATCCCGGTCGCCCGCCATGGCCCCGAGCACGCCCACGGAAGCCCCGACGCCCACGCCCACCGCACCGGCGTTGGACCTGTGCTTGACGATGCCTTTGCGCTCCAGATTCACCTCCAGCCGCACGGCGTCCGGCGGCGGCGCGACGCCTTCCGGCACCACCATCACCCGCGACGCCAAACGCACCCGCAAGGCGGCCTCCAGCGTGGCCGCGAAGTCCTTGCTCCCCGGCGCGTCCGGGCGGACGGTGCAGGCGACCACCACGGGCCTCGGATGCTGGGTGTAGGCCACCACCTCGGGCCGCTGGCAGGCGGTGATGAGGAGGATGGCGGGAACCGCGATCAGCGCGAGAGGGCGACGCATGGATACTCCGGGCATGGGAACTCCAGGTGGATTCAAGATGAGTCCAAGCAAAATCCGTGTCCAGATGCCGTATCCAAATGGGAGGCCCGGTAGAATCAGGGCTCGGAGGCGCGCGGATGCTCATCCTCATGCGGGCGGAAGCGGATTCGGGCGAGGTGGACCGCGTCCTGGCTCTGCTTCGGGAGCGCGGCGTCCGGCCACAGGTGACCCGGACGGAGGATGCAACCTGCATCTTGGCGCCGGATGCCTCCAAGGCCCTCAGCGCCGAGCAGATCGGCGCGTTGGCGGGCGTCCTCAAGGTCGTCCCCATCTCGAGCCCCTTCAAGCTGGCCAGCCTGGACGGCGCGATGGGACGCACCGTGGTGGAGGTGAACGGCGTCCGCATCGGCGGCGGCGACCTCGCCCTCGTCGCCGGGCCCTGCGGTGTGGAAAGCCGCGAGCAACTCTTCACCGTCGCGCGCTATGTGGCGGATGCGGGCGTGAAGCTGCTGCGGGCTGGCGCTTTCAAGCCGCGCACGAGCCCCTATGCGTTCCAGGGCCTCGGCCTCGAAGGCTTGCGCCTGCTGGAGGAGGCGCGGAAGGAATTCGGTCTGGGCATCGTCACCGAGGCGCTGGATGTGGAAACCTTCGACGCGGTGGAGGAAGCCGCCGACATGGTGCAGATCGGCGCGCGCAACATGCAGAACTTCGCGCTCCTGCGCCGCGCGGGCCGTTGCGCCAAGCCGGTGCTGCTCAAGCGCGGCCCTTCCGCCACGCTCGAAGAATGGCTTTACGCGGCCGAATACATTTTGGGCGAAGGCAATCGGCAGGTGGCGCTCTGCGAGCGCGGCATCCGAACCTGGTCGGATCACGCGCGGAACACGCTGGATCTCAGCGTCGTGCCCGCCGCCAGGGCGCTCACGCATCTGCCCGTGCTGGTGGACCCGAGCCATGGCACGGGCCGCCGCGACCTCGTGGTGCCCATGGCCCGCGCGGCCGTCGCCGCCGGGGCGGACGGCGTGTTGGTGGAGACGCACTGCAATCCGGAAAAGGCGCTCAGTGATGGCCCTCAGGCCCTGCTGCCATCGGACTTCGCGCGGATGGCCGCCCAGCTCGAAGGCATCCACCGCGTGCTGCGCCAGACGCGGGGCGCGCTGAGCGGACTCGCCTTGAACGGGCTGTGAGACGGGCCTCGGGCTTCGGACCTCGGGCCTCGGGCCTCGGGCCTTTTTGCAAGCCTCGATGCGATGACCCGTCGTCCAGCGTGCATGGTGGCCTGGTTCTCGGAGTCCGACACCCGGAATCCGCGCCGTTCCTGATAGAATGGCCGGTTCGGAGTCGCCATGAACGGCCTGCTCACCACGCTCATCATCATCTTCGGGATCGCCCTCATGGGCGCCATCCTGCTGCAGCCCGGCAGCAAGGGCGGCGGCCTTGGAAGCTCCTTCGGCGGCGGCGGCGCGAACTCGGCCTTCGGCGCCCAGGGCGCGACGCCCTTCCTCGCCAAGGCCACCTACTGGCTCGCCGCGCTCTTCCTGGGAACGACGCTCTTCATCGAGTACACGATCACCACTTCCAGCCGTTCGGTGCTGGAGAAGGGCAGCGATCTGCCGGTGTCGTCCTCGCCCTTGACCCCCGTCCCTCCGCCCGCGGCTCCTGCGCCTTCCTCCGCGCCCAAGAGCTCTCATTGACGGAAGGCCCGCTCTAGGGCACACTTGTCGTTCACGCTTGCCCGCGTGGTGAAACTGGTAGACACGCCATCTTGAGGTGGTGGTGGCCAAAAGCCGTAGCAGTTCGAGTCTGCTCGCGGGCACCAAGAAAAGGCTCCGACTTGGGTGCAAACCCAAGTCGGAAGTCCTCTGCCTGCGCAGAAGACGATCGCCTTTTCTCGCCGATGTTGCCGAGCGTAGCTAGGCCAGAGGCGTAAAGATCTCGCTCTTCGGAGCGTCTTTTTTTGTTTCACTGGACCGATGCCCTGGTCCGATTCGGTCACGATGCTCGCTCCGCTCGCTCCCTGGTTCGAGCGGGAAAAGCGCGCGATGCCATGGCGGGCCTCGGACCTCGACGCGAGCCATCCCGATCCCTACGCCGTGCTCGTCTCGGAGCTCATGCTCCAGCAGACCCAAGTGGCGACCGTGATTCCCTACTTCGAGCGGTGGATGGCGCGCTTCCCGACGCCTCTGGCGCTCGCGGAAGCGGATGAACAGGCCGTCCACAAAGCATGGGAAGGCCTTGGCTACTACCGCCGCTGCCGCTTCCTGAAGGCCGCCTCCACCGAGATCGCCGCGAAGGGTTGGCCCTCGGACCTTGAAGGGCTCATCGCACTGCCGGGCCTTGGCCCCTACACCGCGGCCGCCATGGGCGCCATCGCCTTCCAATGGCCCACGCCCGCGCTGGATGGCAACGCCTTCCGGGTGCTGGCGCGCCTGCTCCTCATCGAAGGCGATCCGAAGCGCGAGGCAGCCGCCTTGCGCGAGTGGCTCGCGCCCGCGCTGGAAGCCCACGGCCCGTCCAGGATCACCCAAGGGATCATGGAGCTGGGCGCGACCGTGTGCCTGCCCGCGCCCAAGTGCGAGGTCTGCCCATTGCGCGAAGCCTGCGCCGCGCGGCAGGCAGGCCGCATCGACGAGATCCCGCCCGTCGCCAAGCGCGGCGCCGTGAAGGATGAAGCGCTCTGGCTCGTCGCGGTGGAGGCGAGGAGCGCCTTCCTGCTCCACGCGCCCGTGCGCGCGGGTCTGCTGGCCGGGCTATGGCGATGGCCGACGATTCCGGTTGAGGTCAGCCTTGATCAGGCGGCGGATCCGGTGACGCGCTACGGAACCCTGGAGGCCGCGACCTGGAAGGGCTGGACGCAGGTCTACTCCCATCGCCGGGAGCGCGTCACGCCCGTGCGATTGGCGCTGGAAGCGCCCTTCCCGGCTCTGGATGGCATGGCCTGGGTTCCCGCCGCGGAGCTTGAAACATTGCCCCTGGGCCGCCGCGACGCGAAGCTGCGCGACCTCCTGAAAACCGAAGGGCAGATCCTTCCGGACCTGCCCTTCGATGTGAGTCGCTTGTCGCGGTAGCGAATCAGAATCCGAGATCGTCCAGTTCCTGCTTGGCGGTGCGGGCTTCGGCGGTGCCGGGGAAGCCGTTCACCAGCTCCTGCAGGGCCTTCACGGCGGCGGCCTTGAGGCCGAGCCGCTCCATGCACTGAGCGCGCTTGAGCTTGGCGGGGAGGAACTGATTGGAAGTCGGCATCTCGCGGACGATCTGCTCGAAGATGGCCTGCGCCTTGTCGTAGGCGCGCTGGTTGTACTGGCAGAGTCCCATGAAGAAGAGCGCGTCAGCCTTGCGGGCGCTGGTGGGATAGGTCTTCACCAGCAGGCCGAAACCATCGGAGGCGAGGGAATAGTTGCCGCGGTTGTAATCGAGCATCGCGGCGTTGAAGGCCTTCTCGTCGTCGCCCACGGGCGCTTGGGGCGTGGACGCGGAAGGCGTGGACACCATCTCCTGGCGGTTCATCGTGGTGACGCGGTTGCCGAGGGTGCGGGTGCTGGTCTGGATCTGGCGCAGCGTCTCGGAGAGATCCGCGCGGAAGCGGCGATCCTCATCCCGGAACTGGGACGCGGCCTGGGTTTCGGCGTCGGCTTTCCGGTTCTGCTCCTCGGCCTGCTGCCGCAGCTTGAATACTTCGACTTTCAGATCGCCCACCTGCTGTTCGACCCGGGCCATCTGATCGTCGGAGACGCAGCCGATGGACACGAGGGAAAGCGTCGTGAGCGCGGACAGAGCGAGGATTCGAGCCTTCATGCGTCCTCCGGAATGAGCCTTCATTCTAGCCCCGCGCCAATCCCGCGTGGACTTCCAAAAACAAGAAGGCGCGCCGCGAGGCGCGCCTTCCCATGGATTAATCGCCTTACTTGGCCACATGCTCCGTGGTCGCCGTGAACTCGTCGCGGCGGTTCTGGGACCAGCAGGCCTCGTTGGAATCGTTGCAGACGGGCTTCTCCTTGCCGTAGCTCACGGTGGAGACGCGGCTCTCGTCCACGCCCAGGCCCTTGAGGTAATCCAAGGCGGCGGCGGCGCGGCGGTTGCCGAGCGCGAGGTTGTACTCGTTGGTGCCGCGCTCATCGCAGTTGCCCGCGACCTGGATCTTCACATCGTCGTACTTCTTCATGAAGTCGGCGATGCCCTGGAGCGTCGGACGGTCGGACTCCTGGATGTCGGACTTGTCGAAGGCGAAGTGGATGTTCTTCAGGGCCGCTTCCTTGTCGGCGGCGTACTGCTTCATCTCCGCGTCGCGGCGCTGCTGGGCGAGCTCTTCGGCGGTGGGACCGGCGGGAGCGGCGGGAGCGGGAGCCGGGGCGGGAGCCTCGACCGGAGCGGGGGCCGGAGGAGCGGGAGCGGGCTTGGGCTTGGAGCAGGCGATGCCCATGCCGAGCGCCAGGAGGGCGGACAGGGAGAGGGGGGTGATGGTTTTGTTCACGCGCATGAGGACTTCCTCCTTAGGTGGTTGGAACCGCAGAACGGCGCTGGCTCCGAGAGTAGCAAGTTAAGTGGGGCTGCAAGGGTAAAACTTCTGTCATGCAATTGCCAGCGTCGCCTACTGCACCCAACGCGGGCTCTGGACGGGCGCGAGGGGCGAAACGCGGTCCACCTGCCGGCCATCCAGGCTCGTGGAGTAGAGCTGGAGCGCGCCCGCGCGGTTGCTGCTGAACACGAGGTTGCGCCCGTCCGGCGACCAGCTCGGCGACTCGCTGGTGCCGATGCCGGTGGTGATCTGGTAGGCCTTGCCCTCGCCCAGCTTGTAGACGAAGAGGTCGAAGCGGCCCTCGAAACGCGACACATAGGCGATCATGTCGCCCTTGGGGCTCCAGGCCGGCGTGGCGTTGTAGGCGCCCTCGGTGGTGAGGCGGCGGATGTTCGTGCCGTCATCCTGCATCAAGTACACCTGCGGCCCGCCCTCGCGATCCGAGGTGAACGCGATCTGGGTGCCGCTGGGATTCCAGGTGGGCTCGGTGTTGATGCCGAAGCCATCCGTGAGGCGCCGGACGCGGCCGGTCTCCAGATCCAGCACCATGATGTCGCAGTTGCCGCGGCGATCGCCCTGCACGAACGCGAGGCGCTTGCCATCCGGCGAGAAGCAGGGCGAGTTGCAAAGGCCCACGGTGGTGCCCGCCGCGGGGTAGAGGCGCGTGAAGGCGCCGCCCATGGTGTGCTGGCCCCAGATCTGGGGCGAGCCGCCCTTGTAGGTGACGAAGGCGATGCGGCCATCGGGCGCGACGGTGGGCGACAGCGTTAGGCTGCCGTAGTGGGTGAGCTGGACGAGGCCCGCGCCATCGCGGTCCGCGCGGAAGAGTTCCTTCACGCCCGGCGCCGTCTGCTTCACGAAGATGAAGTGGGTGGAAGCGGTCCCGGAAACGCCCGTGAGCCAGGCGACGAGCTGATCCGCCGCCGCGTGGGCGACCTGACGCAGCGGCACGCGGCCCTGGAAGCGTTTGGAGAAGATGGCCTTGCCCGCCTTGGCGTCCACCACCTGGAGATCCAGGAAGTTCTCCTGGTCCACCGTGAGCCGCATGGGCGCGATCCAATCGCAGCCCGCGTCTCGCCAGGCGGGCCAAGTGGCCGCGTCGCCGGTGGCCGGGAGCGCGCCCTTGGCGAGGCTGAACACGCCCGAGCGCTCAAGGTCGGAACGGAGCACCTGGCTGAAGTCCCTGTCCACGCTGCCGGGGTCGCCGCCCTGCACCGTCGCCGAGGGAAGGCCAAGCACCAGCTTCGCGCCGCTGGACGCCTGCAGGACGACCTCCTGATGGCCCTGGGGCGATTGCGCGGAAAGCGTGGCCGCGAGCATGGGCGCGAGGAACCAGCCAAGGATTCGCTTCATCGTCGTGTCCGTCCTATCCAGCATGGAGATAGTCTATCAGCCACCGTCAGGGATGCCCCTCGGGCGGACAAGGTTCGGCCCCGTCGCGAGCAGCAGCCCGAAGAGGCCGAGCCCAGGCCAGATCATCGGCCAGGGACTGACGAGGAAGGTGGCGCGCGCCGTGGCGAGCATCCCACCCCAACTGGCGAGGTCCGGCGGAAGGCCGACGCCGAGGAAGCTGAGGCCGCCTTCCACCAGCGCCACCGCGCCCACGCCCGCGGAGGCCTGGGCGAGCAGCACCGGCGCGAGGCGCGGCAGGAGGTGCGTGCGGAATCGGCGCCAGGCACCCGCGCCGGTGAGCCGCGCCTGGAGGAGGCTCGGGTCCTGTCGCAAGGCGTCGAGCTGCACCAGCGCCAGCCGCGCGTAGGCGATCCATCCGCCGATGGCGAGCGCGACGATGAGCGCGCCATAGCCTGGGCGGAGGAAGGCCAGCAGCAGCAAAGCCAGCAAAGTCGCGGGCACGCTGGCGACGAGATCCGCCAGGCTCAGCGCCACGCGGCGAACTGGCATCCAGCCTTGGGCCGCGAGGGCGATCGCCACGCCGAAGGCGAGGTGGAAAGCCGTGAGGCCAAGCCCGAGCGTGAGGGAGCGCGCGCCGCCGAGCCAGGCCCGCGCGAGGAGGTCGCGGCCCACTTCATCCGTCCCGAACAGGTGCGCGACGCTCGGACCCTGAAGCCGGCGCGCGAGATCCACCGCGCCGTTGCCGCCGAAGATCCACCCAAGCAGGAGGAGCGCGGCGAAGGCGAGACGAAGGCCGCGCTTCATCGCAGCCTCGGGTCGAGCAGCCCTTGAGTCCATTCCACGGCGAGCTGCGTGAGCACATAGAGCGCCGCGCCCAGCAGGACCGTGGCTTGGACCAAGGGAAGGTCCCGCGTGCTCAAGCCCCCCATCAGCAACGAGCCGAGCCCCGGAAGGCCGAAGATCATCTCCGTGAGCACCGCGCCGCCGAGCAGCGCGCCCAGTTGCAGGCCCATGACCGTCAGCCAAGGCCCGGCGACGCCAGGGAGGATCCAGCGCAGCCATCGCAGGCGCGAACCGACGCCGAGACCCCGCCACCAGCGCAGGCCTTGGGTCCCGGAGATGGCCGCCACCTGCGGGCGCAGAATGCGCGCCTGATGTCCCGCAAGCGGCACCGCGAGGCTGAGCGTGGGCAGGATCCACGCGACCCAGGAGCCGGTGCCGGAGACGGGAATCCAGCTCGCGTGCTGAGCCACCGCCCAGAGGAGCAGCGGACCGAGGACATAGACCGGGCTCGCGATGGCCGCGGCTTCGAGCACCTTCGCCCATCGTCCTTTCGGAAGGGCCATCGCCCACGCAAGCGCGGCGGAGGCCAGGAGCGCGAGCAATGCCAACCTCAAGGTGATGGGAAAGCCTCCCGCGAGCACGCTCGCCACCGAGCGGTGATACCGCAAGCTCTCGCCCAGATCGCCGCGCAGCCACCCGCGCGCGGATGACGCGAGGGCGTGGAGCCAGGGTTGGTCCAAGGACAGCGCGTGGCGCAGCGCGGCCACTTCCGCCTCCGTGGCCCATTCCCCGGCGGCGATGCGCGCCGGATCTTCTGGGAGCCAACGAGGCAACAACGCGATGATGAACCACAGGCCGAGGAGCGTCGCCGCGGCCCGGGCGAGCGCGGCGGCGGCCTTCCTCATGGAAGGCGATCCAGGGCCGCGATCAAGGTCGCGTTGGCTTCAGGCGTCTTCAGGCGCCTCGCCTCGATGGCCGTGAACCATCCCCACGCGAGGGCCGTGCGCGGCAGCTCCGGCCCTGACGCGAGGAAGGGATGGAGCGTGACGCGGCGATCCGCGTAGGGATGCACGATCGGCTCCAGAGCCACCCATGGGCCTGGGCGCCAGGCGAGTTCTTCCCGCAACTCGCGGATCAATCCGGCCTCGGGCGATTCGTTCGGCTCCACCTTGCCGCCGGGGAACTCCCAAAGCCCGGGGAGATGTTCCGCGTCCAGCGCGCGCCGCTGGAGGAACCAGCGCCCGTCCCGATGCAGCAGGGCGAGGGCGACGGCCACCTCCTTCACGCGAGTCCTTCTTCGCGGCTGGCGAGTTTGGCGAGACGGTCGGCGTAGCGCCGCCGCAGCGTCTCCACCCACACCAGCTTCAAGCGGCCGTAGTTGGGGCGCAGATCCGTCTCGATCCAGGCCTGCAAGTCCGCCACCGTGCGCGGTTCTTCCACCGTGCGCAACAGAATGGCGCGGAGTTCCTCGTCCGGCCTCTGGAGTCCCGCCACGGGCGCGTAGCTGATGCGGTGGATGCCGCTCGCGCCCAGCTCGGTCAGGCGTTCGCGATGCTCGGGCGTGCCATAGCCCTTGTGCCGCCCGAAACCGTAGCCGGGAATGCGCTCGTCCCAGGTGCGCATCAGCTCGTCGCGGTAGGTCTTCGCGAGCACGCTGGCCGCGCCGATGGCGCAACTGAGCGTGTCGCCATCCACCACGAGCCGCTCGGGGATGCCCGTGCCCGGCGCCTTGTCGCCATCCACGAAGAGGATGCGCGGGCGCAATGGAAGGTCGTCCACCGCCTTCCGCATGGCGTGGAGCGTGGCCTGGAGGATGTTCTCCCGGTCAATGGCGATGGAATCCATTTCGGCGATGGCGTAGGCGGGAAGCGCGGCTTTCAATTCCACCGCGAGCGCTTCCCGGGCCTCGGGGCTGAGCTTCTTGCTGTCCTTCACTTCCCGCAGCACATGGCGCCAGCGCTTCGCCGAATCTTGATCCAGCACCGCACACGCGGCCACCACAGGTCCCGCCCACGCGCCGCGCCCGGCTTCATCAACCCCGCCCCAGACGATGCCAGGCGGAACATTGCCGAGATCCCAATCGAGCGGATTCATGGTCATAGGCTACTCAGCATTGCAAACTGAACCACGCGATGAGCCAGGTGTCCATGACGCCGCGAAAATGGCTGCGCGGCGGGCCGGGGTGGTAGATGGCCTTGACGGGGATGTGCGCCCAACGGAGGCTCCAGTCGGCGGCCTTCATGGCGATCTCCATCTCGATGGCGAAGCCTTCGGAGCGCAGATCCAGGCGGTCGAGGACCTTCTTGCGGATGAGGCGGAAGCCGCTTTGGCTGTCCTCCCATTTCACGCCGGCGATGCGGCCCAGGGTCCAGCTTCCGAGGGCGTTGGTGCGCCAGCGCTTGGGCGGGATCTTGGCGCGGTCCAGAAGACGGCTGCCGATGAGGAAGTCCGAATCGGGATGCTCGGCGAGGTAATGGAGAAAGGCCGTGAAGTCCGCCGGGTCGTGCTGTCCGTCACCGTCAATGAAGAGGTAGTAGTCGAAATCATCGGCCTGGAGGTACGCGATGCCGGCGCGGAGCGCTTGGCCCTTGCCGCCGCCCTGTCCCGGCGGAAGCCTCAGCACTTCCGCGCCCGCGGCCTTCGCGGCTTCCGCCGTGCCATCGCCGGAACCATCGTCCACCACGAGGATGCGGTAAAGGCCGAAGGGTTGGAGCCCCGTCACGACGCCACCGATGTGGTCCGCCTCGTCGTGCGCGGCGATGATGGCCGCGACTCTCACGGCGCCTTCACGCCCTTGCGGCGCTCGGCGGCCGGAAAGGCTTGGCCCGTCCAGGCGGAGAAGGCGGCGCGCTGGGCTTCCGTGGCGGAAGGATCCGCCGTCAGGGTGTAGGTGCGCGTCGGGTTCTCGCCGGTCACCAGCGTGGTCGTGAAGATGCGCCCGCGGTTCACGGCCACCACCTCCGCTTTGCCCCCGGGGTCCGCGTCCGCGCAGCGGGCGAGGGCTTCCGCGCCCGAGGTGACGCGCCAGCCGTTCACGGCGAGGATCTCCATGGGATGGGCGAGGCCCGCTTGCGACCCGGGACTTCCAGGAATCACATTCTGGATGGCCGTTCCATCCTTGCCGAACACGAGGCCGGTCCAGGCCTTCGCGCGACGGACGGCTTCGGGATCCTTCTGTTCTTCGGCGCTCAAGGCTTCCCACGGCGCTTTGCCTTCCAGCTTCAGCCCGAAGGCGCGCTCCAATGGCGAGGCGTCCAGTTCCTGGCGTCCGCGGATGTAGGCGTTCCAGAAGGGCTCGGGGTCGCCGCCGAGTTCCGCGTAGGCCTTGCGGATGTCCGCGTCCGTCACGCCCTTCTCGCCGCGCTCCTTCCAAAGCTTGGCGAACAGTTCGGGCAATCCGGCCTTGCCGCCGCTGGCGAGGCGGAGATCAGCCTCCATGAGCAGGCCCACCAGTTCGCCCTTGCCGTAGTAATCAATGGAGCTGTTGGCGGAGAACTCCGTGGGTTTGTAGCCGCGAATCCACGCGTCGTAGCTGGACTCTTCCAGGCTTTGTTCGTGACGGCCCGGCGTCTGGGAAAGACGCGTCCAGCCCTGGGCGATGTCCTTGGCGGAGGCCGACCAGGGCACCACGCCCGCCCGGAGCGCGATGGCGTGCTCCATGCAGCTCGTGAAGCCTTCATGGAACCAGAGGAGCTTGGTGTAGTTCTCTTCCGCGTAATCGAAGGGGCCCAACACGGGATCGTGGAGGCGCTTCACATTCCAGGCGTGGAAGAACTCGTGGGCCATGAGATTCGACAGGCCCCAGTAGCCTTCGGGCTTGTCGAAGATGAACGGATCGCAGAGCAGCGAAGTGCTGGCCTTGTGCTCCAGGCCGCCGCCCGCCTTGGGGCTGAAGGTGAGCAGGAACACATAGCGCTGGAAGGGGAAGCCGCCGAAGATGCTTCCCGCGGCCGTGACGATCTTCTCCGCGTCCGAAGCCATGCGCGCCTCGTCGCCGTTGTGCTCGCCGGTGATGGCCAATTCAAAGTCCGAGTTGAGCGCACGGAAGCGGTGGAGGTGGAAGGTGCCCAATTCCACCGGCGAATCCACGAGCGTGTCGTAGTCCGGCGCGAGGTAGGCGCCGTCCTTGGCTTGCATCGCCGTGGTGATCTTCCAGTCCGCGGGGAAACCCTCGAAGCGGATCTCGTAGGGACGACCCAGATCCTTCTCCAGATAGAGGAAGGTCGCCGCGCCGACGAGGTGGGCGTGGGTCGCGTCCACATGGTTGGTGCGCACCGTCAGATCGTTGCCGTAGACGCGGTAGCGAATCGTCACGCCGGAGGCGGCGGGCAGCTTCCAGCTTTGCTTGTCCGTCTTTTCAATCGCGAGCGCCTTGCCCGCGCCATCGGCCGCTTCCACGCGATCCACGAACCGCGCGTAGTCGCGCACGAGGTAGGAACCCGGCGTCCAGGCGGGCAGCGCGAGGGTCGCGCCCTTCCGCGTCGCGTCGTCCGGAAGGCGCAACTCCACCTGGACCTGATGCTGGGCCAGATCCAGCGGACGGACGGTGACCGAGATGGCGGGTTCGGCGGCGGCCATGATCCCTCCGGCGCAGAGCAGAAGCAGGGAACGAAGGAGGGCCTTCAACGCGCTCCAGCCTCCAGGCCGCGCAGCCAGCGGCCCGTGGCCCAATCGGCCTCGGCGTCGCTCGCGTCGTAATCCGCGCGGCGCAGCTTCTCCTCCACCAGCGCGTTGAAGATGCCCGTGTAGAGCATCATCTCCTTGCGCGCCTGATCGAAGCCGCAGCCGAAGGCCGTGTGGATGAAGAGGCCGATGGGGCTGAGGCCCTTCTCCACCAAGGGCATGAGGTCGCGGAAGCCCGAATCGGGGCTGGGCACGGCGATGGAGCGGAGGATGAAGCCGGTGAATTCCGGAAATTCCTGGAGCGCGCGCAGGTAGTCGCGTCCGAGACGCAGACAAGCCTCGTCGCGGATGGCGGGGTTCTTCAGATCCAGCTCCAGCAGCGGCTTGACGATGCTTTGGATGCGATGGGCCGAGGCCGCCATGGACACGAGGCAGAGCTGACGGAAGAGCCCTTCCTTGCTGATGAAGTGGTAGTAGAGCGTGGGCTTGGACACGCCGGCTTCCTCGGCCACCTCCCGCACCTGCACGCCGTCGTAGCCGCGCTTGGCGAAGTGGCTCAGGGCGACGAGCAACAGCTTCGCCTTGATCTCGCCGCGCTCCGAGAGGCGTTCGAGACCCTGGCGGAAATCCAGCCCCTCCTGGAAACCCAGGGATTCCGGGCTGAAGACGGGCGTCATGTCGTGGGGCGTGTGGTTCATGGCGGCTTGGTGAAAAAGCAAGTCTACCAGTGGATCGGCCTAGTGGACGGCCGCGCGCCAGGGGAGGTTCGACACGACCTCCGCCTCCCGATCCAGCCACCAGGCGAGCCGCGCCTCCACCGCGCCGCCGAAGCGGTCCTCGGCCAGGGAAAGGTAGGCGAGCGCGTGGCCCGCCTCGCAGCGCTCCAATTCGAAGAGGAAGGCGAGCCATTCGGCGTCGCCCAAGTCCGGATGGGCTCCGGCGGCCTGTTCCAGCAGGTGCAGGCGCTCGCAACTCCGCGCCTCGATGAGCGCGGCGATGAGCAGGCGATCCAGCAGGGGATCGTGGCCCTTGCGACCTTTGCGATCGGCTTCGGACGCGGCGAGCAGGCCCTGGGCGTGGCGATTGCCCGCGTCGGGCCTCAGCTCCCATCCAAACCGCTGCAGCGCTTCCAGGACGCGGCGGAAGTGACCCAACTCCTCCTCCGCCAATTTCGCCAGCAGCAACGCGGGCCGGGGCTCCCCGGGAAAGGCGTGGAGCAGGCTGAGCGCGGCGAGCGCGGCCTTCTTCTCGCAGTGGGCGTGATCGGAAAGCAGACCCGCCGGATCGGCGAGGGCGGCCTCGGCCCACGCCGCGGGCGTTTCGGCCCGGAGCGGAAGGGGCGGGCGAAAGCTCACAGCTTCCCCAATCGAAGAAAGACTTCGCGCCACTCCAGCGGAAGGGCCATCGCGTCCCGCTGGATGGTGCCTTGGTCGCCGCGCACGAAGGGACCCGTTCGGCCCGCTTCCCCGTGGGCTTCGACATGTCGGAGGGTCGCCTCCGCCAGCGGAAGGAAGCCGCGCCCTGGCAGCGCCACGCCGCGCTCCGCCAACAACCGCGCCGCGCCAAGCCAGAGCGACGCCGCGTGGCCGGAGCTGAGGACGGCGCACGCGTGGTAGAGCGGCTTCAACTCCGCTGGAAGGTCGAAGGGCGCGAAGCCCAGCTCGCGGAACGCGTCCACGATCCAGCTTGGCGCGTCGCCGGTCACCGCGAGGGGCGCGCCTGACCAGTCCGCCGCGCGGCCATCGAAGCTCGTCAGCGGATGCAGGCTCGGCGCGCCTTCCAGGTGCAGGCTGCCCGAGAGGTGCGCGCAGCGGCCTGGAAAACGCGCGGCGAGCGCTGGGATCGCGTCATCGGGCACGGCGAGCAGCACGAAGCCCGAAGGGTCGGCGCTGTGGGGCAGCAGGCGGACCTTCTCGCCCCAGGCTGCCGCCAGCGCGCGCCCCGCGCGGCCCCGGCCAAGGATGGAAAAGGATTCCGCCATGGCTCCAGTGTCGCCGAAGATGGAGCCCAGGATGCAGACCCGCCGCCCGGATCCCAGCTTCGAGGCCCCTTGGGGGTTGCCGCCAGGCGTGCCTTGGGCGCGCTTCCTCCGGCTCCTGCGCCGCCCCGATCCTCCGAAAGGGTGGCTCGAAGCCGCGGCCAGCCTGGATGATCTCGCCAAGCGGCCTCTGCTCCTGCGCTGGATCGCCCAACACCCCAAGGCTCCCGCCCATCTGAGGGCGCGGCTGATGGGGCGCCTGCCCTGGCGCGCCCTCGCGGCCATCGCTCAAGACGCCTCGGCCCATCCCCAGGCGCGGGCTCAGGCCGTGGAGCGCTTGCTGCAAAGCTGGCCGGGCCTCTCCATGGGCGAGCGGCGCGCGCTGGCCCTGCACGCGCCCCACCAGCTTTGGCGGCACGCGTGGAAGTCCCCGGACGCGGGCGTGGTGGGCAACCTGCTCCTCAATCCGAAGCTGGGCGTCGAGGGACTGGTGGCCCTGATCCAGCCGCCCCTCAGCCCGGCCCAAGCCGAGGCCCTGCCGCGCAGCCCCTGGCGGGAATCCACCTTCGTGGCCCGGCAGGCGCTGCGCGCCATGGATCGCAGCCTCGCGCTGCCCGAACCCGTGCTCGTGCTGGGCCAAGCCGCGCCTTGGATCAAGGGTCTCGACATGGAAACCGCCATCGAAACCGCGGCCGGCATCAGACACCCGGGCCTGAGACGGCTGATCCGCTCCAAAGCTGGCAGCTATTTGGAATAAGCCTACAATCCGGGGAAAAGCCCATGACCCGGCGCCCTTCAAAAAAACCTCCAGCCTCGCCCTCAGGTGGGAGCGCGCCGCGCCCGGACGCGGCGGATTTCGAGGCCATCTACAACGCCCTGCCCGATCCCGCGTTCATCTTCGACCGCGCGACGCTGCGTTTCCTCGCCGTGAACGAGCCCGCCATCCGCCGCTACGGGTGGAGCCGGGAAGAGTTCCTCGCCATGACCATCGCGGAGATCCGCCCTGAATCCGAGCGCCGATCCTTCCTGGAGCGGATGCGGGATTTCCCCCCCGAACGGCGCATGAGCGGCGAATGGCGCCATTGCGCCAAGGACGGGACCGAGTTCGAAGTGGACACCCAGGCCCGCAACCTCACCTTCCAAGGCCGGGATGCCCGCCTCGTGCTGATCCAGGACGCCTTCGAACGGAAGATGGCGTGGCAGGCCTTGAAGGAAACCCAGGACATCTACTCCAACCTCGTGGAGAACCTGGCGGAAGGCATCGCCATCCTGAGCGAGGAAGGCCGCTTCATCTTCGTCAACGCGGCCTGCGACCAGATCTTCGGCGTTCCCCCGGGTTCGCTGCTCGGCAAGTCGCCCGCCGAACTCTTCGCGCCCGAGTCGCGGATTCGACATCCGGCGCTGCTCGCGCGGGGCGCCGCCGGAGGCAGGGACGCGCACGAGGTGGAGATCCTCCGCCCGAATGGCGAGCGTCGCTGGCTCGCCGTCCGCGCCTCCCCGCGCAAGGACGCCAGCGGGTGCTACGCCGGGAGCGTCGCCAGCTTCTTCGACATCACCCAGCATCGCCTCGCCTTGGAATCCTTGCAGCAGGGCGAGATCCGATTCCGCAAACTGGTGGAGATGCTGCCCCAGGGCCTCGTCACCTATCAGGACGGGCGGATCACCTACTCCAACCCCGCCGCGGCGGCGATCACCCGCACCGACCCCGAACACTCGGTGGGCAAGTCCATCCTTGACTACATCCACCCGGATCACTGGCCCGCGATCAAGGAGCGCTTCGGGAGAATGGCCCACGGCGAAGCCGTGCCCGCCATGGACTACACCTTCCGCCGAAGCGATGGCACGGAGGTCCGGGTCGAGGCCCACGCCCAGGTGCTCGAAGACGGGGAGCACCCCGTGATGATCACCGTCTTCACCGACCTCACCCACCGGCTGGAGATGGAACAGGCGATCCGCGAGAACGAGGAGCGGTTCCGGATCATCGGCCAGCAGACGGGGCAGCTCATCTACGACTTCGATTTGAAGACGGGCATCATCCGCTGGGTCGGGCCTTCGGAAGCCATGCTCGGCGAGACCTTGGAAGAGCTGGAGCATCAGGGCATCTCCGGTTGGGAGACCCGCATCCATCCCGAGGACCGGGACGCGGCGCTGGCCGGTCTGGCCCGGTGCACCGAGACGGCCCAGCCCTACCGGGCCGAATATCGGTTCCGGCGGAAGGATGGCTCCTACTTCCCCTTGGAGGACCACGGCATCTTCCTCCTGGGCCCAAGCGGCCGCGCGGAGCGGATGCTGGGGACCATGCGCGACATCAGCGAACGCTACTCCGCCGCCTGGGCGCTGCGGGAGAGCGAGGAGCGCTACCGCTCGGTGGTGGAGCAGGCCCAGGACATGATCTTCCTCGTGGATCTGGACACCCTGGCGATCGTCCAGGCGAACCAGGCCTTCCATCGGGTGCTTGGCTACACCCAGGAGGATCTGCGGCGCCTCACGCTTTATGACCTCGTGAACGCGGATCGGGATTCCGTGGACCGCAACCTGGCGCTCGTGGCGGAACAGGGCAGCGCGGCCATCGGCCGCCGCGTCTACAACCACGCGGATCACACCACCCGCGAAGTGGAGGTGACCGGGTCCATCCTGAACAGCGGAAATCAGCGCCTCATGGTGACGCTGGCGCGGGACATCAGCGAACGGTTGGCGACGGAGCGCGCGCTCCAGCAGTCCCAGAAACTGGAAAGCCTCGGCATCCTCGCGGGCGGCATCGCCCACGACTTCAACAACCTGCTCACGGCCATGATGGGCAACCTCAGCTTGGCGCAGATGAAGAGCCATCCCTCCTCGCCTTCGTGGCCCTACCTCGACGCGTTGGAGCGGAGCCTGCAGCGGGCCGGGGATCTCACCCGGCAGATGCTCGCCTACTCCGGCAAAGGGCGGTTCGTCACCCAGACGGTGGATCTCAACCAGACCGTCTCGGAGATGACCCACCTGCTTTCCGTCACCATTTCCAAGGACATCTCCCTGCGCTTCGATCTCGGGCGGGATCTGCCGCCCATGGACGCGGACCCCGCCCAGCTCCAGCAGATCGTGATGAACCTCGTGACCAATGCTTCGGACGCCATCGGGGACCACGAGGGCGTCATCCGTCTCTCC
Organism: uncultured Solibacteraceae bacterium; assembly: GCA_964472275.1. GTDB lineage: Bacteria > Acidobacteriota > Holophagae > Holophagales > Holophagaceae > JAFDVN01. Next base: position 29,350 of record CAYYJN010000018.1, read on the forward strand.
ACCCGCACCGAGGAGCTGGACGCGGCGCGCATCGCATCGGACTTCCCCTCCCAGCCGGTCGAGCCAGGGCCGCACCTGCTCCTGGAGGTCTCCGACACTGGGTGCGGCATGGACGCGGCCACCCAGCAGCGGATCTTCGAACCCTTCTTCACCACCAAGGTGAAGGGCCGCGGGCTGGGGCTCTCGGCCATGCTCGGCATCCTGCGTGGACATAGGGCGGGCATCCGCATCCAGAGCGCTCTCGGCAAGGGCACCACCTTCCAGATCTTCCTGCCCTCCCAGGCGGGAGCCGAAATTGAGGCGGATGATCCAGCCACGAGCACTCCCCTCGCCATACGCCCAGACGCGGGGGTCCTGGTGGTGGATGACGAGGAAGGACTGCGGGAAAGCGCCGTGGAACTCTTCCGGCTCCTGGGATTCGGGTCCGTCTTCGAGGCTGGCAATGGTCTGGAGGCGCTGGAAGTCTACAAGGCTCGCAAGGACCAGATCGTGCTCGTCTTCATGGACCTCACCATGCCGCAGATGAATGGGGGCGAAGCCTTCCGCGCTTTGCGGGAGCTTGATCCGGAGTTGAAGGTGATCCTCACCTCCGGCTTCGACGAGGAGTCCTGCCTGGAAGGGGGCGAGCGGCCCTCGGCCTTCCTCCAGAAGCCCTACCGCTTCCGGCAGCTCCGCCATGTGGTGGCCCAGGTGCTTCAGCGGAAGGAAGGCGCTCCCTCCGGGCGCTCCGCCTAATCTGGAAGGATGCGCCGATCCTCGCGCCTGCCCGCCGCGACCACTCCCAACGCCCTGAGCCTCGCCCTCGCGCGGGCTCGGGCCCAAGGCCGAGGCCTCCTCGACCTCACGATCTCGAATCCCACCGCTTGCGGCTTTGAGTATCCGGGAGCCGCGATCCGCGCGGCGCTGAGCCGACCGGAGACGCTCACCCACCATCCCCACGCGCGCGGATCGCTGGAAGCCCGCGAAGCGATCGCGGCCCATCACGGCCACGGCCTTCGCATGGACGACCTGCTCCTCACCTCCTCGACCTCCGAATCCTACGCGCTGCTCTTCAAGCTGCTGGGCGACCCGGGCGATCAGATCCTCGTGCCCACCCCCAGTTACCCGCTCTTCGAATGGCTGGCGCGCATGGAAGGCTTGGAGGCCGTCCCGGTGCCGGCCTGGTTCCATGATCGGTGGGATCTGGATTTCGCCGCGTTGGAAGCGGCCCGCGCCCCGCGGACGCGCGTGCTGTGCGTGGTGAATCCCAACAATCCGACCGGACAATACCTGTCGCGGTCGGAGTGGCGGCGTCTCACGGCCTTCTGCGCGGAGAAGGCACTCGCGCTCATCGTGGATGAAGTGTTCGCGGACTTCCCCCTCGAACCTGAAGCGGACCACCTGGCAACCGCCCTGGAAGATCCGGACCCGCCCTGCCCCGTCTTCGTTCTGTCCGGGCTCAGCAAGGCCGCGCTCCTGCCTCAAGTGAAGCTGGGCTGGATCGCCGCGCGGGGCCCTGGCGCCGCTTCCGCGCTGGAAGCTTTGGAGTTCATCGCCGACCAGTACTTGAGCGTGAGCGCCTCCGCCCAGTGCGCCGCCCCAGCGCTCCTTGAACTCGCGCCGGGCCTCCGCGATCAGGCGCTTGGAAGAGCCCGGTCGAATCTCGACCTCTTGGATGGGTGGCTGGCCTCCCATCCGTCCTGCTCACGCCCTTCCGTGGGCGGGGGCTGGACCACCTTGTTGCGTCGCCCGGCGGTGGAGGAGGACGAAGCCTTCGCCGTGCGGTTGCTTGAATCCGAAGGCCTCCTGGTCCACCCGGGCCACTTCTTCGACCTTCCCAGGGAAGGCTTCCTCGCCCTCAGCCTGCTTCCCCATCCCGAGGCCTTCCGAAGCGGCTTGGAGGCCCTGTCCCGGGCCTTGGAGAGCCGCTAAGGTGGAGGGGCCTCCATGACACCGAATCGTTCTCTCGCCCTCAAAGCCGTGATCGTGGCCGCGATCTACGCGGTCCTCAGCCAGCTCAGCGTGTATCCGAGCGTGCCCGGCTCCATCACCATGGAGGCGATCTGGCTGCCCTGCGGCTTCCTCTTCGCGGTGCTCATGCGCGCCCCGAAGCGACAGTGGGCCGTGTTGATGGTCAGCGTGGCGCTCGCGGATCTGGCCGTGAACTACTACCAGATGCGGACCTTCCTCCCGAGCCTCGCCTTCGCGCTCACCGATCCCTTGGAGGTGCTGGCCGGGGCCTGGCTGGCCCTCGCGCTCCTCAAGGGGCGGACGATGGACCTGAGCCGAACTTCCGACGCGCTCATCCTCGGCTTGGTGGGAGTTCTGAACGGCCTCTCCGCGTGGCCCCTCGGAATCCTCTCCGCGCAGATCGGCGGCGTCCCGCTCCCCGCGGAATTCATGGGCCTCGTCTGGGGCAATTCAGTCCTCCTGAGCCACTTCTTCATCACCCCGCTGTTCCTCGCCTGGCCGCCGAAGGACGCCCGCCGCGGCCGCCTGCTCGCGGAATCCATCGTCTGGATGGCCATCGCCGCGGGCGTGACGCGCTGGGGCCTGCACCACGGCGCGCCGGACGCGATCCAGGGCCTCTTCATCTTCCTGCCCTTCCCCATCCTCGCCGCCGCCGCGTTGCGCACCGGCCCCTGGGGCGCGAGCCTCTCGCTCGCGATGGTGTCCTTCGTGGCGCTGATGGAAGGCTCCCATGGCCACGGCCCCTTGCCCATCCTCTCCCTCACGCCCGATCTCGTCATGGTGTGGATGCAGCTCTTCCTCGCCACCGAGACCCTCTCGATCATGATCCTGGCCTGCGCGGCGGAGGGTCAGCGGCGCACGGAGGGCTCGCTGCTGGAGAGCGAATCCCGGTACCGCAACCTCGTGGAGCAGTTTCCCGACGCCATCGTCCTGCGGGAGGGTTCACGCATCCGCTACGCGAATCCGGCCGCGCTCGCGCTCTTTGGGACACCCGACCGCGCCGATCTGGAAGGCCGTTCGATCCGGGATTTCCTCGAACGCGGCGAGCAGAGCAGCGGCGAGATTTCCCGCTCCGGCGTCCACCGTTTCACGCCCGCCCTCCGCGAGAAGGTGCTGCGCGCCGCGGATGGGCGCAAGATCCCCGTCGAGGTGACGGACATCAGCATCGCGCTCGTGGGGCGCCGTCCGCTCACGCTGGATGTCTTCCGGGATCTCACCAAGCGCCGCGCGGCCGAGGACGCGCTGAAGCGCTCGGAGCAGGATTTCCAGCGCTTCTTCGAAATGGCGCCCCTGGCGTTGATCCTCGTGGACGAGGTGGGCGATGTGGTGAAAGCCAATCCCAGGGCGGAGGATCTCTTCGAATCCTCCGGCGCCACGGGCGCTTTGCGGACTCAGGACTTCTATGTGCGCCCCGAGGACCGGGAGCGGGTGAATGAGCAGATCGCGCTGAACGGGCGCGTGGACGGCATGGAATTGGATGTGCTCACCTACGCTGGGAGGCTCAAGCGCGTCCTGGTTTCCGTCGCGGTCGTCTCCTACGCGGGCAAGGAGGCGCTGCTCGCGGGGTTCATGGATGTGACCTTGCGCATGAAGACCGAAGAGGCGTTGCGCCAAGCCCAGAAGCTGGAGAGCCTCGGGCTCATGGCCGGAGGCGTCGCCCACGACTTCAACAACCTCCTCACCGCGCTCATCGGAAACCTGGACCTCGCCCGCATGGCCTTGAGCGACCCGGGTCCCGCCGACCCCTTCCTGGAAGCCATGGCGGCCACGCTCCGCCGCGCCAGCGACCTCTCGCGCCAGATGCTCGCCTACGCGGGCCAGGCCCAGGTGGAAATCCTCCCGGTGGATGTCAACGCGATCGCGAGGGAGCTGGCGGTGCTGATGTCCGCCACGCTTTCCAAGAAGATCGAGCTGCGCTTCGAGTTGGCCGAGGATCTGCCTTTGCTCGAAGGCGACCCGGTGCAGATCCAGCAGGTGCTGCTGAACCTCGTCACCAACGCCGCCGACGCCATCGGCGGACGGGAGGGCGCCATCACCGTCGCGAGCCGGACGGAAGTCATGCCTCCCAACGACTCTGGCGAACCCTCCGGATCGTGCGTGGTCCTGGAAGTCCGCGACAACGGGGCGGGCATGTCGGACAAGGTGCGCGCGCGCATCTTCGATCCCTTCTTCACCACCAAGGCCTCGGGCCGAGGCCTCGGCCTTTCCAGCCTCCTCGGCATCCTCAAGGCGCACCACGCCTCCGTCCGGGTCGAAAGCCAGCAGGGCTCCGGGAGCCGTTTCATCCTCCATTTTCCGCTTCCCGAAAAGCTCGCGGTGGCGCGTCCCGGCGCGGCCACCGGCCCCTTCTCCATCGAAGGCTTGCAGGGCAAGGTGCTCCTCGTGGATGACGAGGCGGATATCCGCATGACCGCGGGTTCCCAACTTCGCCGCATGGGCCTGGAAGTGGTGGAGGCCGGAGATGGCCGCGAGGCCCTGCAGGAGGTGGAGCGCCACGGCGGCGCCTTCAAGCTGGTGGTGCTGGACCTCTCCATGCCGAGGATGGATGGCGCCGAAGCGCTGGCTCGCCTCCGCGAATCGCACCCGGACCTGCCCGTGATCCTCAGCAGCGGCTTCGATCCCGCCTCGCGGACTCCCGAACTGCTCAAGCAGCCGAAGACCTGGTTCCTGCCCAAGCCCTATCGCCTTTCGGAACTGCGGCGGATGGTGGGCGAGGTCCTGGCCGAGCAGGTCTAGCCGTTCCTATTCGGTCCAGACCGCCGCGAAATCCGGTTCGCGTTCGTCGGGGTTCGCCATGCGGATCGCGCGGAAGCGGTCCAGGTGGGCGTCGAAGAGCGAGAAGAGGTCCGGGTCCAGGTGGCTCCCGGCCCGCTTGCGCATGAACTCCAGCGCCAAGTCCTCGGGCCAAGGATCCTTGTAGTGCCGCTTGTGCACGAGGGCGTCGTAGACATCCACGATGGCCGTGATGCGCGCCTCCACGGGAATCCGCGAATCGGCGAGGCCATTCGGATAGCCGGTGCCGTCCCACTTCTCGTGATGGCAGGCCGCGATGCGCGCGCCCATCTGGATGAAGGGCACGCCGGAGCCTTTGAGGATCGCCGCGCCCTTGCTCGTGTGCTGACGCATGAGAACCCACTCCTCATCCGTCAAATCGCCGGGCTTCAGGAGCACCGAGTCCGGGACGCCGATCTTGCCGATGTCGTGGAGCGGCGCGGCGGCGCGGATGCAGTCCACGCGGTCGTCATCCCAGCCCAGCAGGCGGCCCATCTCGGCCGCGTAAAGCCCGATGCGGCGCACATGGGCGCCGGTCTCGAAGTCGCGGTACTCGCAGGCCGAGAGCAGGCGCAGCGCCACCTCCTCGCGGCTCGACCGGATCTCCTCGGTCTGCTCGCGGACCTTGCGGGCCAGCACCTTCTCGCGGTCCTTGAACTCGATCTCCAGCAACCTGCGCCGCAGCGCGCCATTCACCTGGACGACGATCTCCCGGGGCTGGAAGGGCTTCACCACATACCCGAAGGCGCCGTGCTGGATGCAGTCAATGGCGAGACTCGTGTCGTCCATGGCCGTCACCATCACGAAGGCGATCTCCGGAATCCGGTGTTCCAGACTCTTCACCAGCTCCAGGCCGCTCTCGCCGCCGGGCATCTCGATGTCGCTCAGGACGAGCTGCACCGGCTTCGCCGCGATGGCGGCCCGAGCCTCGCCCGCGCTGGCGGCTTCCATCACCTGGAAGCCCTCGTGCTGGAGGATGTGGCGCAAACTCAGGCGCACCACGGGCAGATCATCCACCACCAGCACGGTCGTCGCGGAAGGCACGACTTGGATGTCTGCGGCCATCAAGGCTCCGGTTCTTGCGC
>CAYYJN010000018.1:35256-36369 GCA_964472275.1 uncultured Solibacteraceae bacterium
GCGCAGGCCTCGCAGACGAGGTCGTAGGCCACGCATTTCACGCCATTGGGCAAGCTGCCTTGAGCCTCCAGCGTGCGGTCCAAATACTTGAGCGCCGCCTCCGGCCCCATGATGGACGCCTCGCGATGCCCCGCCAGAAGGTCCTCCATGACCTCCTTGACGGACTTGCGGATGGGCTCGGGTCGCTTGGCCATTATTTAAAGAACGAAGGGTTCAATCGCTGAGTTTTGATTGCGTCCATGGCGGCCTGCAGGACTGATTGAAAATCAGGGTTAATCGAGGCCAAGTGATCGACAAACTCTACATCTACTTCTTTACGGTGCGCTGATGGGAAGAGGGTTTCAGACTCTTCTGGATTCTCAATGTCCAATTTCACCACACCGATCCCGTACATACGGCTAAGTCGGCGGAGGCGTCGTAGAAATTCAGGTTTGTCTTCAATTTCTCGAGCGATCAAATAGCCTCTGTTCGCCCAAGAACTATTGGATACCGCCTGAAAGAAGGACTCGTGAATTGTAGAGGATGTCAATGCAAGTTTGACTTCAACGGAGGTGAACACAACGAAGAGGTCTAGATTCACAGCTAGGTCCATCGCGGCCTGGCTCCACTTCGGAATCGAAAGAGCGACCACATCTGGGTGAAGCCAGCGATTCTGACCTTCTCCCTTATTCTTCGAGCGTGCATGCTGAATCCGTTTAGCCAGTGTGTGCTGATCGATCAGAAGACCATTCTCGAGAAAGCGAGATACGAGCGGGTAAAGGCCCTCTTCGCTCAAGTCTTCTAGATTGCGAGCGACACCTGAAACACTCACTCCAGCCTCTGACTTGGCTTCTTCCCACTCCTTAAGACCAAATCGTCTTGGTCTCTCACCGGCAAAGACAAAAGGAGATGACTCACTTTTCTTTAGGTCATCGTAGATGGCTACCGCAAGCGAATTCACTGGCGTCTTCCCAGAAGTCTTGATCTGAGAAGGGAAGGTCTTCTGTGCAAAGTCCCATATCTCATCGACCGCCATCGGTTTCTTGGCTTCACTGAGTGAACGGATAGCAATTTCACGAAAAGTGAGGCCCATGTCGGCTCCTATTCGTATTCGATCGTCGCTGGGGGCTTGCT
>CAYYJN010000019.1:0-34611 GCA_964472275.1 uncultured Solibacteraceae bacterium
GAGCTGCGGATGCGGCACATGAGCCTCCGGACGGAGCGCTCGTATGTGGAGTGGGCGAGGCGGTTCATTCTTTTCCATGATAAGCGCCACCCCAAGGACATGGGGGCTCAGGAAGTGACGGCCTTCCTCTCCTATCTGGCGGTGGAGCGCCGGGTCTCGGCCTCGACCCAGAACCAGGCCAAGGCCGCGCTGCTCTTCCTCTACAAACGGGTGCTCAGCGTAGACCTCCCTTGGCTGGATGAGGTCGTCCAGGCCAAGCGCACCCGCCGCTTGCCGGTGGTCCTGAGCCCGCAGGAGGTCCGGTCGCTCCTGGATCAGATGGAAGGAACGATGGGACTGGTGGCGGAGCTGCTTTATGGCACCGGCATGCGGGTCCTGGAGGCGCTCCGTCTCCGGGTCAAGGATGTGGACTTTGATCTGCGCACCCTCACGGTGCGGGAGGGCAAGGGCGGCAAGGACCGCGTGACGGTGCTCCCGGAGCGGCTCGTGGAACCCCTGAAGGCCCACCTCGCGCAGGTGCGAGCCCTCCACGCGCGAGACTTGGACGAGGGCTTCGGCGAGGCTGCCTTGCCGGACGCCTTGGCGCTGAAATACCGCGGCGCAGGCAAGCAGTGGGGCTGGCAGTGGGTGTTCCCCTCTGCTCAGCGGTCGGCGGACCCGCGGAGTGGCGCTATCCGGCGGCACCATCTGCATCTGGAATCCGTCCAGAAGGCGATGCGCAAAGCCGCGCGGAGCGTGGATCTGGCGAAGCCCGTGTCGCCCCACACCATGCGCCACGCGTTCGCGACGCACCTGCTGATGTCTGGTCACGACATCCGCACCATCCAGGAGCTGCTCGGCCATAAAGAGGTGGAGACCACGATGATCTACACCCATGTGCTGAACCGCGGCGGTCGCGGCGTGATGAGCCCTCTCGACCGGCTCTGAAGCGGGCTCAGGCTTTCGTGACCGCCCCCAGCCTCGGCCCCAGCGCCCCGGTCAGGCTTGCGCCTTTCGAGAGGTCGCTGACGAGCGCGCTGCCGATCACGGGAGTCGCGCCCATCTCCCGCACGGCGTCGAGGCTCGCGGGATCGCTCAGACCGAAGCCCACGGCGAGCGGCCGCGCCGTGATCCGTTTCAACTCCGCGATGCGCGCGGCCACCGCGTCGAGGTTGGTCTCACCCTGCCCCGTCACGCCGAGCCGCGCGACCACATAGGCGAAGCGCCGCGCGAAAGGACGGCCTTCGCCGGGATCAGGTCGCTCCGCGAGCAGGGCCTTGGCGCGCAAGAGGTCCGTCGTCGGCGCGAGCAAGGGCACGATGGGATAGCCTGCGTCGCGCAACGCTGTTTCGAAGCCTGGCTCTTCTCCAAACGGCAGATCCACCACCAGCAAAGCCTTGATGGGCGTGGGGCGCAGCAGGCGGATCAATTCTTCCGCGCCCAGTTGCAGCAGCGGGTTCAGGTAGGTGAAGAGGATGAGATCCGGCGAATCCTTCACCCCGGCGAGCGTTTCGAGCACGCGCCGAGGTGTCACGCCCCGCTGGATCGCGCGCTGGGCCGCGGCCTGGAGCACGGGTCCGTCGGCGATGGGATCGGAATGGGGAAGACCGACCTCCAGCGCTTCGAGGCCGAGCGTCTTGGCCTCGGCCAACAGCGTCGGCAGCGCCTCCAACGAGGGATCGCCAGCCATGAGAAAGGGAAGGAGTGCGTTCATGAAAAACCTGTAGTGGTCCGCAGATTTCGCAGATGACGCAGATGGGGTTGCTTTGTCATCGGCGTCATCTGCGGATGATTAAAGTTTCAATCGGGTCTGATAGGTGGCAAGATCCTTGTCTCCGCGTCCGGAGAGGCCGAGCAGGACGGTGCCGACGCCCTCCTCGGCGAGGCGGGGCAACATGGCCAGGGCATGGCTGGATTCGAGGGCCGGGAGGATCCCTTCCAAGCGGCAGAGTTGCTGGGCGCCAACAAGCGCTTCTTCATCGTTTGCGCGCCACACTTCGACGCGTTGATCCATCGCGAGCGAGGCCAGTTCCGGCCCCAGCGCCGGGTAATCCAAGCCCGCGCTGATGGAGGCGGTTTCGGCGGTGCGGCCTTCAGCGTCCTGAAGCAGCAGGGTCTTGCAGCCATGCAACACGCCTGGACTGCCTCCGGAGACGCGGGCCGCGTGCTCGCCCAAGGCCTCGCCATGACCACCCGCCTCCACCGCGATGCGGCGCAGGCCATCCTTCAGGAAGGGCACCAGAAGGCCCAGGCCGTTGCTGCCCCCGCCCGCGCAGGCGATGACCGCTTCGGGCAGCGCGCCGCTGGCGTCCAGCACCTGCGCACGAGCCTCTTCGCCGATGACGGTCTGGAAAGTGCGGACAAGCGTCGGAAAAGGATGGGGACCGAGCGCCGATCCCAGGATGTAGTGAGCGCGGTCGCAGCGCCCCGCCCAGGCGCGGAGCGCCTCGTTCACGGCCTCCTTCAAGGTGCCCTGCCCCGCCTCGACCCCGACCACTTCCGCGCCGAAGAGACGCATGCGCGCCACATTCGGAGCTTGCCGGGCCATGTCCGTCACGCCCATGTAGACGGTGCATGCCAGCCCGAGGCGCGCGCAGGCCGCGGCGGTGGCGACGCCGTGCTGGCCCGCGCCGGTTTCGGCGATAATCTCGGCCTTGCCCATGCTGCGGGCCAGAAGCGCTTGGGCCAGCGCGTTGTTGATTTTGTGGGCGCCGGTGTGGGAGAGATCCTCACGCTTGAGGAAGACTTGCTCGAAGCCTAGGGCTTTCGCGAGCCGCGGCGCGGGCGTCAGCGGCGTGGGCCTGCCCACGAACACGCGGAGCTCGTCTTTCAATTCCGCTTCGAAGTCAGGGTCCGCGGAAGCGGCGCGGAAGGCGGCCTCCAACGCCATGAGCGGCGCCATCAGCGTCTCGGGCGCGTAGCAGCCGCCAAAGGCAGAGGCGCCGAAGCGGGTGGGCAATTCAAAGGTGGAGGGCATGGGCGTTCTCCAGATAGGCCTTCACTTTCAAGGGATCCTTGAGGCCAGGCTCCGCCTCCAGGCGGCTCGCGGCGTCCACGCCGCGCAAGAGGCGCTTGGCGTCGAGCGGGAGGTCCGCGAGACGGCGCTGCAGATTCTCAGAATCCAAACCACCGGCAAGCAGGAACGGTCCCGGCGGCGGATGCAGCGCGCCATGGGCCTGCCCCGAGCCACCGGGCACGCCGGTGCGGGCGGGGGCGGGCTCCCATAAATAGAGGTTGGCGGGGATGACTTCCTGATCCGCCTCGTCGGGCCATGGCAGCAGGACCTTGAAGCCTTCGGCCTGGAGCGTCTCGGCCACTCGCCTTCGCGCAGCACCCGCGTGAGGTTGGATCCAGGTGAGGCCCGCCCCCCGCGCCAAGGCGATCATGGGCGCAGCTTCGCCCCCCACGATCACCAGTACGCCCTTCTCCGTCGCATCGGCGCTGGCGGCGGCGATGTCCGCGCAGTGGCGCGGGCTCGGTGGATGGTGGACGAAACCCAGCAGGTCCGCGCCAGCCGCCAGCGCGAACCGCGCGTCCTTCGCGTTGGTCAGGCCGCAGACCTTGGCTTGAAGCCTCACGAGGCCACCTTCTGATTCAGCGACGCGAAGATCCGCCGGAGGAAGGCGGCAGGGTCCACGCTGCGCATGAGGGCTTCGCCCATGAGCACCGCGTCGAAGCCCGCGCGGAAGGCGGCCACGGCGTCATCCGGTGAAACGAGCCCCGATTCGCGCACCAGCACCGCTTCGGGGAAGGCCGCTCGCAACGGCCCCGCGTCCGGCGCGCCGAGGGTGAAGGTGGCCAGATCCCGCGCGTTGATGCCGACGAGGCTCGCCGAAGCGTCTTGCGCGTAGGGCATTTCGGTGAGGTCGTGAAGTTCAATGAGGGGCTCCAGCCCACGCTTCCGCGCCGCGTCCGCGAAGGCCGCCGTGTGGCCGCGGAGCACGCGCGCGATGAGCAACACCGCCTCCGCGTCGCAGGCCGCGGCCTCGTCCAAGTGGGCTTCGGATAGGACGAAGCCTTTGTAGAGCCGAGGCAATCCGATGGGCGCGGCGGCGCGCACATCTTCAGCAGAGCCCAGGAAGTACGCGGGTTCGGTCAGGATGGACAGGCAGGCCGCGCCGCCTTCCCGATAGGCCTTGAGCTGGCTTTCCAGCGGCGTTCCGATCGCGAAGGGCCCGAGGGAGGGCGATCCCTGCTTGTACTCGGCGATGATGGCGCCGCCTTGATTGGCGCGGGCTTGACGCAAGGCCTGCTCGAAGCGGCCTGGGATGCGGGCCTCGGGAATAGCTGGGACGGAAGACATGGCGTCCAGGCGACGCAATTCCGCCTGCAGCACGGTCGCCAAGTGGGAGCCGGGGGGGATCCGCGCTTCCCGCACGAGAGTGGAGGGATTGGGCAGGCGATTCATGCGTTCACCCGCTCAGGCAAAGGCAGCCGGAAGCCCGCCCTCAACGCTTCCCGCGCCTCTTGGTAAGCGGAGGCGAGGCCGCTCAGGGGCAGGTCCCGGTGCAGCAAGAGCCCAAGCCCCGCTTGGAGCGCGACGCCATCGGCCACCGGCGGTCGGAAATCGGAATCGCTTGAACCCCGAGCCAAGCCGCGGGCGGCGGCGATGGCTTCATCCCGATTCGCCACCGCGAGCGCGTGGCGGCCTGGCAGCGGAATGCCGAGTTCGCGCGGCACGAGCACCTGAGGCGCGTGAACCACGCCTTCCCGCACTTCGGCCACGGTGGTGGGTCCTTCGATGGAAGCCTCATCCAGACCGCGGCCTTGAGCGTCCTTGCCGTGAAGGACGAAGGCGCGGCGAACGCCCTGGCGACCCAGAGCCGCGGCCATGGGCGCGACCAGATCCTCCCGCGCGACGCCGAGCACCTGGTGTTCGGGCCGGGCGGGATTGAGCAGCGGGCCGAGCAGATTGAAGACCGTCGGAATGCCCAACCGCTTGCGGATCTCCTTCAAGCGCCCCAGCAGCGGGTGATAGGCGGGCGCGAAGAGGAACGCGAAGCGCGCCGAAGCGAGGTCGGCCTGCAGTTGATCGGGCGTCCGCGCGAGATCGTAGCCAAGGCCTTCGAGAAGGTCGGCGCTGCCGCAGGTGGAAGTGGCCGCGCGGTTGCCGTGTTTGACGATGGGCACGCCCAGGCTCGCCAGGAGCAGGGCCGCGAGAGTGCTGAGGTTGGCCGTGCCCGCGCCATCGCCGCCGGTTCCGCAAGTGTCCAGCACGGGCATGGGCGCCTTCGGGAACGGGACGGCCACCTCCAGGAGCGCTTCGGCGAAGGCATGGAGTTCGTGCGCCTCCGGCGCGCGCTGGGCGAGGAGGGCGAGGCAGGCGCCGACGAGGAGCGCGTCCGTGTCCTGGTCAATGAAGGTCCGCATCAGCTCCTTCGCCGTCGCTTCTGGCAAGGGGCGGATCGGATTGTGGGTGGCGAGCAAAGTCATCGGGAGGCCCCAGCGAGTCGGAGAAAGTTGATGAGGAGGGAAGGCCCATCGGGCGTGAGGATGCTTTCCGGGTGGAACTGCACCCCCCAGCGGGGCAGTGAGCGGTGGGCGATGGCCATGATTTCGCCGCTCTCCGATCGCGCGGTGACTCGCCACCATTCCGGGAGGGAATCCGGCTCCGCGATGAGGCTGTGATAGCGGCCCACGGGCAGCCCTTGGGGCAGGCCCGCGAAGAGTCCTTCTCTCTCGTGCTGAAGCGCCGTGGCCTCCCCATGCAGCGGCTCCCGAGCGTGGACCACCTTGCCGCCACTGGCGGCCACGAGCGCCTGATGGCCGAGGCACACGCCGAGCACCGGAATCCGCGTCGCGGATCCCGCGACGGCCATGTGGCCCGCGCTATCGGTGGGATGGCCTGGACCGGGAGAGAGCACGATCGCATCCGGACGCAGCGCCTCCGCGTCCGTCAGCGTGATGGCGTCGTGGCGCACCACCTTCACCGGCGCGCCCAAGGTCTCGAAGGCCTGCACGAGGTTGTAGGTGAAGCTGTCGAGGGCATCCACGAGCAGGATCACGAGACCACCTCCGTCTTCATGAGCGCGCTCAAGTCCACGCCCAACGCGGTCGCGGGCGCGGCCATCTTGTGCAGCGTCTCCAGGTACTCCTTGGTCGGATCAGAGGCGCGGACGATGCCCGCCCCGGCCTGGAGGTAGGCGTCGCCGCCCGCGTAAACCGCCGTGCGCAGGATGAGGGCCGTGTCGAGGCTGCCATCGCTGGACAGGCGCAGCAGCGCGCCACCGTAGGGGCCGCGCTGATCCCCTTCCAGCTCGGCGATGCGCCGCGCCGCGCGGATCTTGGGCGCGCCGCTCACGGTGCCCGCCGGGAAGCAGGCGGCGAGCACATCCAGCGCGTCGAGGCCTTCGCGCAGCCTGCCCTTCACCGTCGTCGTGAGGTGGAGCACATGGCTCGTGCGCTGCAAGGCGAGCGGCCGCTCCACGCGCACCCCACCTGGGATGGAGATGCGACCAAGGTCGTTGCGCGCGAGATCCACGAGCATCTGATGCTCGGCGAGTTCCTTGGCGTCGGATCGCAGCGCCTCGAAGCGAGCCGCGTCCTCGGCTTCATCCGCCCCCCGGGGCACGGTGCCCGCGATGGGGAGCGTCTCCGCTTCGCCGTTCGCCACGCGCACGAGCATCTCCGGCGAAGCGCCCGCCAGGGCGAAGCCCTTCCACTCCAGGAGAAATCCGTAAGGGCTCGGGTTGAGCCGCCGCATGCGGCGATAAGCGGTGAGGGGCGAGGGCGGACGACGGACGCGAACCCGCTGGCTGGGCACGAGCTGGTACACATCGCCATCGCGGATGAGATCGAGGGCCCGACGGACGAAGGCCTCGTAACTTTCCTGGGAAAGGAGCGGCTCCGCGCGGGGAGCGCCGGGCTCATCTTCGACGCGAGGAACCTCCTTCAGCGCGTTCAGCAGATCCTGGATCCGCGCGGCGGCGAGCTCCCGGGTCGGCGCGAGGACCTGCACTTCCGCCACCTGGTGCAGGTGGTCGAAGACGAGCGCGGCGTCGAAGCGGCGCACCCAGACGGTCGGAAGCCCGAGGCTGTTCCGCTCGGGCAAGGAAAGCGTGGGCTCCGACGCGCCCAAGGCCTCGAAGCCGAGGTAGCCCGCGCACCCCACGCCCACGGGCATGGGCTCGCGGCCTTCGCCCAGTTCTGAATCCGCCGCGAGTTCCCCGCGCTCGTGTTCACTCGGACCCGCGAGCGCGCGCATCGCCTCCGCCCATCCGTGGCCGGGCGCGTCCAGGCGAACCTCGCCTTCCCCTTCGAGAAGGACGAAGCTGTGGCGCCCGACCCGTTCGCCCTGGTCGGCGGATTCCAGCAACAGGCTCGCGCCCTTCGACCGAAGGGCGAGGTAGGCCGAGAGCGGCGTGATGAGATCGGCTGGGAGACGGTGGCGGAGCAGCATGGGAATCCTGGAATGCGAAAAGCCCGGTCGCGAAGGACCGGGCTCGAAGGGTGCGGCGATGACGGTGTCTAGACGCCGAGAGTGCCCTCCGAGCCCATAGACCACCACCAGAAGCCCAGGGGGGCTTCGCAGCGGGAATAGGAACGGAAGGACTTCATGGAGACCTATCAAACCTCGGAGGATCGTCCTCTGTCAACGGCTTTCAGCGACGAAGGCGGAGAAGGCCTGGATCGAGCGCGGGCGCTGGAACGCGCGGGAGCGGATCCGCGACGGACCCGAAGCGCCGCCCCCCTTCCCAATCGGCGCGGGCGGCGAGCATCTCCTCCGGGGTCCGGCAGACGAAGTTCCACCACATGAGGATGGGTTCCGGGAAAGGCGCGCCGCCCACCAGCATGGCCCGAGCGCCCTGCTCCATCGCCAGCGCGAGCGACTCCGTGCCCTGCGGGATCGGATAGAGGACGCCGATCTCCAGCGGCAGATCGCCGATGGCCGAGCGCCCGGCCAGCGCCACCACCGCGTGTTCGAAGGCTGGATCCAGCGGGACATCCTCCCTGCCATCCTTGTCCGCCGCCATTTCCACGCCGACGGTGGGCGAGTGGACGCGGGCGGGTGAGGCGGCCTCCCCTAACCGCCCCAACAGAACCTTGGCTCGGAAAGCTCCGAGGCCCCTTCCCGGCAAGTCGGCGTGGTGCTCGAAGGCCGCCGCGCCGTGGCGCGCCTCCTCCGGCAAGGCGACCCAGAACTGCACGCCATGGAGACGCGGCCCATGGGCCGTGGGCGAAGTCTCGGAATGGGCGATGCCCGCCGCCGAAGTCATCAGATTCAACTGGCCCGGCCGGATGATCTGTTCCGAGCCCAGGCTGTCCCGGTGGAGGATTTCGCCTTCGAGCAGCCAGGACACGGTCTGGAGCCCGATGTGGGGATGCTGGCCCAGCGCCATTCCGGCTCCCTCCACCGGATCAGGGCCGTAATGGTCCAGGAAGCACCACGGGCCGACCAGCCGCCGACCCCGCGTGGGAAGCAGGCGGCGGACCGCCGTGCCTTCCCCCAGATCCGCCTTGCGCCCGGGGATGCCGTGGATGGCCATGCCGCCTCCCGCGAAGTCCAGACGCACTCTATCAGCGCCCTGTGCTTTCATGGAGAAAGGCATCCCATGAGCGACATGACCCGCGTCCCCTCCTCCATTCACGACGAGCCCGGCCTTGGTCCCAGGGGGCCGTGGAGCTTCCTGAAGGAAGCCATCCCAGGCGGATTCAACGCCAGCGGCCAATGGCTGATGGCCGGGTGGCTCATTCTCGCGGTGGCGCCCGCCTTCCTATGGGCGAGCTACCTCATGGGCCACACCCAGGTCGGGAACGGCTGGTCGGCCATGCCCGCCCACTGGGGCGAACAGCTCAACGCCAAAGATCTGGTGGAGCTTTTCGATCGCGGCGAAGTCCACGGAATGCTCGGATTCGGCGCCTCCACCGCGCTCATCGTCGGATTCCTTCTCGTGCTCTGGGCTTCCTGGAAGCACCAGGCCGCCGCGGCTGGACTGCGCCACCGGGTCGGCCCCTGGATCGGCGGCGCGCTGGACACGGTGGTGCTGGGCATCCCTTTCCTCGCCGTCTTTCTCATCACCTCGGTGGTGCTTGGCTACCTCGGCGGCATCGGCATCCCGGCCCTGTCCTGGCTGGCCTTCTTCGGGCGGCCGATCCTCGCGCTGGCGACGGTGTCCACGCTGATGATCCAGTGGTGGTTGATGCGCCTGAACCGCCTGGAGCGCAAAGGGCTGAGCTGGTTCGGCCACGCGCGGCTCGGCTTCCTCCGCATGTGGGGCAACCCCGTGCAGTGGTTCACGCTCGCGGTGGGACTTTCCCTGCTCCGCCTCGCGCTCCACGCGGCCGTGATCGAACTCGCCTGGCGACTGGGCGGCGGCAGCGTGGGCCGGGTGTGGCTCTTCGTGCTGCTGGAAGCGCTCGCCACGCTCATCGGGGCCTGGACCATCGCGTGGCTGCTTCGCGCCACCGCGCTGTTCTGGCGCCACGATCAGGCGGTCCGCAAGACGGTCGCCGAACTGGAAGCCGCCGCCACCGCGGGAGCCTCATCCGGTGAATAAGCTTGCCGCGCTGTTCTTCGCGCTGGGTCTGCCGCTCGCCGCCCAGCAGGCGCATTACGACGGATTCAAGATCTATCCGGTGGACGCTTCGATCCCTCCCGATCCGGCGGTGGAGAAGATCCTCGCGCCCTATCGCGCCCAACTCGACGCCAAGTTCGGGCGGGTGCTCTGCCAGGCGCCCGAAGGCCTCTTCCGTGGCCGACGCGGGGAGCCCAACGCCCTCGGCGACTGGATGGCGGACCTCATGCGCGCCGCCGCCGCGAAAGCCACCGGAAGGCCCGTGGACGCCGCCATCACCAACAGCGGCGGTCTTCGGGCCAATCTCCGCCGGGGTCCGGTGACGGTCGGCGATGTCTACGAAGTCATGCCCTTCGAGAACGCCCTCGTCGTCGTGGAGATGACCGGCGCCGACCTGATCCGCGCCGTGAAGCAGGGCATCGAGCGCCGCGCGGGCGAGCCGGTTTCCAATATCAAGGCGGTCGTTTCCGGAACGCCGGAAGCCCCGGTCTGCGTCGTCACCTTCGCGGACGGTTCCGCCATCGCGCCCACGGCCCGCTACCGGGTGGCGACCTCCGACTACCTCGCCAAGAGCGGGGACACCATGCGGGCGCTGGCGGGCCGTACGCCTGAGGACACCGGTCTCAAGCTGCGGGACACCGTGCTCCAAGCCTGCGAGGCGCTGGGCAAGGCGGGCAAGCCCTTGCTGCCGCCTTCGTTCTCGCCCTACACGATCCCGGATGCCTTCCTGGATCCGCTGGACCAGCGCCAGGTGAAGTTCCCATGAAGCGTCGCGACTTCCTTTCCTCCCTCGCAGCGGCAGGCGCCGTCGCGGCGTCTCCGCTATCCCTGAAGGCGCGCCCCGCGACCGGGACAACGCGCGTCACCCTACTCCTCACCACCGACACCCACGATCACCTGGACCCCTTCCCGGCGGGTTCCGGCCGACAGAGCGGACTGGGCGGCATCGCGCGCCGCGCGACGCTCGTGAAGCGCCTTCGGAAAGAGCTCGCGAATGTGCTGCTGCTGGACGCCGGGGACGCCTTCCAAGGCACGCCCTACTTCAACGAGTGGAAGGGCAAGCTCGATTTCAAGCTCATGAGCCTCGTGGGCTACGACGCCGTCACGCTGGGCAATCACGACTTCGACGATGGCGTGGATGGGCTGCTCGACGCGATGACGGAGGCCACCTTCCCCTTCGTCTGCACGAACCTCGATTTCAGCGGCGCGCCGGAACTGGGCAAGCGCGTGGCGCCCTACCTCATCCGCGAGGTGGGCGGCGTTCGCGTGGGCATCCTCGGCGCGACCTACAAGTTCGACGGCATGGTGCTGCCAGAGAACCACAAAGGCGTGACCTGGCTGGACCCCGTGGCCTCCCTCACGCCCACGGTGAAGAAACTCCGCGAGGAAGAACACTGCGCCCTCATCGTCCTCAGCTCCCACCTGGGCATGAAGGGCAGCCCCGAGCGACCCGGCAACCTGGAGCTCGCCGCGCTCGTCCCGGGCATCCACGCCATCCTCAGCGGCCACACCCACCTCTTCATGGACGAACCCGCCATCGTGAAGAACGCGCTGGGGGAAACGATCGTCTTCGAGCCCGGCTACGGCGGGACTGAAGTGGGTCGCCTCGATTTCAGCTTCAAGGACGGCCGAATCGCCGCCTGGAATCGCTCGGCGGTCCAGGATGCCTGAGCATCCGGAAGTGTTGGGCTATTGGGACGGCCCCTATTGGGTCTTCACGGAGGCGCATCACCTCCGTCGCGGCTCCTGCTGCGGGAACCGCTGCCGCCATTGCCCCTTTGAACCCAAGGCTCTCAAGGGCTGCGTGAAGGTCCGCATGGATGTGACGGAGCGCACGGAAGCTTGAAGGCGCGGGCTCCCCATGGGAACCTGAAGCGTTTGCTTCCAGGAGCCCGCCATGGCCGCGTCCCCCAAGCCCATCGTGCCCGCCAAGGGCCAGAAGATCAGCATCGCGAACGGCAAGCTGACCGTTCCTGATTTTCCGATCGTGCCTTTCATCGAAGGCGACGGCACGGGCGCGGACATCTGGCGCGCGTCCGTCCGCGTGCTCGACGCGGCGGTGGAGAAGGCCTACGCCGGCAAGCGGCAGATCCAGTGGATGGAGGTCTACGCCGGCCAGAAGAGTTTCGACCAGTTCAACACCTGGCTGCCCGACGAGACCGTCGAGGCCTGCCGCGAGTACCTCGTCTCCATCAAGGGCCCCCTCACGACGCCCATCGGCGGCGGCATCCGCAGCCTCAATGTGGCCCTGCGCCAGATGCTGGACCTCTATGTCTGCCTTCGCCCCGTGCAGTGGTTCAAGGGCGTCCCCAGCCCCGTGAAGAACCCCGGCAAGGTCAACATGGTGATCTTCCGCGAGAACTGCGAGGACATTTACGCCGGCATCGAGTTCGAGATGGGCGGCGAGGGCAACGCCAAGCTCCAGGCCTTCCTCAAGGAGAACTTCCCCAAGGAGTTCAGCAAGATCCGCTTCCCGCTCACCAGCGGCATCGGCATCAAGCCCGTGTCCCAGGAGGGCTCCGAGCGCCTCATCCGCGCCGCCATCCAGTACGCCCTCGAGAACAACCGCAAGTCCGTCACCCTGGTCCACAAGGGCAACATCATGAAGTTCACGGAAGGCGCCTTCATGAAGTGGGGCTATGACCTCGCGAAGAAGGAGTTCGGCGCCGTGGAGATGGACGGCGGACCCTGGTGCAAGCTGCCCAACGGCCTCGTCATCAAGGACGCCATCGCCGACATCACGCTCCAGCAGGTGCTCACGCGCCCCGACGAGTTCGATGTGATCGCCACGCTGAACCTCAACGGCGACTACCTCAGCGACGCCCTCGCGGCCCAGGTGGGCGGCATCGGCATCGCCCCCGGCGGCAACATCAACTATGTGACGGGCCACGCGGTCTTCGAGGCCACGCACGGCACCGCGCCCAAGTACGCCAACCAGGACAAGGTGAACCCCGGCTCCGTCGTCCTCAGCGGCGAGATGATGCTCCGCTACATGGGCTGGACCGAGGCCGCCGACATGATCCTCAAGGGCATGGATGGCGCCATCGCCAGCAAGAAAGTCACCTACGATTTCGCGCGTCAGATGGAAGGCGCGACGGAAATCAAGTGCTCGGCCTTCGGCGACAACATCATCGCCCACATGTGAGCGACCCTGTTTCGCGAAGAGGCCCGCGCGAGCGGGCTTCTTCGTTTATCCTCCTACCTATGGAAACCTTCAGGAAGCTATTGCTAGGCGCCTTTGTCGCAACCGTTCTCTGCATGGGTGGAGTGGCGGCCTATTACGGCCCCAGCTTTGTGCGAACCGTACGAAACGAGATGTCCATGCCGCGGTTCGACTCATTCGCGCATGTGGATGGAGCGGCCGCTCAGCTCAGGGATGGAAGGATCCTCATCCTCGGATCGTGCACCAGGGACAAGGGCCTGAACACTGAGATCTACGATCCCAAGGCGGATACCTTCCAGCGCATTGCCCAGATGAGCAGCGAGCGGATGTTTCATCCGCTTGCGATCCGAATGCTCGATGGACGGATCCTCGCCGCTGGGGGTAGCAGGGATGTCGGTGAAGATGTCCTCGACCTGGAGGCCTACGATCCTGCCCAAAACCGATGGTCCACCTTAGGTCGGCTTCCGGACGGAACAAGGGTCTCGGACATGGCGAACCTTCCCGATGGCCGGATCCTGTTCAGCACCGAGGAGGGCGGCCCGATGGGTCTGCTCGCCTTCGATCCGGTCACCAAGAGGTTCCAGGCGATCGGTCATCCGACGATGGTCGTGAACGGGTCAGCGAAGCTCACGGATTTGGGGAACGGACGTGTCCTGGTCACGCATTTGGATTATGGAGAACGGGATGCCACCCACTCCAATGCCTACCTGTTCGACGCCGCCACCAGCAGAGTCATCGCCCTCCCAAGCATGGCCCAGGCGCGGCAGAACCATGAAGCCACTTTGCTGACGGACGGTCGAGTGCTCATAACCGGTGGCACGGACCATGAGCCTTCCGCCGAGCTGTTCGATCCGGACAAGAGGGTCTTCGTCCCGACGGGCCCGATGCTGAACCCCCGTAGCTTGCATACCGCGACGCGGATGAACGACGGGCGCGTTCTGATCGTCGGCGGCGTGCCATCTCTCACAATCGATGGACTCCCAAGACCAGAGGAATTATTGACCATGTCGCCTGAACAGGTCCATGAAGCGATCAAGAAAGCCCGCCCGACCGGAGCTCAATTGAAAGTAGGAGTTGAAGCCTTTGATCCGATCAGCGGAAAGTTCTCGCCGCTGCCAGACCCACCTTCACCTATCCATGCGACTCCGTCGGGACTTCACCAAGCCATGCCCGATGGTCGGGTTCTCTTTATTTCCTTGAATGGCCCGATCTACTTCGATCCGCGGCTCAATGCCTGGGCATTCCCACCGCCAGGGAAGCAACCCTGATTGAAGCATTGGGTGGAAATCCCGACTCCTCGTGGTTCAGCCCTTCTCGACCAGCACCACGCCCTTCGGAGTGACGACGAAGAAGCGGCAGCGGGTGCGGGCCACGACCGCGTGAGGCGCGCCGGACGGCGTGTGGATGTACTGCCCCGCGCGCAGCACTTCGCCGCCGGACTTCAACTCGCCTTCCAGGATGAGGGCGTGTTCGCCGCCGGGATGGTCGTGGAGCGGATAGTGCGCGCCTTCGTCCAATTCGATGAGGGCCGCGCGATCGCCGGTTTCGGGATCGCTGTGCAACACCTTCGCCCGGATGCCGGGATAGGGAAGCGCCTTCCATTCCATCGCGTCCACATCCACGGGCTTGGGCATGGGATCTCCTCGGACTCAGCCTAGCGTGGGACGCGCCCAACCGCCTTGATGGGGCTCAAGCGTAGAGCCCGCCCCAGTGGTTCCGGTCCTTCCCGAAATGATCGAGGAAGCGCAGATTGTCCTCCCGGATCGCGTCCAACACGCGCGCTCGAAGGACCGGATCCCAGGTGGGCGACGCGTGGATCTCCGCGCGTTCGTTGCGGTCCTGCTGGCTGAGTTCGGGCTCGAAGGTGTCGTCAATGCCCAGGAAACGGCACACCTCTTGGAACACCTCGACGGTCCGGGCGATGTAGTCCTCGAACCAGAGCACCTTGATGGCCGCTTCGCCGAAGGCGTGGCGGTAGGCGTCGAAGACTTCCCAGTACCGGCTCGAATCCACGATCATCGGCTGGCGTTGGATGGCGTCGTTGAGATCCATCAGTCCCGCGCCGTTCGGGGTCTTGCGGTGCTCGGCGAAGGCGGACTCCATCCGCTCCAGGGGGTGCCGCACCATGTAGATGATCTTCGGCGTGGCGAGGTGGCGCTGGATGCGCGGGATCGCCTGCCGGTGGTAGCGGATCCGCGAATAGGAGGTGGAGGCGTCGCCCATGGCCTTGCGGCCTTGGCAGTGGGCGAAGAGCTTGAGGTAGGCGTCCCAGCCTGCCTGGTATTGGGCATCCATGGAGAAGAAGTGCGGTTCCTTCGGGCGGCACACGCCAGCCTCCGGATGCAGGTCCAGGAGCGAGGCCAGGGAGGTCGTCGCGCACTTGGCGGCGCCGATGATGAGGAAATTGGGCACGAGGCGCGGGTCGGGCGTCATGGATTCCCTGGCTCAGAGACGGAGGATGTTGGTGCCGCCGGGATAGTCCTCATCGCCGGGCTCGCGCATCTTCTGGAGAACCTGCATGAGCGCCTGGATGCGCTGGACCTGCTCGGCGATTTTGGCGAGCTTGGGCTCATCCGGGAATTTGCGCTGCAGCAGCTCGGTCTGGAGCGAGATGACCGCCAGCGGGTTGTTGATCTCGTGCTTGAGCGTGCCCGCCATCTGGCGCACGGTCTCCAGGCGCTCGGAAGCCCTGCCCTTCTTCTGCAACTCCCGGTGCCGCCGAAGGGCCTGAAGCCGGTGATGGAGGGACTCCCAGTGAAGGGCCTCGGCCAACCAATCCGTGGCCCCCGCGGCCAACAGCTCGGGACCATCCAATTCCTTCGCGCGCACGACGAGGATGGGCGTGGTGGCGAAGGTCGGGTGCCCGCGGTAGTCGCGGAGGCACGCGATCACATCGGTCACGCCGCGGGCGTCCACCACCAGGATCTCGAAGGGCGGCAGCGGGGGCGAAGGCGGAGCCTCCTCAAGCGGGAAGAGCGAGAGGTCCGCGGCGTCGGCCGCGCCCTGGAAGATCCCGACGAGGCCGAGGTCCTCCGTCACCAAGCCAAGCATGGGGCGCTCAACCGGATCGCCTTGCACCTGCGGCGCCACGCGGAACGCGAGCGTGAGCCTGCCTTCGCTCCATCGCCATTCCACGCCGGAAGAGGCGAAGACGCCGCGGCTCCAGGCGTCGGGACTCACGCGGGCCGTTCCCGTGGGCACGCTGAAATCCAGGCACCAGCGCCCGGGCTCCTCGCTCCAACGCATGGGCAGGCTGGTTCCGGTGGGCAGATTCAAGAAGAGCGCGTCCAACAAACTACGAAGGGCTTCAAGGACGGGACCGCCGCCCAGCCAGACTTGAGCTTCCGGCGCGGCTTCCGCCGCGATGACGAGGCCAAGGCTCTCCGCCAAAGGCGTCCAAGCCTCCATGATCTGGCGCTGCACCTCGTCCAAGCGCCAGACTCGCCCCGGTGGTGGGGCCAGGCCCGGATCGGTGGCCATGCCATCTTCCACGAGATGGAACATGGCCGTGAAATGCATCCGCAGCGCCTCCGCGGGCGCGCCCTCGAGATTCCGAAGCAGGGCCTGGCCCCGCGCGAGGCTGCCCCGGAGCGCAGCGAGGAGATGGCCTTGGCGGTCGTCCTGCCGCTCCAGGTCGCGCCGGAGGTGGAGAATTTGGCTCTCCATCTCCGCGTGGGTGAGCAGGCGCCGCTGGACGAGGCTGAGCCGGTAGGCGAGCGCCGCCAAATCCGCCGCGCTGCGCAGCAGGCTCAAGTCCGGCGCGGTGAAGGCGGGCGCGCCTGGGCGGCGCATCAGGACGAAGGCGCCTTCCGGACCATCACCGGAACCTTCCACCAGGAACACCGGGGCCACCAGCATCGGCCCGAGGGAGGGCGATCCCAGTGGCGCGCGCACCGCCCTCGGGTCCAGCCAAGGATCGTTGGAGAGAAGATTGACCTCCTCCGTCAACGCGTGGGTGACAAGCGAATGGGCGGGTTCCTGATCCTCCACCACCGCGCCGACGCGATGAATCACGCGCCAGGGCGCCGCGGGGGCCTGCCGGAGATGCAGCCCGGAATCCGCCGCGAGGAAGGAACACGCTTCTTCCACGAGACGCTTCGCGAGCGCGGTGGGATCCTCTTCCGCGAGCAGGCCTTGTTCCAAGCGCTGCGCCAGACCCGCGACCCATCGCAACGGCGCGACGGCGGCCGTGCCGGAGGGAAGCGGCAGCGAGCCGGAGGTTTCGAGGAAGCGCTCCGGATCGAGCCCCGGGAAGCGGTGCGTGAAACGGATCTCCCACGCCCCCAGGTTCAGGACATCCCCATCGCCCAGGAGCGTTCCTGACGCGGACAGCATCTCGCCCTCGCGGCGGATGACCATGCCATCCAAGGGCCGGATGCGCCAATGGATGCCTTCGGACTGGATCATGGCCTGGACCGCGGGACCCACCATCGGAGCGATCACGGTGGCGCGCATCGGGTCGGTGCCGAGCACCCGCGCGCCTTCGAGGCGCAGTCGCCGGAGCTGCGGGCCTTCGTGCCAGGACAGGAAGGGCATCGCGGATCCGCCTAGGGCAGCGGAAAGCGCGTGGCGCGCTCGCGACTGGGGCGGAAGAGGAGCAGCGTGTGCCCGATGGTCCAGACATGGTGCAGGCCCGCCACTTTCGCGTTCAACGCCGCCACCACGCCGGGCTCATCCTCGAAGGTGTTGTCGTTGAGCTTCACCTTCACCAGCTCGTGGGCGTCGAGCACCCGATCCAACTCCTCCACCAGGGCGGGCGTGAGCCCCGCCTTGCCAATTTGGAGCAGAGGCTTGAGCGCGTGGGCCTTCGCCTTGAGGAATTGCCGTTGCTTCGGAGTCAGGCTGGACATGGCTCCAGTCTAGCGCCGCCGGATGAGAACGAGGGTGCGGTCATCGGCCAACGGGGCGCCCTGGGTGTGTTCATGCAGGGCTTCAGAGATCCGGGCGATGAGTTCGGGCAAGGGCGCCTTCGCATGGCGGCTCAGCACGCCTTCCAGCCCCGTGAGGTCAAAGTCCTCGCCATCCACCGGCGCGGCTTCGGTGATGCCATCGGTGAAGATGGCCAGCAGATCCCCAGGCTTCAACTGGAGACGGGCTCCGCCATGCGGCTGTTCGGGAAAGAGGGCCAGCGGCATACCCTGGCTTTCGAGCTGCTCGAGCGTCCCATCCGCCCTCCGCAACAGCCCGGGATTGTGGCCGGCGTTGCAGTAGTAGACCGTTCCATCGGCCTCGGCCCGGAGCAGGAAGGCCGTGATGTAGCGATTGCGCGTGGTGTGGCGGGCTAGGGTGTGGCTGAGACGATCCGCGAGCGGGCCAGGATCGGCGGTGCTATCCGCCCAGGCGTCCAGGTAGGCCTGCATGGTGGCCATGAGGAGCCCCGGGCCGAGCCCTTTGCCGCTCACATCCGCCACCCACAGCCAGGCGCTGCCATCCGGGCCGGGGAAGTGGCCGAAGAGGTCGCCGGACACCTGGCGGCTGGGTTCGTGGAGGGAGGCCAGCTCGAAGCCCGGCAGCTCGCTGGGGAGCAGGGGCATGAGCCGTTCCTGGATGCGCCGCGCCAGGGCCAGCTCCTCTTCCATCTTCCGCTTGTGCGCGACCTCCGAGAGCAGGCGCGTCTGCTGGAGCTTGGCTGCGGCCATGTGGGCGAGGCTGGAGACGAGGCGCAGATCCTCTTCCGTGAAAGGATCGCGCGGCACCCGCGCGTCCGCGTAGAGCAGGCCTTCCACCTGCCCATCGAGCGCCAAGGGCGTGACGATGGCCGAGCTGATCTGGCTGAGCACCATGCTGGCGGACTGGTAGGCGGAATCCAGCGCGGGGTCGCGGAGCAGCACCGCCTCCTGGCGCTCCAGCACCTTGGCCACCAGACTGCGGGAGATGCGGAAGGGTTCGGTCTGGGTCTTTCCGGCGTAGGCCGTCAACTCCAGCTCCCCATCCGGCTGGCGCAGGAGGATCGCCACGCGGTGGGGTTTCAGGAAGCCGTGGAGCCCCGTGGCCATGCGCTCCAGCATCACTTTCGGATCAGCCTCCTTGAGGAGGTCCAGGCTCGCGTCATGGAGGAAGTCCAGGGCCTTCGTCCAGTGGTCCGCCCCCGGCGCGGCTTGGCTGAACAATTCGCTCAGCGGGCGCACGAGCGTGAGCTGAGGGTGGGGATGATCCTCGACGACGATGGCGCCCGAGGGCTTGGTCGGATCCTGGTCCGGCGGCAGCACCCGGATCTCCGTCCGCCCCACAAGCAGCCGGTCGCCTTCCTTCATGGCCGTGGCCTGCTCCACGCGGCGGCCGTTGAGGAAGGTGCCGTGCCGCGATCCCAGATCCTCCACCCAGGCGCGGTTCTCCTTCAGGAAGCAGCGGGCGTGGTGGCGGCTCAACATGCCGTCCTCCAGCACGAGCAGGTTCCCCGTGCCGCGGCCCACGGTCACCTCCGGCTGCGCGGCGTCGAGCACGCAGCGCCCTTTGCCGGGGACTTGGATGACCAAACCGCCCATGTGGCCTCGAAGGAACCCGCCAAGCTTGCATGTAGCGGCCGGAATTTTCAAGGGGCCTCCACGCGCCCCCAAGACCGGCTAGTGTGGACCCGGAGCTCCCCATGCGCATCGCCTTCGCCCTTCTCCTCGCCTGCGCCCTATCCGCGGCCACGCCTCGCACCCTGCGGCTGGACTATGTCCATGGCGGCGACGCCAAAAACGAGACCTTCGCCGTGGCCCGCGTCGTGGAAGAGCCCCTGCCCTGGCCCGGCGATCCGGATCGGGCCGTGGATGATTCCAACCTCGGCAAGTACAAAGCCGAAGTCCGGGACGCGGATGGAAAGGTCCTCTACTCCCGCGGCTTCGCCAGCATCTTCGGCGAGTGGCAGGACACGGACGAGGCCACCAAGCTCCAGCGCGCCTTCGAAGAATCCGTGCGCTTCCCGGAACCCGCTGGACCCGTCACCGTCCACCTCCTGCGCCGCCAAGCGGACATGGGCTGGAAGGAGCTCTGGTCCTGCCCCGTGGATCCGAAGGCCCAAAGCGTGGAGCGCGGCGCCCCGCCCAGCGCGGGCGCGCTCATTCCGATCCTGAAGAACGGCGATCCCTCCCACAAGGTGGACTTCCTCATCCTCGGCGATGGCTACACCGCGAAGGAACGGCCCAAGTTCATCAAGGACGCCAAGCGCCTCGCCGCGACGCTCTTCGCCTATGAGCCCTACAAGTCCCGCAAGGCGGACTTCAATGTGTGGGCGTTGTGCCCCGCGTCGAAGGAGAGCGGCATCAGCCGCCCCAGCACCGGCATCCACAAGCGTTCCGCGCTGGGCTGCACCTATGACGCCTTCGGCAGCGAACGCTACATCCTCACCTTCGACAACCGCGCCTTCCGGGACGCGGCGTCGCAGGCGCCCTACGACTTCGTGGAGATCCTCGTGAACGGCCGCACCTACGGCGGCGGCGGCATCCACCAGCTCTACGGCACCGTCGCCAGCGACAACGCCTTCAGCCCCTATGTGTTCGTTCACGAATTCGGCCATCACATCGCCGGGCTCGCGGACGAGTACTACACCAGCGACAACTACTACAACCCGAGCGCCGCGCGGCCCGAGCCCTGGGAGCCGAATGTGACCGCGGACCCCCAGCATCCCAAATGGGCGGACCTCATCGCGCCCGGAACGCCGTTGCCCACACCTTGGAAGAAGGCCGAGTTTGAGGCATACAGCCTCGGCATCCAGAAACGCCGTCGCGCCATCCGCGCCGCCAACCAGCCCGAAGCCGTGATGGAGGCGCTCTTCACCGAGGAGCGCGCCCACGAATCCACGCTGCTCGGCACGGATGCGAACAGCGCCAAGGTCGGCGCCTTCGAAGGCGGCGACTACTACGCCACCGGCTACTACCGCTCCCAGGAGGATTGCATCATGTTCACCCGGGACTTGAGCGCCGGATTCTGCGCCGCCTGCCGCAAAGCCATCGGAAGCGTGATCACGCAATACACCGCGCGCTAGAACGAAGCCCATGCAGATCGGCACCAAGCTCGGCCCCTACGAGATCCTGGCGCCGCTGGGCGCGGGCGGGATGGGCGAGGTGTACAAGGCGAAGGACGCGCGGCTGGACCGTTTCGTCGCGATCAAAGTGCTGCCGGAGCACCTCGCCAAGAATCCCGATTCCCTTGCCCGCTTCGAACGCGAAGCCAAGGCCGTCGCGGCGCTGAACCATTCGAACATCACGGGCCTCTTCGACATCGGTCGGGAAGGCGAGACCGTGTACGCGGTGATGGAACTGCTCGAAGGCGAATCCCTGCGCGCGCGTCTCCGGCAGGGTCCACTCTCACCCAGGTTCGCCACCGAACTCGCGATCCAGATGGCCCATGGCCTCGCCGCCGCCCACGACAAGGGCGTCGTCCACCGCGATCTGAAACCCGAGAACCTCTGGGTGACCTCCGACGGGCGCCTCAAAATCCTCGATTTCGGCCTCGCCAAACAGTTGCCCACCTTCGTGAGCGGCGCGGGATCGCTGGTGCCCACGGAATCCATGCCGTCACCCGGCGTCCACACGGAGCAGGGGACGATCCTCGGCACCATGGGCTACATGAGCCCCGAGCAGGTGCGCGGCGAAGCGGTGGACGCCCGCAGCGACATCTTCAGCTTCGGCGTCGTGCTCTTCGAGATGCTCACGGGCAAGCGGGCCTTCGCGCGCGCCACCGCCGCCGACACCATGGCGGCAGTCCTCAAGGAGGACCCGCCGGATTTAGATGAGACGAGCCGCCCGATCCCGCCTGGGCTGCGCCGCGTGGTGGATCATTGCCTGGAGAAGATCCCCAATCGGCGCTTTCACGACGCCCATGACCTAGCCTTCGCCTTGGAATCGGCTTCCGCGCCTTCCCACGACTCCGGCATTCGTCCCCCGAGTGGCGATTCCCAAACCACGCGTCGCGCATGGCTCTTCCCCGCCTTGGGGGCCTTGGCGGCGACAGGGATCCTCGTCGCGTGGTGGCTTGGCAAAAGCGCTTCAACCCCGCACCCCACCTTCCAGCGGCTCACCTTCGGTAAAGGGACGGTGGAAGGCGCTCGTTTCAGCCCCACGGGGAATGAGATCTTTTACAGCGCGCGTTGGCAGGGTGACCCGCCCGAGGTCTTCGCCATCAACCCCGGCAATCTCCAACCCCGCGATCTCGGCATCAAGAACGCATCCCTGCTCTCGGTCTCGGTTTCCCAGGAACTGGCGGTGATGCCGGGACCTCGCCTCTGGAATCGCGTTCAGCTCGGCCCCCTCGCCCGCGTGGTGCCTGGGGGAAGTGGAATGCGGGAGGTCCTTGGCCAAGTGCAGGAGGCCGATTGGATGCCGGATGGCTCGCGGATCGCGGTGATGAAGGGCGGCACCACGGGCACGCTCGGGCGCACGGTGGAGTTTCCCGTCGGGCACGAGATCCATGCCTCCACGCTGTTCGCCTCCAATCTCCGCGTATCGCCTGCCGGGGATCGCGTGGCGTTCTTCGAGACGGCGGCCACGACCATGGACAGCGGCCAGATCACCGTGCTGAGCGCGGAAGGCAAGGTTCTCGCCACGATCCCCTCCAAGGATTTCTCCGGGCTCGCATGGGGGCCGGGCGGCAAGGAAATCTGGTTCAGTGAGGCCAGCGATGATGGCAGCAGCATCTGGGCGGTGGACCTCTCTGGCCGCAAGCGCCTGCTGCTGGCCCAGGCCGGCTGGTTGGAGCTGCTGGATGTGGACGCGAAGGGCCGCGCCCTCGTGGACCTGTCCCAGACCATCACGGGCGTGATGGGGCTCTTCCCGCCCGACTACCGGGAGAAGGACCTCTCCTGGAACGAAGCCACCCGCGCCACGGATTTCACCCCGGACGGGAATTCGCTCCTCATCGGCGCACCCGGCCGGTGGTCCGCGGGAGAAGGGAGATCCTTCTACCTCCGGAAGTGGAATGGCGCGCCGCCCGTGAAGCTTGGCGAAGCTTCCGCCTTCCGACTCTTCCCGGATGGCCGTCATGTGCTGGCGGTCACCGATCCCAAGGATCTCCGCCTGAGCATCGTTCCGGTAGGTCCAGGGGAATCCCACGAGATCCAGGCGAAGGGGGTCGTGTTCGTGGACGGACCCTGGATCCTGCCGGATGGGCGCCAGGCCGTGATCGGCGCGTTGACGCCGGAGAATGCGAAGCGCCAAGGCTACATCCTCTTGGACCTTCAGACCGGCGCTTGGCGCCCGGTCGGCGACCCAGGCACGAGCAACTGGCTGGGGAGCGACATCCTCTCTCCAGACGGCACGGAGATGATCGAAGGCATCGGGTCCGGAGACCCGCTCAATCTGAATACGAACATCGTGCCTTTGAAGGGCGGCGTTGCCCGACCTCTGTCCGGTCTCGAGCCCGGCGATATCACCCTGGCCTGGACGCCGGATGGCAAGGGCATCCTCGTCTTCAACCGCGATGGCCTGCCCGCCCGCATCACCCGCATTGACATCGCCACGGGCAAGCGCTCGCCGGTGCGCGAGATCCTCCCCGCGAATCCCGCGGGCCTCTCGGGCATCCGGGAGATCGTGGCTTCCAAGGATGGACGGTCCTTCGCCTACAACTATTCGCGCAAGCTGTCGGACCTCTACCTCATCGAAGGCCTGAAGTAGTCACTCCACGGGCCCCGTCGCTGGAACGGCGGAGTAGACATCCGTGAGCCGCTCGCGGCGGAGGCGCTGGATGCGGTCGCGCAGTTCGGCGGCGTCCTCGAATTTCATCTGGGAGGCCAGCTCCTTCATGCGCTTCTCAAGCTTGGCCATTTCGCGCTCGAAGCCTTTGTCGTCCAAGTAGAGAATGGGCTCCTCGGCGGCCTCTTCGCGGGGCGGTGTGATGAATTCCCGGGCCAGCGCTTCGCCGAGCACATCATCCAGGTTGCGCTTCACGGATTCGGGCGTGATCCCGTGGGCCGCGTTGTAGTCGAGTTGCTTCTGGCGACGGCGGCTCGTCTCATCCAGCGCGGCCTGCATGGAGCCGGTCACGCGATCCGCGTAGAGGATGGCGCGCCCATTCAGGTGCCGAGCCGCGCGGCCCACGGTCTGGATGAGGCTGGAACGGCTGCGGAGGTAGCCTTCCTTGTCCGCGTCCAGGATGGCGACAAGGCTCACTTCCGGAAGGTCCAGGCCCTCGCGCAGGAGGTTGATGCCGATGAGCACATCGAAGACGCCGCGGCGGAGGTTCTTCAGCAGCTCCACGCGCTCCAGCGTGTCCACCTCGCTGTGCAGGTACTCGGCCTTCACGCCCACCTCGCGGTAGTACTCCGTGAGCTGCTCGGCCAGTTTCTTCGTGAGCACGGTGACGAGGACGCGCTCGTCCTTCGCGACGACCTTGCGGATCTCCGCCAACAGATCATCCACCTGGTTCGCCACCGGGCGCATCTCCACCTGCGGGTCCACGAGACCCGTGGGGCGCACCACCTGCTCGGCGATGACGCCGCCCGTCTGTTGGAGCTCGTAGTTACCGGGAGTTGCGCTGACGAAGATGACCTGGTTCGCCCGCTGCTCGAATTCCTCGAACTTCAACGGCCGGTTGTCCAGGGCGCTGGGCAGGCGGAAGCCGTAGTCCACCAGCGTGCGCTTGCGGGCCTGATCGCCGTTGTACATGCCGTGAAGCTGGCCCGTCGCCACATGGCTTTCGTCCATGAAGAGGACGAAGTCCTCGGGAAAGTAATCCAGCAGCGTGTGGGGCGGCTCGCCGGGTTTGCGCCCGTCCAGGAAGCGGCTGTAGTTCTCGATACCGCTGCACACGCCCATCTCCCGCAGCATTTCCAGATCGTAGACCGTGCGCTGGTGGAGACGCTGCACCTCCACGAGCTTGTTGTCCTGGCGAAGCTGGATCTCGCGGGACTCCAATTCCTCAGAGATGTTCTTGATGGCGGTCTTGAGCTTGGCTTCCGGCGTGACATAGTGCGACTTGGGCCAGATGGTGAGCGCTTCCAGCTTCTCCGTGACGGTGCCGCGCAAGGGGTCAATGCGCGAAAGGCGCTCCACCTCGTCGCCCCACAGCTCGATGCGGTAGGCGCAATCCTCATAGGCCGGGTAGACCTCCACCACATCGCCGCGCACGCGGAAGACGCCGGGCTCGAAGCTCACCAGGTTGCGTTGGTACTGGATGGCGACGAGGTCGCGCAGCAGCACCGCGCGATCAATGGTCTGGCCCACTTGCAAGCTGACGGAAAGACTCAGATAGCTGCTGGGGTCGCCGAGGCCGTAGATGCAGGACACGGAGGCGACGACGATGGTGTCGCGGCGCTCCAGCAGGCTCCGCGTGGCGCTGAGGCGCAGCTTCTCCAGTTCCTCGTTGATGGCGGAATCCTTCTCGATGAAGAGATCCCGCTCGGGCACATAGGCCTCGGGCTGGTAGTAGTCGTAGTAGCTGACGAAGTATTCGACGGCGTTCTCGGGGAAGAACTGCTTGAACTCGCTGAAGAGCTGGGCGGCCAGCGTCTTGTTCGGCGCGAAGATGAGCGCGGGCCGCGCGGTCTTCTCGATGACCGAGGCCATGGTGAAGGTCTTGCCCGAACCCGTCACGCCCAGCAGCGTCTGGAAGCGGTCCCCCGCTTCGATGCCCGCCGCCAGTTGCGCGATGGCCTCGGGCTGGTCGCCCGCGGGCGCGTAAGGCGCGTGCAGCTTGAAGGGAATCGCCTTGGGCATGCCACCTACCTTGCGCGAAGATGTCCAGGATAACGCGGGAGGTTCCCATGCAGGTCTGGCTGATCACGGGGTGCTCCAGCGGCTTCGGCCGCGTCTTCGCCGAGGCCGCGCTCAAGGAGGGCCACGCCGTCGTCGCCACCGCGCGCGACGCGGCGTCGCTCGAAGGCCTCGACGCAGCCGCGCCGGATCGCTTTCTGCCGCTGGCGCTGGATGTGACGGACCCGGCCGCCTGCCATCGCGCGGTGGAGGCCGCCGCCGCCAAGTTCGGCCGTCTCGATGTCCTCGTCAACAACGCGGGCTACGGCATGGTGGGCGCGCTGGAGGAATCCAGCGGCGGCGAGATCCGCCGCCTCTTCGAGACCAATGTCTTCGGCCTCATCGAGATGACGAAGGCCGCCCTGCCCCGCATGCGGGCGCGGAAGAGCGGCTGGATCGTGAACCTTTCCTCCATCGCCGGGCTCGCGGCGACGCCGGGCTTCCCCATCTACAACGCGAGCAAATTCGCGGTCGAAGGCCTGTCCGAGGCGCTGGCGGGCGAAGTGGCGCCCTTTGGCATCCGCGTCCTGCTCGTGGAACCCGGCCCCTTCCGCACCGACTTCGCGGGCCGCTCCATCGTCCACGCCACGCCGCTACCCGATTACAAAGAAGCCATCGCCGCCACGCGCCGCTACATCGCCGACGCGGACGGCCACCAGGCGGGCGACCCCGAGCGCGCCGCCCGCGCCATCCTGGACCACACCGCCCAGAACCGCCCCGAGCTGCGCATGCTCCTCGGCAAGATCGCCATGACGCGCATGGAAGCCAAGCTCAAGACCCTGCGGAGCGAACTGGACAGCGGCCTCGAACGCGCCCTGGGCGCGGACTTCCCGAGCTGAATCTCACCACGAAGACCACCAAAGTATTCCTTTGTGGTCTTTGTGGCGGAGCCACTTATGCCTTTGAACTATCAGTCACCCCTTGACGCTCCAAAGGTATCGATGGCGAAGAGGATTAGCGCCCGTAGATTGCGATTCGGCAAAAGGTCGGAGCCAATTCAGCGTGATGATCCTCAAGAGCGTACTCCTTGGCCATCCGCGCTCCTTCAAGGTGTAGCCATTCTGGCTGCGCAAATTCAAGTAGGCGCTGCTGAACCATGTCATTCCAATTGATTTTTGCCAATTCGGAGCCTTCGAACATGTATCGAAGGACAGGCTCTTGGGTGGTGTTCCCATAGCGATCAACAAGCGGTGCCTTCAGCGTCACGACCACCAGCCAGATTCGATCAAATCCGACAGAGGATTGAAAAGCCTTCAAGGCGCTATTTATTTTTCCTGCCGTCGTAAGAATGAAATTGTTCCCATCCACCACCACCTTGGGGCTGATCACAAGATCCAGTTTGGCCTTCCCTTCAACGAACGAGATACCTGCGCTTTCAATACCCGCTGCATCTCGGACAGATGCAAGCCCGCTTTCAAGCTGCGATGAATCCACAATAGGATCCAGATGTTTCTGCTCAACGGCTATTGAAGCAGTCTGAGCAGCCTGTGGTTGAGTTGCTCCTTGGGTTGGCTTCGCAGTAGCGGATTCGACTATGGCCGCAACACCTCCGAGAAAGAGGAGGCCACCGAAACAACCCAAACATCCAAGCACCCACCAAAGCTTTTTCGAGCCATTTTTAGATTGGACAACTTGGGTCACTTCCCCTCCAGGTCAAGAATGCGTTCCATCCGTATACGAGGTCGAATCCAAGCGAATGCGACCAATCAGATTTGCCTTGCCTCCGGCCAGCGCGTCCATGGATTCTTCGTGGTCTTTGTGGTGAGGCCTTTAGACCTTCTTGAACGCCAGACACCCGTTGGTGCCACCGAAACCGAAGCCGTTGTTGAGGGCGTACTCGGCGTCGAAGCTGCCCGCCTTGTTGGCGGTCACATCGAGGTCGCACTCGGGGTCCTGCTCGTCCACATTGATGGTGGGCGGGATCTGGCCGGTCTTGAGCGCCAGGATGGTGACGATGCTCTCCAGGCCCCCCGCGGCGCCGAGCAGGTGGCCGGTCATGGACTTGGTGCTGCTCACCTTCACCTTTTCCGCGTGGGCGCCCATGACCTTGCGGACCGCCAGACATTCCAGCTGATCGCCCACGGGCGTGCTGGTGCCGTGCATGTTCACATATCCCACTTGCTCCGGCGCGATGCCCGCGTCCTTCATCGCCGCGCGCATGACGCGCTGGCCGCCTTCGCCTTCCGGCGCGGGGCTCGTGATGTGGTTGGCGTCACCGCTCATGCCGTAGCCCGCGACTTCGGCGTAGATCTTCGCGCCGCGCGCCTTCGCCATCTCGTAGTCCTCAAGCACGACGATCCCCGCGCCCTCGCCCATGACGAAGCCGTCGCGGCCCTTGTCGAAGGGACGGCTGGCCTTCTCCGGTTCATCGTTGCGGGTCGAAAGCGCGCGCATGGCCGCGAAGCCTCCGAGACCGAGGGGGTTGATGACGCTGTCCGCACCGCCCGCGATCATGCGGTCCGCGTAACCCAGCGCGATGAGGCGGGCCGCGTCGCCGATGGCGTGGTTGCCGGTGGCGCAGGCGGTGGCGACGGCGGAGTTGGGGCCTTTGAGTCCGTACTTGATGCTCGCGAAGCCGCTCGCCAGGTTCACGATGAGGGACGGGATGAAGAAGGGGCTGATGCGGCGGGGGCCGCGGAAGCCATTGGCCTCCTCCCAGATGGTGTTGAGGCCGCCGATGCCCGAGCCGATGTAGGTGCCGAAGCGCTCGCGCTCCTCCTGGCTCAACTCCACGCCCTCGAACCCGGCGTCCACCCAGGCTTCATGCGCCGCGCCCAGGGCGTAGCGGATGAAGATGTCCATCTTCTTCTGCTCTTTCTTGTCAATGAACTTGTCGGGATCGTAGCCCTTCACCTGCCCGGCGATCCTGCAGGCGTATTCGCTGACATCGAAGCGGTCCACGGCGCCCACGCCGCTCTTGCCCGCGAGCAGGTTGGCCCAGGTCTCCTGAACCGTGAGGCCGCAGGGATTGACGGTGCCCATGCCCGTGACGACGACGCGGCGGCGGGTGTAGGTGGTCATGTTCACTCCTCGGGACGGGCGGCTGGTGGCTGGGGACCGGAGGCTTGATGGCCGCGCCTCTCGGCGCGCCCCCATTATCCTCCAGCCTCCAGTCCTAAGTCTCCAGCCTGAATGGAAAAACGCCGCACGCTGGATGGGCATGCGGCGTTAGAAAGCGGTGAAGAATCAAGCCTTGGCGTGCTTCTCGATGTAGGAGATGGCGTCGCCCACGGTCTTGATCTTCTCCTGCTCAGACTCAGGGATCTCGAGGCTGAAGGCCTCCTCGATCGCCATGATGATCTCCACGGTGTCGAGGCTGTCGGCGCCGAGGTCGTCCACGAAGTGGCTGGTCTCCTGGATGGAATCCTCGGGCTTCGCGAGCTGCTCGGCGATGATGGCGATGACCTTCTTGCGCACGTCGGCCATTGTTTGGCTCCTTGATGGCGAAATCGAACCCAGCGAGGCTATCACGCCCAGGGTAGAAGTCAAACCAGCCATTTCCCTGGACAATGGCTTCATGATCCGTTCCGAACCGGAAGGCGACCTGGGCTGGGCCGCCAGCTTGCGCGAATTCCGCGCGCACCTTGGCGTGGAGCGCGGGCTCGGCGCGAAGACGGTGGAAGCCTACACCTCGGATCTCGGACAGATGGCCGCCTGGGCCGTGGATCGGAACCAGGAACCGGGAAGCCTGGACCGCGACACGATCACGGCCTTCCTCGTGCACCAGCAGGGACTGGGCAAGAAGCCCCGCAGCCTCGCGCGGCTCTCGTCGTCCTTGCGGCAATTCCTCGCCTTCCTGCGCATGGAAGGTTCCCGCGGCGCGGGCCCCGAAGCGGTGGTGAAGCCGCCCCGGCCGCCGCGCATCCTGCCGAAGACGCTCAGCGAAAGCCAGGTGGAGGCCATTCTCGCCGCGCCGGATCTGAGCGATCCCCTGGGCGTGCGCGACCGGGCCTGGATCGAGCTGCTCTACGCCACGGGGCTCCGCGTCTCCGAACTGGCGAGCCTGCCCGCGCTGTCGGTCTTTTTGGACGAAGGGTTCGTGAAGGTCATGGGCAAGGGCCGCAAGGAACGCCTCGTGCCCTTCGGCGAAGGCGCGGAAAGCTGGTTGCGGAGCTGGCTCGCGCTGAGGCCGGGCTTCCGTCCCAAGGGCGGTGAACTCTTCCTGGGGCGGAGCGGCGAAGCGCTCACGCGCCAGCATCTGTGGCGGCTCATCAAACGCTACGCCACCAAGGCGGGCGTGGACGCGAAGACCGTGAGCCCCCATGTGCTGAGGCACGCCTTCGCGACACACCTCCTCGATCACGGCGCCGATCTGCGCGCCGTCCAAGCCATGCTCGGCCACGCGGACATCAGCACGACCCAGATCTACACCCATGTGCACCAGGCGCGGTTGCGGGCGCTGTACGACCGCATGCATCCTCGGTCGCGCTGACGCGCAGGCCTCCGGCCTCGGACCTCGGGCCCTGGTGAACGACTGACTCTCGAAGCCCGATCAGGCATGATGGGAGGCGGAGTCCCCATCCATGGCCACGAAGAAGACCGCGAAAGCCGCTGAGGCGGAAGAGACCAAGCCCAAGAAGACCGCCGCCAAAAAGACGGTGAAGGAAAAGGCTGAGCCAAAGCCCAAGGCGGCAAAGAAGGCCAAGGACGCGGAGCCAGAAGCGGAAGCGGCCCCCAAGAAGACCGCTCCCAAAAAAGCCACCAAGGCCGAGCCCGCCACCCTCACGCCCCATGCGGCGGCGATCCTTTCCGCCATCAGCGAAGGCCGCGCGGTGGAATTCATCTTCGAGGATGCGGAGGCCAACGCGCCCCGCACCTTCGAACCGCGGCAGTTGGTGTTCGACGCGCTCGCCCAGGCGTGGTTCGCCTGGGGCTGGGACCGCCGCTACAACGCCGAGCGCTTCCACCGCCTGGATCTGCTCAAGGAGATCAACGCCGTGGAGGGCGTGGGCCGCAGCGCCCAAGGCCCCTACGCGGAAGGCACGCCGGGCAACCAGATCGGCGGCTGGCTGGGCGGGGACGCCATCGCCGTGAAGGTGCTGCTCCACAAGCAGTGGGTCTTCGCGGTGAAGCAGGCGCCCCCGGCCTTCCCCGGGTTCCATCTTGAGGACAAGGAAGAGGGCAAGGCCCTGGTTTCCTTCACCGCCACCGATCTCCGCGCCATCGCCCGTTGGGTGATGCAGTTCGGAGATGGCGTCACGGTCGTGGAGCCCGCGCGCCTGCTGGACCGCATCCGCCAGGCCGCCACCGCCTGGGGCGCCAAGCTGCCGCTCCCCAAAGCTGCGCCCGCACCGCCTCCCGCGCCCGCGCCTCGACCCGAGCCGCGCCATGAGCACCGGGAACATCGCGAAGCCCGCCATCACGACGAGCCCCGTCGCCGCGACCATACCGACGAACGCGAGCGCGCGCCGAAGGATTCGAAGATCGAAGTTCGGGTAGAAAGGCTTTAGCGAGCCCTATCGGGCCTGCTCCATCACTTCCACGATCGCCTCGGCGAAAGTTTCACCGCCCTTGGGCGGATGCTCCACGACGCTGCCCACGAGCGTCTGCTGGCCCCCTGGGCCGAGGGCGTAAACCCACGCGGTCGGAACCTTCTCAGCCTTCTCGGGCGCGATGCCGGTGGGCCAGCCTTGGATTTCCTTGGTCCGGGGCACGCCGATGAAGTGGACCTCCACGAAGGGGTTCGCTTGACCATCCAGGGCGAGGAAGCTGGGCAATTCGTGCTGGCTGTCGCCGCACCAGGAGCCGAAGGCCAAGACGAGGGTGAAGGGCCGCTTGATGGCCATCCAGCGCGTCCACAGGGCTTCCGGGAGCTCCGCGTGTTCGGTCCGATCCCGGAACACTTCCCGGTGCGCCAGGATCTGGGCGCGGGTGCAGGCGCCGAGGAGCAGGGGCTGATGGTCCTTGGCGTCACAGGGCAGGTTCGGGGCGGCTTCCTGCAGGATCGTGGCGGGTGGAATCAAGGGCAGCATCCGGTCACCTCGCCCCCATCATAGTCCCGAATACTTGACCGGGGCGCTTTGGAATCCTAGGCTGGAAGGTGAACGGAGGCGCGCCCTGAAGATCTCAGCCCGTGGCCGCTATTCCATGCAGGCCCTCTTCGATCTCGCCCATCACAGCCATGGGCAGCCGGTGCCGCTCCACGCCATCGCAGAACGGCAGGGCATCAGCCTGCCCTTCCTGGAACAGATCTTCCACAAGCTCCGCAAAGCGGGCGTCGTCACCTCCGTGCGCGGCCCGCGGGGCGGCTATGTGATGACCCGCGCCTGCGACAAGCTCAGCGTCGGTGAAGTGCTGCGCCTCACCGATCCGGGCTTCTACGCCTCGGCCTTGGAAGACCCCGAGGCCGCGGCGGAACTGCTGAACCAGGACCGGACCATGACGCGCGTGTTGTGGCGCCAACTCACGGATCACATCGTCGGCTTCCTGGAAACGGTGACCATCGCCGATCTCTGCTCCGAGACCCACTCCAACACCTGCACGGCCTGTTCCTGCCCCGAGTATGTGAAGGAAGTCCAGGCCCAGATGCAGAACGGCCGCCCCAAGGGCTGCGCGGCGCTTCTGTCCTGAATCAACTCCCGCGGCCCCCAGGCCGATGAATGAGGCGCGAGACCCGGTAGACTGGTCCTCGAATCTTCCCCGGAGCGTGGATGAAAGCCCTCAGCCAGGAGTGGGTGGACAAGGCCGAGGCCGATTGGACGACCGCCCGCCGGGAATTCATCGCCGAAGACAGCCCCAACTACGACGCCGCCTGCTTCCACGCCCAGCAGTGCGTGAAGAAGTACCTCCTGGCGCGCATGGAGGAGGCGGACATCCCCTTTCCGACCACGCACCATCTGGGCGTGCTGCTCTCCATCTGCGTGGATCTGGAACCGACCTGGGAAGACCTCAAGGAACCGGCCCGAACCCTCACCGCCCACACCATCCAGATCGTCCACCCCGGCGCCATGGCGGATGAAAGCATGGCCCATCAAAGCCTGGATGCCGCGGGAGCCCTTCGCCGGTCCATCCGGGCCAGCCTCGGATTCGGGGATTGAATCCAGGTTCCTTCCGGGATTAGGCTATAGGCCTCACCTCACGAGGCTTACATGCGGAACCTGCTCGCCCCGGCCGTGATGGCCCTGTTGCTGCCCCTGTCCGCCCAGGAGGCCCCGGCCCCCAAGGCCGACGCCAAGTCCCCCAAGGCGGGCGCGAAGGACGAGGCCAAGCCTCTGCCCAAGCCCATCGTCACGCACCATCAGATCACCGCGTCCGGCAAGGCGCTGAAGTACACCGCCACCACGGGCTACATGCCCCTCAGCGACGACAAGGGCGATCAGGAATCCAAGGTCTTCTACACCGCCTACACGCTGGATGGCGGCGGCGCCAACCGCCCCCTCATCTTCTGCTTCAACGGCGGGCCTGGCTCCTCTTCCATCTGGCTGCACCTTGGCTGCATCGGGCCGCGGCGGGTCCACCTCCAGGCCGATGGCGAGCTGCCGCCGCCGCCCTTCCGTCTCGAAGACAACAACGAGACCTGGCTGGATCAGGCGGACCTCGTCTTCATTGATCCGGTCGGCACCGGCTTCAGCAAGGCGGACAAGCCCGAGGACGCGAAGAAGTATTGGTCGCTCAGGGGCGATGTCAGCTCCGTCGCCGACTTCATCCGCCTCTACCTCACCCGCAACGAGCGCTGGACCTCGCCGCTCTTCCTCGCGGGCGAGAGCTACGGCACCACGCGCGCCTCGGCCCTTTCCAGCTACTTGCTGAACCAGGGCGTCGCGCTGAACGGCGTGATCCTCATCTCCTCGATCATGAACTTCCAGACCGCCGAATTCGCCCATGGCAACGACCTGCCCTACGAGCTCTTCCTGCCCAGCTACGCGACGACGGCCTGGTATCACAAGAAGCTTTCGGCGGACCTCGAAGCGCTTCCGGTCGCCGAAGTGGCGGCCCAGGCCAAGGCTTTCGCGACCGGCGAATACGCCGACGCGCTCCGCAAGGGCGACCTGCTCACGCCCAGCGAACGGAACGCGCTGGCTTCAAAGATCGCCCGCTTCACGGGGCTGAGCCCGGCCTATGTGCTCCAGTCCAACCTGCGCCCGGTGATCTACGCCTTCACCTCCGAACTGCTGCGGGACCAGAACCGCCTCATCGGCCGCCTGGAGGCGCGATTCAAGCAGATGCCCTCCCGGGGAACCGAGGAGATGTCCGAGACCGATCCGCTCATGGCCGCCATCACGCCGCCCTACACCGCCTGCTTCAACGACTATGTGCGGCGCGACCTCGGCTTCGAGACGGATGATCCCTACGAGACGCTCAGCTACAAGGTGAACGGCGCGTGGAAGTGGGATTCGGATGGCGAGTATGTGGACACCAGCGCCAAGCTGTCCGAGGCCTTCCGCAAGAATCCCTACATGAAGCTTTTCGTGGCCAACGGGTACTACGACTTGGGCACGCCCTTCTTCGCCACGGAATACACCCTCGACCACATGGGCCTCGAGCCCGCCATGCGCGCGCGCATCAGCCTCGGGTTCTACGAGGCCGGCCACATGATCTACATTGACGACGCCCAGCGCGCCAAGCTGCGCGGCGATGTGCGGAGCTTCCTTGATTCGGCGCTAAAGCGCTAGCAGCAGCCCCTTCAGGTAGAACCCCTCCGGGTGGTTCAGCGAATAGGGATGATCCTCCGGCTGGCCGAGATGCGCGATCACCCGCGCGTCCCGGCCCGCTTCGAGCAGGGCCGTCCACACCGCCTCCTGGAAGCGTCCGCGGTCCAGGTGTTGGCTGCAGGAGAAGCACCACAGCAGGCCGCCTTCCGCCGTCGCCCGCGCCCCGAGGCGGAACACATCCTTGTAGGCCTTGAAGGCCTGGGGCACATCCACGCGGCGCTTGGCGAAGGCCGGGGGATCCACGATCACGAGGTCGAAGGAACCCGGGTCCAGCTGGCGCATCAGTTCGAAGGCGTCGCCCTCCAACCGCGTGTGGGCGGCGGGATCGAGCCCGTTGGCGACCCAGTCTTTTTCGCAGGCGTCCAACGCCGCGGCGCTGATGTCCAGCGTCGCCACCTCGTAGGCGCCGCCGAGCCCCGCGTGGATGGAGAAGCCGCCGGTGTAGCCGAAGGCGTTGAGCACGCGCTTGTCTTTCGAGAGCGTGCCCACCTTCAGGCGGTGCGTCCGCTGATCCAGGAAGAAGCCCGTCTTCTGCCCCTTCATCAGATCCACGCTGAGCTTGGCTTCGCCTTCACGGATGACGACCGGCCCGGGCAAACTGCCTTTCAGGATGCGGTTCACCGGCTGGAGGC
>CAYYJN010000020.1:0-28694 GCA_964472275.1 uncultured Solibacteraceae bacterium
TGGCCGGTCACGCCGCGGCCCATGCCGGAGAGCAGGAAGAGCGCGCCGTCGGCCACTTCCTCCAGCTCCACGAGCTTGCGCAGGGGGCTGTGGTTGCGGTGATGGTCGAGGATGCTGCTGAAGCCGCCGATGCCGCTGCTGGCGAGGGTCTTGATGGGGCCGGCGCTCAGGGCGTTCACGCGGATGCCCTTGGGGCCGAGGTCGCTGGCGAGGTAGCGCACGCTGCTTTCCAGCGCCGCCTTGGCCACGCCCATCACATTGTAGTTGGGCATGACGCGCTCGGCGCCGAGGTAGCTCAAGGTGACGATGGCGCCGCCCTCCGTCATGAGCGGCGCGGCGGCGTGGGCCAGCACGGGCAGGCTGTAGGCCGACACATCCAGCGCCACGCGGAAGTCCTCGCGGCTCGTGCTGACGAAGTCCCCTTCCAGCGCCTGGCGCGGCGCGTAAGCGACGGCGTGGACGAGGAAGTCCAGCTTGCCCCACTTGGCCCGCAGTTGCTCGAAGCCCGCCTTCACCTCGGCGTCATTCGACACATCCATCTGGAACAGCGTCGGATTGGGCAGC
Organism: uncultured Solibacteraceae bacterium; assembly: GCA_964472275.1. Taxonomy (GTDB): domain Bacteria; phylum Acidobacteriota; class Holophagae; order Holophagales; family Holophagaceae; genus JAFDVN01. The sequence goes on from CAYYJN010000020.1 coordinate 565, forward strand.
TCGGAGGTGAGGTCCTTCACATTCTCGCCGAGGCGCTCGTTCTGATAGCTGAAGGCCAACTCGGCGCCCTGCTCATGGCAGGCCTGGGCGATGGCCCAGGCGATGGACCGCTTGTTGGCGACACCCACGATGAGACCGCGCTTGCCTTGCATCAGCATGGGACTTCCTCCGATCCGGAAACGATCCACCACGATAGCGGAAGCGCCCCCAAGCCTCAATTCGCCGGGCGTGCCGAACGGCTACACTGAAGCCATGCTCCCTCGCGCCATGATGCTGCTCTGCCTGTCGGCCGCGCTCTCCGCCCAAAGCCCCTATCGCGCGGATCTGGAGCAGGGCCACTACCTCAAGGCCTACGCCGCCGCCCAGGCCGCGCTCAAGCGGAATCCCGACGACCCCACCGCCCTCGCCGCGGAGAGCCAAGCGCTCTCCAGCTTCCAGCGCTTTCCCGAAGCGCTCGCCGCCGCCCAGAAGGCGCTCGCCGCGCAACCGGGCTACGCCGACGCCCTCCTGGCCCGGGGCCTCGCCCGCGCGGGAAACGCGGTGCAAGCGCGGAATTTCAGCTCCCTCGGCCAGATCGGCGACGCCATGGACGATCTGGACGCCGCGACGAAGGCGGATGGCGCCCTCATCACCGGCTGGATCTCGCTGGGCCTCGCCTATCAGCAACTGCCGGGCATCCTCGGCGGCTCCACCCGCCGCGCGCTCGCCTGCGCGGACAGCCTGCGCAAGGTTTCCTCTGCCAAGGGCGACGCGCTGGAAGGCATGGTGCGGGCCATGGATGGCAAGTGGAACGACGCCCTGCCCTACTTCGGCCGCGCGCTGCAATCCGCCCCGGGCGACGCGCAGGTCGTCGCCATGTACCTCCAGGCCCTCGACGACAAGCCCACGCGAAAAGCGATGGGCGACGCCGCCTGGAATCAGAAGCTCCAGTGGGAGGCCGAACGCCTGCTGCCTTCCGTGAAAACCCATGCGCGCGGGGTCGAGGCCGTGGCCGAATGCCTGCTGGATTCCGGCAACGCTGAAGAAGCCTGGAAGACCTGCGTGGACGCGCTGCCCACCGTCGAGGCCCCGAGCATCCTGCGCCTGGAACTCGGTAAGATCGCCGCCCGCTCCGGCCTCCACCGCGAAGAAGGCCTCGCCTACCTCGACCAGGTGACGAGCCAACCCCTCGAAGGCGGCACGGCTGGCTATCCAGGCGCTTGGTGGCGCAAAGGCCAGATCCTCCAAGACCTCGGACGCGCCGATGACGCCAAGACCGCCGCCCGCAAAGCCCTCGCCTACGATCCCAAACACCCTGGCGCGAAGAAATTGTTGGAGAGCCTGAATTGAATTCACCCGACACACTCTCCAGAACCAAGGTCTGGCGCAACCTCGCGATCACCAGCCTTGTGGTCCTCTTTCTGTTCTCGCTGCACCTGGCGATCAACCGGATCTTCCAGGTGGACGAGGCTCAGAATGTCTACATGTCCAGAGTGGTGGCGATGGGGGAAACCCACCGCTACTTCACGAACGGTTCTTTATTCCTCCTCGGGCCTTTGTCCTGGATCGCCAGGCATTCCACCACTTCGGTGGCCATCTACACCTGGGACCGCCTGCTGTTCCTTGGCGTGTTCTGGGCGAACATCCTTCTTCTCGCTCTCAGCACAGGGGCGGCCATCCGCAGCAGGGCGCTTGTCTATTCTCTTTTGGCTGCCGCGACGCTCGCACCTCTTTGGGACTATGGATTTGAAATTCGGCATGACAATGTGGTCCTGCTTCTGCTGCTGTCCACTTGGTGGATACTCCGCCGTAGCTCCCTTCGCGCTTTGCCCGCCTACTTCTGCATCGGACTGCTTTCAGGTCTGATGCAGTTTGTCGCATTCAAAGGCTTCCTCTACTGGGTCCCCATTAGCTTCATCGCGCTCGCCGCGCCTCCTCCCCAACACGGCACAAGCCCTCGATGGAGGCTCGCATTGGCCTGGGGGGCGGGTTTGATCATCGCCGGAGCCCTCGCGTTCCTTGCTTACAAGGCAACCGGCACATGGGACAGCTTCCTGAATGGCTTCCGCACTTCCCTCGGCCACTCAGAGAATCCGGAACGCTTCGCCCCATGGATCTCCCTCGATCGCCTGCCGACCCAGATTCCTCTTCTGACCGGCATGGCGACCGCCATGGTCCTTTCCGTGGGACTGTCCGTTTCGCGCAGCGGGAAAGCCGCTCTGACCTGGGATGGTCCCCTTCCGGAAGCTGCCCTCGCACTCGGAACCTTTCTAGCCCTGATCGCCAACCCGGTTCCCTACCCCTACAACCTCGTCCTGGTCGTTCCCTTTCTTTTCCTGTCGGCGGCGGCGTGGGTTCCCGAGGTTGCAGGCCATCTGCGTGGCAATGTTCCGATGGTGATCCTAGCTGGTGGAATCGTGGCCTTCGGTCAAGCCATCCCGTTTTGGATCCAAACCTCCCGTCATCTGGATATGCCCAATTCCAGGCAAGAACAACTCATGAGCCTGGCTGAATCCATGACTGACCCGAAAACGGACCCGGTCTACGATGCCGCCGGCCTCGTGCCGACCCGAGAAAGCATTCACTTCCAATGGTTCCTGCATTCGCTGGTCATGCCCAAGATTGCCAGCGGACAACTCCCGACCGTGCGGTCCATGCTCGCCGCCCGTCCGCCGACAGTGATCATGCCCAATTATCGTCTGGATTGGCTGGGCGAGGAGGACAGAGACTACATCGCTCAGCATTACCTACCTCTGGCAGATGACTTCTTCGTACTCGGCGCTTCCTTTCCCGAAGGAGGCGGATCATTCCAATGCATCCATCCCGGCAGGTATTCCATCGTCCAACCCGCCTCAGCTGACGCAGGGACGGGGGCGGCCATCAAAGTGGACGGAATGAATGTCGGACCTAATCGGGTAGTCCGCCTGGACATCGGGCCCCACCAAGTCTCCACTCCATCCGGCGTGAAGGTGGCGTTGGTCTGGGTGGGTCCGGTCTTGAGCCAGGCGACTCTACCGGCCCCGGCCAACCATCGCGACCTATTCGTCAACTGGTATTGAGGATCAGTTCACGCGCCTGGAAATGATGTAGATGGGGCGGCCCTTCACTTCTTCGAACACCTTTCCCAGGTAGACACCCAGGATTCCGAGGATCGAGATGATGATCCCACCGAGGAAGTACAAGGAAACGACCAAGCTGCTCCACCCCATCACGGGAGATCCGAAACGCAAGGCGCGGTAGACAATGTAGGCGGCCGCCACGACGGAGAGGCCCGAGATGGTGAATCCGCATCGAATGGCCAGCCAGAGTGGCTTGTCTGAGTATCCGACGATGATTTCAGTCGCAAGCGAGATCAGTTTTCGGACCGTGTAGGAGGACTTTCCAACTTCCCGCGCGGCGTGCTCCACATCAATGGACGCCGAAGGGAAGCCTGCCCATTCGACGAGTCCTCCAAAAAACCGGGTGCGCTCCCGCATACCCCGGATTGAATCCACAACCTTTCGAGAGATGATCCGGAAGTTGCCCACTTCCGCGTCCATGCGCAACCCGGCCAGATAGCTGAATGTCCAGTAGAAGAGCCGGGAAGTGGATCGCTTCAACCATGTGTCCTTCCTTCGCCGCCGCCTCGCGACGACCACCTCGAAACCCTCTTGGGCCTTCTGGAAGAGTCGCGGGATCTCCTCAGGCCGGTCCTGGAGGTCGCAATCCATCACCACCACCCAGGCGCCGCGGGCGAGGTCCAAACCTGCGGTGATACCCGCGTGCTGCCCGAAATTGCGGGAGAACTGCACCGCTCGAATCATGGGATCAGCCGCGGCCATGCGCTCGATCTCGACCCAACTGCCATCTCCGCCACAATCTTCCACTAGCAGGATCTCGTGCTCGCCTGGAAGGGCGGCGAGACTGGCCTGGAGTCTTTGTCGCAGCTCCTGCAAGAACGCCTGCCCGCGGTACACAGGGACAACGACCGTGATGCCGGTCAATCCGGATTCCGAGAGTGAGGGCGGTGTCAGGCCTGGCATTTGAAGATGACATGAGTATAGGGGAAGTTGAGGAGGTCGTGGCGCACATGGCTCTCCACTCGTGGGAAAACTCCCCTCACCAGATCGAAGTAACCTGCCTCGGTGCGTGTGTTCCGGCCCCGGTCTCTATCAATCAGGAACCGCGCGATCCGGGATTGCCCCTCCACATAGCAGCTATCGAAAGTGACCACTCGTCCGCCAGGACGCAGGGCCATCCGGGCGAGTCGGAAGAGCCCATCCGCCTCGGCGTCCTCAAGATGATGGAGGATCCCGATGGCCAGGACCAGATCGAATCCTCCATTCTCGTGAAGGTCGGCGCTCCGAACATCCTCGCATCGAAAGATCCCTCGGGAACCATAGCGCTTCCCCGCCGACGCGATATAGCGGGGATTCAAATCGAATCCGGAATAGTCCACCGCGGGAAGATGGTCAAGAATGTCCGCCGTTCCGCAACCGATGTCCAGAACGCGTTCGCCTGCCGAGGCCTGAATGTACTCCTGGCATAGGACGCGTCTTGAATTCTCGGCACCCATGAGGCGTTGGAGCAATCCGTAGCTCCCCGGAAGGGAGAGCACGGAACGGAGGCCCGATGTGATCTGGGACATGAAATCAATCCTTCCTGCGGGCGGCCACAAGAAGCGACCCGCCTGCTGGGAACCGGAACTCGCACCGGATGAGCAGAAGCTCAATCGAGGCCATGAAGGCCCCGATCGCGTTCTGGACAGGCCCTGGGTTCAACTCGGGCTTGGCGCTTCCCCGACGCCGTGCCACGAGCCTGCTGAGGAACATGAAGGGAAGCAGCCCGGTCACGAAGGAAGTCGCCATCATAATCTCGAAACCCGATCTCTCGAGTTTGGCGACAAGTTCCTTCCGAGTGTATCTCCGCGCGTGGCCCGCGAATTCATCCACCGGGCTCCAAAGCCAGCGATGTTGAGGCACCGTCAGCAAGAGCCCGCCACCACGGCTCAGAGCGGTGTGAATCCCGACCAGCGCGGCTTCATCCTCTTCAATGTGCTCGAGCACATCGAAAGTGCCGATCAGATCGAAATGATCCCGGAACGGGATCCTCCGCGCGTCCATCTGAATGAGCGCAGCGCCACCAACACGACTAGAAGCGAAGGCAAGACCCGATGCGGAGATCTCGCTGCCTGAAATTTCCGCGCCGGGGAAAGCGCCTTGAATACCCCGCAAGACGAACCCAGTCCCGCATCCGACCTCGAGGAACCTCCTCATCCCGGGGAAATAGCGGCGGATGGCCCATAGGATCAGTCGATTACGCCCCTCAAACCAGAAATGCCCCTCTTCGAGTTCATGAATCTCCGCATGCCCCCCTTCGGGGTAGTTCAAGGCTGAGGCCTCCAACTCCGGCGCGAATGCGAAGAACCCATGGATTCGCCTCGGCTCCCATCCGCACGCTTGACAACCCCAGGATGGGGGCTCGACCTCGAGACCGCAGTTCAAACAGACACGCATTCAAAATCCAAAATAGGACAAGGTCGCGTTGATGATTCGGTCCTGCCCCTCTTCCGGAAGCTCGTGGAAAAGTGGAAGCCTCACCAGGCAGTCCGTGTAGCGATCCGCCATTGGCAAAGCTTGGCCATCACCCTGGTTTTCGAAAAAACGGCTCTTGTGCAAGGACTGATAGTGAAAGACGGCCATGATCCCAAGCCGCTTCATGTGTTCGATGAATTCCGTACGCTGGGCGAGATCGCGCAGAACAAGGTAGAAGAGATGCGCGTTATGCCCCGCGTAATCCGGAATCCCCGGCAGGCACGCCAGGCCTTCCCCCGCCAGCTTGGCTAGTCCTTCGTGATACCTCCGCCACAGGATCATGCGCCGGGCCTGGATCCGCTCCAGGCATTCCACCTGCGCCCAAAGCATGGCGGCGATGGATTCCGCGGGGAGAAAGGATGAGCCGATGTCCACCCATCCATACTTGTCCACTTCTCCGCGGAAGAAGGCGGTTCGGTTCGTGCCCTTCTCCCGGATGATTTCAGCGCGCACCGATTCCGCCGGGTCATTCACGAGAAGCAGGCCGCCTTCACCGCATTGAATGTTCTTCGTCTCGTGGAACGAGAACGCGCCGAAGTCTCCAATCGTTCCAAGCTGGCGCCCCATGTAATGGGCTTCAATGCACTGGGCCGCGTCTTCCACCACCTTGAGCCCATGTTTCTGCGCCACCCTCATGAGGATGTCCATGTCGCACGCGACTCCGGCGTAATGCACCACCACGATGACCTTGGTCCTCGGCGTGACCAAGGCCTCCACCGCCGCCTCGTCCATGCCGGGATGGTCAGGTCGGCTATCCACGAAACGGACTTTCGCGCCTCGGAGGAGGAAGGGATTCACGCTCGAGACGAAGGTGTACGATGGCGCGATCACCTCATCGCCTGGTTGGATGCGTGACAGGATCGCGGCCATCTCCAACGCATCGGTGCACGAGGTGGTCAACAGCGCGCGAGGAACGCGGTAACGCTCTTCGAAGAAGGCGCTGCACCGGCGGGTGAGCGGCCCATCCCCGGAAAGCTTGCGCGCCGCCCACGCCTCTTGGACCCACTTCATCTCATTGCCCGTCAGATAGGGCCTATTGAATGGGATGGACTCGGTCACGGGGCCTCTGGAGCTATCCATAAATGATATACATCCTCCTCCGAAAGGATCTGATACCCGCATCGCTCGTAGAGCGAGCAGGCGGCCTGGTTCGCGCCCTGGGTGACGACCTCCATGCGCAAGGCGCCCCGCTCCGATGCCCAGCCTTCCGCCGCGTGGATCAGGCCACTCCCGAGCCCCCTCCCGCGGGCCGCCGCCTCCACTGCGATCAAACCAATGTGGGCGGTGATCCCGTCGAGTCGGATCGTCACCATCGCCTGGAGATCGCCCTCTTCACCCGCCACGAGAACCTCATCCGCGATCTCCCGGGTCGTGGAACGGTGGATCCATGCCTGATAGAGAGTCTTGAAACAGGCCCCGGGCATCTGGGGATCCACCTTGAACCGCGAGTAGGAGCCACTAGCCAACGCCAATTCGACCAGCGAGGGTGAAGGTCCGCCAATCGGGAAGGATCTCGCGGCCACCATGCCGGAGACCTGTGGACCGATGGCCCTGCCAAAGCGCGTTTTCCGATCCACCCACCGCGCACCCGTCCCCCGCATTTTCAGAGATGGGTCCCCGCTCGACCCGGCCGCGAATAGATAGACGAGCCGGATTCCTAGCCCACGAAGGATCGGCAGCGCCTCCGTTACGCTTCCCGCATCCGGAATTCCTCGCCACCGGGCGACGGGGAACCCGAACTGGCTGCTGTCCCAGGGAAGCATGTCAACTGGCGTCGTCACTTGGGCTGGCCTTTCCCTCTTGGGCCAGACTCCCACGGATATGGTCCATAATCCAATCCATCACGAGCGGGAGATCGCATGAAGGGTGTCGTACTGGCTGGAGGCAAGGGGACACGCCTCCATCCCCTTACCAAGGTGACGAACAAGCATCTCCTTCCCGTCGGGCGAGAGCCGATGATCTACCATCCGGTCCGCCAACTGGTGGAAGCGGGAATCCAGGATCTTTTGATCGTCACCAGCACGGATCACATGGGTGATGTGGTGGGCCTGCTAGGGAGCGGCAAGGCCTTTGGCTGCCAATTCACCTACCGGGTCCAGGAGGATGCCTCGGGCATCGCCCACGCCCTGGCGCTCGGTGAAGGCTTCGCCGGCGGAGATTCCATTTCAGTCATCCTCGGGGACAACATCTTCTCCCGCTCCATCGCTCCGTTCATCCATCGTTTCGACGCCCAAGGATCCGGCGCGCGGGTGCTCCTGAAACCCGTGGGGGACCCTTCCAGGTACGGGGTGGCGGCTTTGGATGAGCGACATGTGATCGAGATCGAAGAGAAGCCCATGCAGCCGAAGAGCAACTACGCCGTGGTGGGCGCCTATTGCTTCGACTCCCAGGTATGGGACATCATCCGCGGCATCGCGCCATCCGCCCGGGGCGAGTATGAAATCACAACCGTGAACAACGCCTACATCTCGCGGAACCAACTGCAATTCGATATCTTTCAAGGCGCTTGGACCGACGCAGGCACCCTTGAATCCCTCGCGGAGGCCAATGCCATGCTCCTGGCCCAGGACAACGCCATCCTCGCGGGCGAATGAGCCATGACTCGCCTGCTGGTCACCGGAGGCGCGGGGTTCATCGGGTCCAACTTCGTCCACCATTGGCGGGCGAAAAGACCAAATGACGAGATCATCGTCCTCGATAAGCTCACCTACGCCGCTGACCCATCCCAGGTCGAGGGCCTTGATGGGGTCCGATTGATTCGCGGCGACATCGCCGATGCGCCGACCGTGCGGTCAGCGTTGGATGGCGTGGACCGCATCGTGCATTTCGCCGCCGAATCCCATGTGGACCGGAGCATCAGCGGACCCGCCGAATTCATCCACACGAATCTCGTGGGGACCTTCACGCTGCTGGAGGAAGCCCGGCTGGCCTGGGCAGGGGACGGCGGTTGCCGTTTCCTCCATGTGTCCACCGACGAAGTTTTCGGATCGCTGGAACCACCTGGGAAATTCACCCCAGATTCGCCATACAGGCCGAACAGCCCTTACAGCGCCTCCAAGGCGGGGTCCGACCATCTCGTTCGAGCCTATGGCCACACCTTCGGGCTCCCAGTGATCACCACGAATTGCTCGAACAACTACGGCCCTCGTCAGCATCCGGAGAAACTCATCCCCAAGGCGCTCCTGAACCTCGTCGCTGAGAAGCCCGTGCCCGTCTATGGCGATGGTCTCCAGGTGCGGGACTGGCTCTTTGTGGAAGACCATTGCGAGGCGCTCGCCCTGGCCATGGAGAAGGGGCTCCCGGGCTCAGTCCACCTCTTGGGAGGAAATTGCGAACGCACCAACCTCGACCTGCTCCGGACACTCTGCGCTCGGGTGGACCGCGCACTGGGGAGAGGGGTGGGCCAGAGCCTCTCCCAGCTCACCTTCGTCACGGATCGTCCTGGCCACGACCGGCGCTATGCCATTGACAGCCGCGCCGCGCAGTCCCAGTTGGGCTGGGAACCTAAGATCGGCCTGGAGGAAGGTCTGGATCGGACCCTGGCCTGGCATCTCGGACGCGCCGCGTCACTCTCGTGACGGAGAAGGACACACGACTCCACCCCAACATCCCCCACCCCGGGGCCTGAGCGATGGGTTTCACCAAACCCCTTGCGCTCCGGGTGGGATTTTCTAGACTGGGAGCCTACTCCCCCTCACTGGCACGGGGCTTGATTGGACAACCCCGGACCTTTTCCTCCTAGGAGACCCACATGAAGAAGCAGTCCGGCTTCACCCTCATCGAGCTGCTGCTGGTGCTCGCCATCATCGGCATCATCAGCGCCATCGCCATCCCGGCGCTGCTCAGCCAGCGCGCCCGCGCCCGCGACAAGTCCGCCACCGAGAACATGGTCGGCCGCGTGGGCGACCTCATCGGCCAGTGGGACAAGTTCCGCGAGAAGGGTTACACCTCCGGTCAGGCCCTGACCTCCATGCAGACCTACCTGGTGAACACCAGCGGCAAGGACAAGAACCCCTGGAACACCAGTGGCGCTTCCGGCGCTTACGATCCGGTCATCGGCGTGCTGGCCGGCAACGCGACCGCCTCCGCCTTTGCCGCCGCCGCCGCGGGCACCACGGGCGCGGGCAAGCTGGGCCAGGTCAAGATGAACCTCCAGTACCCCAACGCGGCTACCGGCAATCCCGGCTTCATTGGTGGCGCGGTCTACCTCCAGGCCAGTTCCTCTTCTGACACCGTCGCTCACATCAAGACCAAGGTGTCCTCCATCGAGTAGGACGCTTCAACCCGAAAAAGGGGGGCCTCAGGGCTCCCCTTTTCTTTGCCTGGCATCGGTTTTGATAGTTTTATTGAGACCCTGTATGAGGCACCCCATGACTCCCCGGACCCGAGGCTTCACCCTCATCGAGCTCCTGCTGGTCCTCGCCATCATCGGCATCATCAGCGCCATCGCCATCCCAGCCCTGCTCAGCCAACGGGCCCGCGCCCGGGATAAGGCCGCCACCCAGAACATGGTGGGCAGCCTGGGTGACTTGATCGGCCAGTGGGACCGTTTCCAGGAGCGGGGCGTCACCAGCGCCCAAAGCATCACTTCCATGCAGAATTACCTCCAGGCGGTGAATGGCAAGGATCGGAACCCTTGGAACACAGCCGGAGCTTCCGCCGCCCACAACCCGGTGTTCTTCGTCGTGAACGGCATGGCCACCGGCTCCCAGTTCGCTCAGGCCGCGGCGAACAACACCAGCGTGGGCAAACTGGGGCAGGTCCAATGGTCTGTCCAGACCCCCGATCATGTGACGGGAAATCCAGGTTTCTTGGGGGGGGCGGTGTGGCTCATCTCCAGCACGGCCACCGATGCCAAGCCCCATGTCCAGGTGAAGGAATCTTCACTGGAGTGAAATTCCCCTGAGGCAAGATCAGATCAATGGGGGCTCTGCCCCCTCTTTTTTGCTTGAATGGAAACATGGCGCGCCCTACTCCTTCCCCTGCACTGAGATGGCTCGGCGCTTTGACCGCTGGAGGCGCCTTTCTGGCGGCGCTTCTCGGCATGGCTGCCCTTTACATGAAGTTCGGAGTGGTCAACCACTTCGTCCAGGACGGGATGCAGAATGGAGTGATCATCCGCTTCGTCGTGAAAGCGGTGCTCATCGAAATCCTGCCGCTCTATCTCGGCGTGGGTTTTCTGCTCTTCTTCCTGGGAATGGTGGTCGCAAAAGCCCTCGGACTCTGGAGCGGAGCTCGAGACACCTGGACCTTCCGGCACGCCTTCTGGGCGACCATCGGGCTGCTCGGCTTCGTCCATGGCATCCTCTGGTTCCAGGTTCCGACGACCTTGTGGGTGCTCCTAGGCATCAACAAGCTCCCCATGGCCTTCGCGCTTGCGCTCATCTTCCTCGCGGCCCTCTGGGGCATGTGGACAGGCCTTCGATGGGATCACGGCGCGACGATCCGACGGGCCATGGCATTGGGCGCTTGGTGCGCCCTTGCATGGGCAAGTCTCTGGCTCCCCGCCCGCTTGGAACGACTCCCATGGGAACGCCCTCCGGTGGGGCATCCCGCCAGGGCGTTGCTCATCAGCAACGACGGCACGCGTCAAGACACGGCGTTTGAAGAAGGCTTCGGTCAACTCCACGGTTTCAAGATCGTGAATGGCTACACCGCCATTCCCGCGACGCGACTCCAGTGGAGCATTCTCTGGGGCGGCAACCCTCGTCTGTACTCCGCAGAGCATCTCTTCCCCTCGCTGGAGGAGTTGGAAGGCAAGGCCCCCTACGAGATCCTTGAGAAAGCGAAGGCCGAGGGCCTGAAGTCACGCTTCTACATTGACGATGGAGGCACAGTGGGTCTGACGGACCGCACTGAGGCCTTCGACCGGGTGCTCATGCCCGCGCCGGGGTGGGAGAACTTCCTGAACTCGAACATGGCCGTCCATGTGCCGCTTTACGCGGCATGGATGAATGTCCTCCGGATCTTCCCAACGACAAGCCCCTGGACGCCTTTGGATTTGGGCCTGCGAGCCGCGCTCTCGGATGGTCGAGGGGCGGATTGGGTCATGTATCACTCCTGCCTCTCCCACCAACCGATTTTCCTGAACCGTGAGGAGCTCCGCAACATCCCAGGATGGTGGCGATTCCCTGCCGCTGGAATGGCTCCGATCTTTGGGGAGCCGACCCCGTCCCAGCAGGCTGCCTGGCGCCAGGAATACAGCCCTTACCTCGCCTACCGGATCCGTATCCGCGACATCATCCGGCATTGGGGTGCGATCTGGAACGAGCTTCCCAATGACCCGGACTACGGTCCCGCGACGCGCCTCTTCATGACTGACCATGGCGAGCGTTTTTACCACGCCACGGACGCCATCCAGATGGGGGGGGTTCACGGCTACAGCCTAGACCCATGGGAATGCCGCATCCCCCTCGCGGTGGACGGGCCTGGCCTCCCTGCTTCCGGAACCGACTCGGCCCATGCGGTGAGCCTGCTCACCCTCAGGGATCTCATCGCCAAGCGAGTTCTGGAGAATAAATCATTCGGCCCCGATGACCTGACAAGATCCGACCATGCGGTGATGCGCATGGAGGGCATCAACTTCTGGCTCAACGAGGAGTTCCCCCACGAATTCAGGGAGATGGACCCTTCAGAGATGATCGAGGGCACCCGAGTCATGCCCAATGGCGCCTGGGCGATGAAATTCAAGCAGCCCATTGAAGTTCGAGAGCAAAACCTCCTTGTAGGGGAAGCCAACGGGGATGTCCTCGTCGTCTATCGCCCCTTCACCAAAGGCGGAGCGCGCCAATATGTCTACAAGGGGTACAAGCTTCTCTCCTGGAAGACCGTGCCGGAGTCCGAATACCAAAAGGCCAGGAAGGTCATCAGTGATCAATTCCTGGTGAAGTGGGACGGAACTCGCGAGGCCGGAGGTTGAACACCTCCGGCCTCGCGGTCACTCCCCGAATCCTTTATTTGTTGTAGCTGGAATTGAGCACCACGCCACCACTTTGGTCCGCGGTGAGTACCTGCGCGCTCCCTTGAAAGGGATCCGTGACCGTGATGGTGTACTTTAACCCACCACTGGCGGTCGCGACCGCCATGTTCATCTGGGTTGCGTTCTTGAACTGGACGCCAGGAAGGAAGGTCGAATTGCTGGGCACACCTTTGGTCCAGGTGCAGCTGGTCACGGCTGAGGTAGCGTAGAGTCCCGTCTCGGCCTTCTTGGCCTCGAGCTGCATGGCTAGGGAGCGGACATTGGCCTGAGCGTCCCCGATGACCCGGGCCCGGCGGCGTTGTCCCATGAAGGCGGGGATGGCGATGGCGCTGATGATGCCGATGATGGCGAGCACGAGCAGGAGCTCCACGAGGGAGAAGCCCTTCTGGCGCCGCATTCTGAGGTCAATCATGGTCTGCCTCCAGGAAATCCGAAGGGGGATAGGTGGCAGGAACCGTGCCGGTCCTATTCGTCGCTCTTGCTGAACACATTGGCGAGGTTGAAGATCGGCATGTACATGGCGACCACGATGAAGCCGATGATGCCGCCCAGGACCGCGATGATGATGGGCTCCATGAGGCTGGTGAGGCCCGCCACGGCGTTGTCCACCTCGTCCTCGTAGAAGTCGGCCACCTTGTTCAGCATGGCGTCCAGGGCGCCCGTCGCCTCACCCACGCCCACCATCTGGGTGACCATGGGCGGGAAGACCTTGGTCTCAGCCAGGGGCGCGCTGATGTTGCGGCCGGCTTCCACGGCGTCCTTGGCCTTCAGGATGGCGTTGGCGACCACCTGGTTACCGGCGGTGCGGGCCGTGATGTCCATGCCTTCGAGGATCGGCACGCCAGAAGCGGTCAGGGTCCCCAGGGTGCGGCAGAAGCGCGCCACGGCCACCTTGCGGAGCAGGTCGCCGATGACGGGAATCTTAAGGAAGATCGAATCAATCTGGAGCTTGCCGCCCACCGTCTTGTAGTAGTACTTCAAGGCCACGAAGACGATGATGATGAGCAGGCCCACCGCCCACCCGTAATTCACGAGGATTTTGGACAGGGCGATGCAGACCTGGGTCGGGAAGGGCAGCGAGGAACCCAGGCCCTCGTACATGGCCGAGAAGACCGGGATCACCTTCACCATGATCACATACACGACGATGCAAGCGATGCTGATGACCGCGATGGGATAGATCATCGCGCTCTTCACCTTGGAGGCCAGCTTCACGGCCTTCTCGATGTAGATGGAAAGGCGCTGCAGGATGATGTCGAGGATACCGCCCGCCTCACCGGCGCCGACCATGTTCACATAGAGGTCGCTGAAGGCCTTGGGGTGCTTGGAAAGCGCGGCCTGGAGGCTGGAGCCCTTCTCCACATCCTCGCGGACCGCTTCGATGACCTTCTTGAAGCCCTTGTCCGCCTGCTGGGAACCGAGGATCTCCAGGCACTGGACGAGCGGCAGGCCGGCGTCAATCATCACGCTGAACTGGCGAGTGAAGATGGCGAGATCCTTGGCTTTCACCTTGCCGAAGGTCTTGGTGGCCTTGGATTCCTGTGCCTTGATGGTGACCACTTCAACGCCGTTGCGGCGGAGGGCGAGGACGGCGGCGTCACGGGAGTCGGAGACGATGACGCCGTCCTGGACCTCGCCCATCCGGTTCTTGCCTTTCCATGCGAATGCGGGCATCGGGACCTCGAAAACAAGTGGGAGCGGGTGTCGGATTCCAGAATAGGCGTCTGGGGGGCCGGGCGGAAGGGCCGCCCTCCCTCAGGTGGAAGACTTAGCTGTACTTGATGTTGGGGTTGCGCCCGGCCATGCCCGGCGTGCCCGCGGCGGCCTGGGCGGCCTGCGCCCGGGCCGTGGGAACGCCCGCGCCGCGGTTGATGAGCTCCCGGAGCTCATCCTGGTTGCTGGAATAGCTCATGGCCTGGTCCTGGGTGATGTCGCCCTTGATGGTCAGCTCGGCCAAGCTCTGGTTGAAGGTCTGCATGCCGTACTTGAGCTGGCCGGTCTGCATCATGCCGTAGATCTGGTGGATCTTGTCCTCGCGGATGAGGTTGCGGATGGCCGGGTTCGGCACCATCACTTCCAGCGCCAGGGCGCGGCCCTTGCCGCCGGCCTTGGGAATGAGGCTCTGACAGACGACGCCTTCCAGCACCAGCGAGAGCTGGGCGCGGATCTGGGCCTGCTGGTGGCTGGGGAACACATCAATGACGCGGTTGATGGTCTGCACCGTGGAGTTGGTGTGCAGGGTGCCGAAGGTGAGGTGGCCCGTCTCGGCGATGGTCAGCGCGGATTCGATGGTCTCCAGATCGCGCATTTCGCCGATGAGCACCACATCGGGGTCCTGACGGAGCGCGCTGCGGAGCGCCTTCTTGAAGCTGTGGGTGTCGGCGTGGATCTCGCGCTGGTTCACGACGCAGCGGCGGTGCTTGTGCACATACTCCACCGGGTCCTCGATGGTGAGGATGTGGAGCGGCTCCTCGGCGTTGATCTTGTCCACCATGGCCGCGAGGGTCGTGGATTTGCCCGAGCCGGTCACGCCCGTCACCAGCACGAGGCCGCGGGGCTTGTCGCACAAGGACTGCACGACTGGAGGCAGGCCCAGCTGCTCGAAGCTGCGGATCTTCTCAGGGATGGTTCGGAAGACGCCCGCCGTCGCGCCCTGCTGGTTGAACACATTGGCGCGGAAGCGGGCCACGCCCTGGAGGCCGAAGGAGAAGTCCACCTCGAGATCCTCTTCCAGGCGGTGCTTCTGCTGGTCGGTCATGACGCCGTAGCAGAGCCACCGGGTCTGGGCCGCGTCCAACTGGGGCAGCTTGAGGGGCACCATGCGGCCGTCAATGCGGATCTGGGGCACGGTCTCCACCGTGATGTGAAGGTCGGTGCCGCCGTACTCCACCATCGTCTTCAGCAGCTGCTGGAGGGGGACGACATATTGGCTGTTGCTGTCGCTCATGGGAGCTCCCTGAATCAAACCGGCTGTTAGACGACGGTCTCGCGCGCCACTTCTTCCATGTTCGTCATGCCGCTCATGATCTTGTAGCAGCCGGAGCGGCGCATGGTGATCATGCCTTCCTTCACGCCCTGCTCGCGCAGCTCCAGCGCCGACGCGCCGGTGAGGATCATGTCTTTCAGCGTCTCGCTCATCTCCAGCACTTCGTAGACCGCGACGCGGCCCTTGTAGCCGCGCTTGCCGCAGGTCTCGCAGCCGCGCCCGTGCATGACGGTGACGCCCCTGTTGATCTCATCCTCGGTGAAGCCGAACTTGAGGAGGGCCTCCGGCGGCGGCTGGTGCGGATCGGGTTCCTTGCAGGTGGCGCAGACGCGGCGGATGAGGCGCTGGGCCGCGATCACATTCACCGAGGTCGCGACGAGGAAGGGCTCCACGCCCATGTTCATCAGGCGGTTGATGGTGGACGGCGCGTCGTTGGTGTGGAGCGTCGAAAGCACGAGGTGGCCGGTGAGGGAGGCCTTGATGGCGATCTCCGCCGTTTCGAAATCGCGGATCTCACCCACGAGGACGATGTTGGGATCCTGGCGCAGGAAGGAGCGAAGAGCGGCAGCAAAGTTCAAGCCGATCTGCTCTTTCATCTGCACCTGATTGATGCCAGCGAAGTTGAACTCGACCGGATCCTCCGCCGTCATGATGTTGACATCCGGCGTGTTCAGTTTGGCGATGGACGAGTAGAGGGTGTTCGTCTTGCCCGACCCCGTCGGACCCGTCACCAGCACCATGCCGAAGGGCTTGGAGATGGCCCGGTCCCAGCGGGTGAGGCTCTCTTCCTCGAAGCCCAGCTTCGTCAGGTCCAGCATCAGCTTTTCGGAATCGAGGAGTCGGCAGACGATCTTCTCGCCGAAGAGGCAGGGCAGGATGGACACGCGGTAGTCAATGACCTTCTGCTTGCCGCTGAGGCTCACGCGCAGCTTGATGCGGCCGTCCTGGGGCAGGCGCTTCTCCGCGATGTTTAGCTTGCTGAGGATCTTGATGCGGCTCGTGAGCGCGTCCCTGAGCGAGAGCTTGGGGCGCATCACTTCCTGGAGCAGGCCGTCGATGCGGTACCGGATCCGGTATTCCTTCTCGTAGGGCTCGATGTGGATGTCCGAGGCGCCGCGCTTGATGGCGTCAATGAGCACCATGTTCGCGAGCTTGATGATGGGCGCGTCCTCGCCCGCCTTCGTCAACTCGTTGAGGTTGACGCTCTCGCCCTCGTAGTCGCCGATCTCCTCGAAGTCCGCGTGGGATTCCAGCTCGTCCTGGAGGGCGCCGAGGTCAATGTTGATCTCGTTCATCTGCACGCCGCTGGATTGGGGCTGCGCGGCGGCGGCCTCCTGGGCGGGCGCGGCGGCGGCCCGGCCGGCCTTGCTATGCAGCTCCACCTGGCTGGAGCCGCCGTAGTACTTCTCGATGGCGCGGAGCAGGCCCATCTCGCTGCTCACCACCGGGTCCACATTGTAGCCCGTGTGGAACCGCACATCGTCCATGGCGAAGATGTCCGTCGGGTCCGCCATGGCGAGGGTGAGCACATTGCCCGTGCGTTGGAGCGGCAGCACCTTGTGGCGGTTCGCCAACTCAGCGGGGATCAACGCGATCACCGTGGCCTCGATGGGCGGCCATTGCTCCAGGTCCGCCGCCGGGACGCCATACTGCATGCCGAGGAAGCTGACGATGTCCTGGTCGGTGCAGAAGCCCAGGCGGACGACGATGCCGCCCAGCTTGCCGCCTTCGCGGCGCTGGGCCACCATGGCCTCTTCAAGTTGCTCTTGCGAGATCAACTTGGCTTTGACGAGCAATTCGCCCAGCTTGGTGACCAAGGCGTCCTCCGGTTGGGTGTCGGGATGGTATCACCAGTTTAGTCGCAAGCTCGCAATCTTCCCACCCACCCCCCGGAGGTAAGCTGGACCCATGTCCTCCCCGAGCACCCCGTCCCCCCGTCTGGATCGGGCCCGCCAGCTGGTCCAGGAGAAGGGTCTGTCCAAGGAAGACCTCGTCCTCCTGGAGGAGATTCTCCAAGCCGGGGAGCTGGATCCGCTCCTGGACGCGCAAGGGGGACCCCCCGAACCGCCCAGCACCCGTTCCCTCGTGGACCTGCGCCGGGGCCTCGGGCTGTTCCTCGCTTTCCTCTCCCAGTTCAATCCGCGCCGCATGGGGGACGCCCGCGCCTCCATGGGCCTCGTGATCGAGCACAGCCTCGCCCGGCTCGGCCGCCAGGCCAAGGACTGCCACCGGGACCTGCTCCAGGAGCCGGGCACCGCGCCCTGGGTGGGCCAGGCGCTGGATCTGGTGGCCTCCCTTCGAGCCCTGGCCCTTTCGGCCGGCAGCGGCGAAGGCCTGCCCCTGCGCCGTGACTGGGCGGCCTTCCTCACGGATCACGGCGAGGATTTCCGCGAAGTGGCCGCCGCGCTCCAGGATCTCGAAGACGGGTCCACGCTCGCGGGACGGCTCCACTCCCAGCTCAAGACGCTGAACCGGAATCTGCGGAACGCCGAAGGCCGCCCCGAGGAAGCCTTGCGGAAACTGGCCGATCTCCTGGAATCCGCCGTGCCGCTCGAAACCCGCCGCAAGGTCGAGCCGCTGCTCCTGGTGGAGCATGTGGTCTCCAACCTGCGCCTGTCGCTGCGCCGCCCGCTCGAAAAGGGCATGGAGGCGGGCATCCACTGGCCGGCGGTGGCCCAGATCCACGGCAGCCTCCAGTGGCTTTGGAACCACCTGGGCTGGCAGTTGCCCCGGGTGGAGGCGAAGGATCTCCAGCGCGTCCTGCCCCGGGAAGTCCGCAAGCTGCTTCAGCACATCCGCAAGGACGACCCGGCCGCCTTCCGCCTTCTGGCGCGCTCCCTGGGCGGCCACCTGGCGGTCATGGGCCTGCTGGAAGGTCTCGGCCCCTTCACTCACGCGACGGAGGAAGCCCGCTACGCAGCCGTCGCGCCCTTCCTCGTGGTGGAAGGCGAGCTGGGCCGCATGGCCGATCGCACCTACGCCCAGGACGCGCTCGCGGGCCTCAAGCCCGGTCCCGAATCCCAAAAGCTGCGCGGCCTCTTCCGTCAGGCGGCCCTCGCCCAGCGCCAGGATCAGAGCACCGTCCGCGCCCTTCTCCAGCAGGCCCTCGCGGCCCCGGACACGGATCAGCTGGCGGTGGGCCTCGACAACCTGCGGGGCCTGCTCCTGGCCCATCAACGGAATCAGGTGGGCGATCTGGTCGGCGTCTTCAGCCCCGAACTTCGCCAGCGGCTCTATCCGGAATCCGTGAGCCTCGCCGAAGAAGGCGACCGCTTGCGCCAGCGCCTGCACCGGCTCTACGAAAGCCTCACGCCGCTCCAGAATCAGCTCCAACTGCACCTGGAACTCCAGGACTGGCCGCGCCTCGCGCTGGGCCTCGCCCAGGGCCAGCAGCAGGCCTCGGCTTTCCGCCGCAGCCCGGAATTCCCGCTCATCCGTCCGGCGGACCGGGAAGAGGCGGACCGGCTCATCCAGCTTCTCGCTCGCACCCTGGACGGCCCCGCCGATGTGCGCCAGGCCCTGGTGGACGGCACGGATCTCGTCGCCGAGCTGCTCCGCTTCCTGGAGTTGCTGCTGCTGCGCATCAACGCGCGCGCGCCGCTCATCCGCCACGATCTGGAAATCGCCCGGGGCGCGCTGGATCTCTGCGGCCAGCTCAAGGCGGCGGAAGGCCCGGAGCGCAATCGCCTCGCTCAGAAGCTGCTCCAGACCGCCAAGCGCCTCGGCGTCCGCGATCCCCAATCCCTCGTGTTGCTCAAGCGCTGGGTCCGCGCGGAGCGGAGCCAGAAGGACCAGCGGGCGAACCTCGACCCGCTCGCCGCCCATCTGGACCGTTTGGCCGCGCGGCTCGACGCGGCTCTCGGCTAATCTCAATCCGTGCTGCGTCAGATCCATTGGTTCGACGAGGCCGGCATCGCCGGCGCGCTGCGCATGGCGTTGAAGGAGTGGGGCTACGACCCGGTGGAGCAGCTCGGCGACGGCCCCGCGATCGTGGTCGCGCCCAGGCCGGACCCGGCGCGCCTGCCCGAACTCGCCCGCGAAATCGTCTGGTGGGTGGAGGACGCCACCGCGGAAGAAGCCAGCGCCGTGCTCGCCCTGCGACCGGGCTGGGTGCTGCGGCGAAGCGAGGATCTCTCGCCCGTGCGCACCGCGCTCGAACGCCTGCGCCAGCGGGATCTCGGCGAAGAAGGCTGGCTGCGCCGCATGCTCCAGGAGGCGAGCCTCGACGAGTTGCTGCGCCTGATGCTCGCGCGCTCCATCGAACTCTCCCAGGCCCAAGGCGGCGCCATCTGGATCCGCCGCGAGGACACCTTCTACCAACGGGCTGGCGACGGCACCTTCCCCGAAGCGCCCCTGCCCCGGCGCGAGGCGCTCGACCTCGCTTCCAAGGGCGAAGGCTGGCTCCTCGGCGCACGGGAGCAGATGGGGCTGCTGCGCCTGCGCCTGCCGCGCACCTCGCCCGATCAATTCCTGTCCTGGACCCGCGCCGCCGAGCCCTTGATGCTCAACGCCTGGCGCCTGGAAGAGAGCCGCCTCCTCAGCTTCAAGGACGACCTCACGGTGGCGCAGAATCGCCGTTGCCTTGAGGTGGACCTGCCGCGCCTCGTGCGCCAGGCCGCCGTCGCGGACGAATCGCTCTGCGTGATCTTCTTCGATGTGGACAACCTGAAGGCGCTGAACACGGTGCACGGGCACATGGCCGGGAGCCTCGTCCTCCAAACCGTCGCGAGCGGCGCCCAGCGCATCTGCCGCGCCCACGACCGGCTCTACCGCTACGGCGGCGACGAGTTTTGCATCCTCATGCCCCGCACGCTGCCCGGCGGCGCGATGAAGTTCGGCCAGCGCCTGCTGGACATGATCTCGGACGCGCCGGTCCTCATCGAAGGCGAGTGGGTGCCCATCTCCCTCAGCCTCGGCATCGCCTGCTACCCCGATCATTCCGAAGGCGCCGAATCCCTCATGAAGGCCGCCGACCAGGCCCTCATGCGCGCCAAAGCCGAAGGCAAGCACCGGGTGGTGATGGCAGGCTGGGACTAACTCACCGACTCCTTGGTGATCTTCTCTGGGTGAGGGGCGCCATTTGAATCAACCCGAAAGTGCAATATCCAATTCTGTCGAGTCGCACCGATCGGAATTTTCGAAGGTAATCCCTCGGGCGTTGGGATGCGGTGTGCTTGCCCCGATTTTGTATCAACATCCCACCATTGAATTTCCGGGAACTCCCTTTCAGCAATGTCATCTTGCCCAACGCTTGACGGAGTCACCCTCCCATTTACGAGGACCGGTCGCACCTTTCTTGAAAAATAGAAGGCTGCATCAGATCTTCCAGCTATGAGGAGGTGTCCATCGGGCGCACTTTCACACCCTAGAACCCCGACAGGAAAGCTCGCGATCGGTTCATGATCCAACTCTTCATCCTTTAGGTCGTCAAATAGGGAGACCCTGGACTTCAAGTCCCCATCTTCTCCAAAAACCCATACGAACCCGTGATGGCGATCAAGGAAAGCCCATCCCTGCGGCAACTCGAAAAGTCGGTCTCCCAGATCAGGAGCCTCGATAGCAGCACTGAAAGTAAATAGGTATTTACCAAAGTTCGTGTAGTGATCTTTCCCGTTGGGCAGGGTCTCTCGCCGAAGCACGCCCCATTCAAGGCCAATGGGTTTTGCGATTGTCCAAGCTCCTTTGGGATCTTGACTGAGCTTTACGAATGGTGCGGCAATCTGATTGCCAAAAGTAAACAAGCCGAATTTGGGCACAAGGAACACCCCACCGTCACTCGTCGGTAGCGCAGCACGAACAGATTCAAGCCCTTTGGGAATGGTTGCAAAGGTCTGCCATGTCCCATCAGGTTCCCTCTTAACAATCTTTCGTGCAGCCTGATTCCCGTCATCCCCGTCTACCAAGCAGTACAAGTCGCCTTGCCTCCAAGAGACCCAGAGGCACGCCGGTGGCAATTGAATTTTCAGGGGACTCGCTTGGTCAGTCAGCTCGATCACCACCACCTGATTTGGGGAAATTTGAATTTCTTTCTCCTGACTCCATAGGGTTCTGCTCTGCCCCGCAGCTTCCATGGAAATGAAGCCGACCAGGACCGTGATTAACCACTTATTCCAACTCGCCATGGCACTCTCAATTGATTTCCTACATAAGGAGTGAATCATTTTGCAATGACCCGATCGCACAACATGTCGCAATCGCCTTCACCAAGATAGCCACCTTCCGGAGCCTCTTGCCCATTTTGGTCATACAGCCAAGCAGAACATTCGCTTCGCTGAAGTGCTTGCCGAACGAATTTGACTTTCGCCGTGAATCCGGGGTGCTCAGAAGCAGCCCCAGAGCACCACAGATCTCCAGGTTGATGCGCTCCTCCCGGCGCAGTGTCCATGCAACGCCAGGAATCTGTCGATAGGTCAAACTCCCAAACGCCGCATCCGTCATTCGATGGATGGCGAATGCCTCCGCCCGCTGTCCCAGCGGTGAGAATCGCGGGGCTAGCGCAAGCGAGCGTCAGGGAAACGAATGCCAAGTTCAGCAGCCTCACAACGCCTCCAGAGTGGTTGGTCCGTTTCACGCGATTGATACAAATATTAAGAAAATGAAAGCATGAAGATTTCAGAAGGTCAATGTCTCTTTCACGCCTCATGCGCGCCAAAGCCGAAGGCAGGCACCGGGTGGTGATGGCGGAGTAGGCTGGGGCTTTCGGCCTTTGGCTTCGGGCTTTTGCTCGCGCCGACCCATGTCCGCGTTGGGCCCTTGATCGAGCCATTCCTCGCCTGGATCGCGACTCGCCCCAAGCGCACCTCGCCCAGCAAGAGCCCAAGGCCAAAAGCCGAAAGCCCTATTTCCGCTTCTTGCCCTTCTTCCCGAGGCTCTGGAAGAAGCCGCCCTTCTCTTCCGCCGCGACGCCGACGGCTTCGCCTTCGAAACTCTCCCGCACGCGCTCCACGGCTTCCCGCTGCTCGGCGGTGAGCTTCTTCGGCACGGCGGCGCGCAAGTGCAGGTAGAGGTCGCCGCGGCGGCCTTTGGACTGGAGGCTGGGCACGCCGGAATTGGGACGGCGCAGGATCTCGCCGCTGGGTGTGCCGGATGGGATTTTCACCGTGTCCGGGCCGTAGAGCGTCTCCACCGTCACGCTCCCGCCCAGGGCCAGCGTGGTCCAGGGCACATCGAGCATCTGATGGAGGTCGTCGCCCTCGCGCTGGTAGCGAGGGTCGGGCTCCACATCGAAGACGACGAGGAGATCGCCGGCCTCGCCGCCGAAGCGGCCCGCCTCGCCCTGCCCGCGCAGCTTGAGCCGGTTGCCGCGGTCCACGCCCGCGGGAATGTTGAACTTCACCTTCGCCGTCGCGCGCGCGCGGCCCTCGCCGTGGCAGGTCTTGCAGGGATTCGGGATCAGCTTGCCGCGCCCGCCGCACTTGGGGCAGGGCACGACCATCTGGAAAAAGCCCTGGCGCGCCGCCACTTGGCCGCGTCCGCCGCATTGGCCGCAGGTCTCCGCGCCCGTGCCCGGCGCGGCGCCGCTGCCTTTGCAGGTGCCGCACCCATCCAGGCGCGGGAATTCCAGCTCGTAGGCGTCCTTGCCGAAGACCGCGTCCTTGAAGGAGAGCTTGAGGTTGTACTGGAGATCCGAGCCGCGTTCGCCGCGCGAGGAAGAGCGGCGGGACCCGCCGAAGAAATCCCCGAAGAAGCTGCCGAGGATGTCTTCGAAGCCCGCGAACTGGCCCGGGTCGAATTGGAAGGATTGACCTCCGCCCATGCCCGGCCCCGCGTGGCCGTACTGGTCGTAGGCCCGGCGCTTGTCCGCGTCGGACAGCACGCTGTAGGCCTCGGCGGCCTCCTTGAAGCTCTCTTCGGCCTCCTTGTTCCCCGGATTGCGATCCGGGTGCAGCTCCATGGCGAGCTTGCGGTAGGCCTTCTTGATCTCGTCCGTGCTCGCGTCCCGGGCGATGCCCAGAACCTCGTAGTAATCCCGCTTCATCCGATCAGTTTACAGGCGGAAGGCTGGAGACTGGAGCCCGGAGACTCACTTTGGCGCGGGCCGCGGGCCCGCGACCTCAAGGCCGTCCTCAGCTGGGCATCCCGCCTTCTTCGTCCATGGCCTTCATCATGGCTTCGCTAGCGGCCAGGACGGCTTCCGTGAGGAGGTTCTGGGTCTCCAGCAGGTCGGCCTCGCAGGCCTGGAGCGCGGTCTTGTCCTTGGCGCCCACCGCCTGCCGGGCCCGGCCCAGGGTTTCCCGGATGAAGAGCTGCTGCTCCTCGTTCAGGTACTTGCCGCATTCGGCGAAGCTCTTGTCGCAGGAGAAGATCAGGCCTTCGGCGGAGGCGATGTACTTCAGCTCGTCCCGGCGCTTCTCGTCCGCCTCGATGTTGGCCTCGGCCTCGCGCACCATGCGCTGGATCTCCAGCTCCGAAAGGCCCGAGCTGGGTCGGATGCTCATGCCCTGCTCCAAGCCCGTCATCAGATCCTTGGCGGAGACGCGGACGATGCCGTTGGAGTCAATGTCGAAGGCGACCTCGATCTGCGGCACGCCCTTGGGCAGCGGCGGCAGGTTGATGAGGTCGAAGCGGCCCAGGCTCTTGTTGTGCTCGGCCAGCTCGCGCTCGCCCTGGAGCACATGGATCTCCACGCGGCTCTGGTTGTCCGTGACGGTGGTGAACACCCGCGCGTCCCGGAGCGGGATCGTGCTGTTACGCGGAATGATCTTCACGAACCCGCCGCCCTGGGTCTCGATGCCAAGCGAGAGTGGCATCACATCGAGCAGCACCAGGTCCTTCACATCGCCCTTCAGCACCGCGCCCTGGATGGCCGCGCCCGCGGCGACTACCTCATCGGGATTGATGGTGCGGTTGGGTTCGCGGCCGAAGAAGTCCTTCACGCACTTCTGCACGAGCGGCATGCGCGTCTGGCCGCCGACGAGGATGACCTCGTCCACATCCTTCGGCTTCTTGCCCGCCTGCTCCAGCGCGTCCTTGATGGGGATGAGGGTGAGCTCCACGAGGTCGCCCACCATCTGCTCCAGCTCGTCGCGGGTGAGGCTCGCCTCCAGGTGCAGCGGGCCGCTCGGCCCCTGCGCGATGAAGGGGAGGCGGATGTCCACCTTGTCCAGGGTGGACAGCTCGCACTTGGCCTTTTCGCTGGCCTCCTTGAGGCGCTGAAGGGCCATGCGGTCGCCGGTGAGGTCCATGCCGGTCTTTTCGTGGAACTGCTTCACGAGCATGAGCAGGATGGCCTGGTCGAAGTCCTCGCCGCCCAGGAAGGTGTCGCCGCTGGTGGCCAGCACCTCGAAGACGCCGTCGTTCATCTCCATCAGCGTGAAGTCGAAGGTGCCGCCGCCGAGGTCGTAGATGGCCAGCGTCTGCTTGATGCCCGGCTTGTTGAAGCCGTAGGCCAGCGCGGCGGCGGTGGGCTCGTTGACGATGCGCTCGATGTTGAGGCCCGCGATGCGGCCCGCGTCCTTGGTGGCCTGGCGCTGGGCGTCGTCGAAGTAGGCGGGCACGGTCACCACCGCGTCCGTCACCTCTTCGTGGAGGAAGGCTTCCGCCGCCTGCTTGAGGTTGCGGAGCACGATGGCGGAGAGTTCCGGCGGCGCGTAGTCGCGTTCGCCCACCCGCACCCAGGCGTCGCCATTGGGCGCGCCCACCACGGGGAAGGGCAGCCGGTTCTTCGCCTCCTGCACCCGGGGCGCGTCGAAGCGCTGGCCGATGAGGCGCTTGATGGCGAAGAGCGTGCGCTGCGGGTTCGTCACCGCCTGGCGCTTGGCGATGTAGCCGACGAGGACATCGCCCTTGTCGGTGAAGGCCACCGTGGAGGGCGTGGTGCGGCTGCCCTCGCGATTGGGGATGACCCGCGGGTCGCCACTCTCCAGCACACACACGCAGCTGTTGGTGGTCCCGAGATCAATGCCGATGAGCTTGCCTGCCATGGATGCTCCAGAGGAGTGCGGATCAGTTCACCGGGCCATCCGCGGGGCCGTCGGGCGCCGCGGGAACTTCCTGCGTGTGATAGGGGTCGGGCGGTTCCAGGTTCCGGCGGTTCACCACCACCCGGGCGGGCCGGAGGAGCTGGCCGCGCAGGTTGAAGCCCTTTTCATAGACGGCCGCCACGACGCCATCGGGCAACGCGGGGTTTTCCAGCGTCGTGAGCGCTTCGGCGTGCAGCGCGTCGAAGGGATCGCCCACGGCGAGGGCGATGGGCTCCACGCCGAGGCGGCGCAGGGCATCCATGAACTGCTTGCGGATGAGATCCACCCCATCCCGGAAGGCGACCAGATCCGGGTACGACGCCTCCAGCGCGCGATCAAAGTTGTCCAGCGCGGGCAGCAGGTCGCCGAAGATCCGCTTCTCCGCCTGGTCCACCGCCATCTGCGTGTCGCGCTGGACGCGGCCGCGGAAATTGTTGAAGTCCGCAGCCAGGCGTTTCTGCTGCTCGATCAGCTCCGCTTCCCGCTTCACCAGTTCTTCGAGCTGCTTCTGCGCTTCGGCGGAGGCTTGGCCCGCGGACTGCGCGGCCTTCGAGGCCTTGACCCGGGCTTCCTCGGCGGCGGCGGCGGCGTCCGCGAGCGCCTGGAGATCCATGGCGTCGCTGTCGAAATCCACGACCTCGGCGCCTTCCTGGGGTTCAGCGGGAAAGGGATCCTCGGGCGGCAATCCCGCCGGGTGGGGGGTCTCGGGGTTCATGCCCCCAAGTATATATAGGAGCCCATTTGAACGCCTTGAAAGCTAACCCCGGCGGCGGTCCAATTCCCGGCCTAGCCAGTCGAGGCCCGCGAGCGCCCTCGGATAATCCATGCGCAGGGGGCCCACCAGCGCGAAAGTGACGAAGCCCGCCGGTCCGAGCCGGACGGTGCGGACCAAGGTCGCCAAGGGGAAGTCCGCCAGGAAGGGGTTCTCAGAGCCGAGGATGAGCTTGACCTCGGACCGCGCCTGCTCGGCGAAGGCGTTGAGGAGGCGCGCCAGCAGCTCCTGCTCCTCGAAGGCCGCGACCATGCCCCGGAACCGCTCCACATCCTCGAACTCCGGCAGGTGCCCGAGTTGGCCCACGCCGGACACGAGCACCGGCGGGCCTTCTCCATGCTCGGTCCACTTCGCGGCCATCTGCTGAAGCCGGGCGGCCAGTTGACGCCCCTCTTCAACACCCGACTGGAGCTCCGCGAGAAGCCTTCCTTGAAGCTCCGGCAGCGTGAGTCCCTGAAAGCGCGCTGACGCGAAATTGCCCAGCTCCACCAACTGCGCGGAAGTGAGACCCGGCGGCACTTCGAGGACGCGGTGCTCCACTTCACCGGCGGCGCCCACCCACACGGCAACGGCGCGCCCCGGCGGCAGGGGCACGAATTCCAGCCGCGCCAAGCGGCTCTGGGCGAGGCCGATGGGCAGAGCCAGGCAGACGCCCTGAAGCACTTCCGAAAGCACGCGCCCCGCCTGACGCGCCCAGCTTTCCGGGTCCAGCTCCAAGCCTCGCAAGGCCCCTTCAAGCCGGGGGTCGGTGGCTTGCGCTTCAGCCCTCGCGCCGCGGGCGCCGATCCAGCGGTCCACATAGTAGCGGTAGGCGCGTTCGGTGGGCACGCGGCCCGCGCTCGCGTGGGGCTGGCTCACGAGCTGGCCTTCCTCAAGATCCGCCAGCACATTGCGGATGGTGGCGCTGGAGAGCGCCTCCGGGTAGCGCTTGGCGAGAAGCCGCGAGCCCACGGGCTCCCCGGCCTCCAGGTAGGCCTCGATGAGGGTTTTGAGGACCGAGGCTTCCCTCGGGTCCAAGGGGTTGGGATCAGGGGGGTTCATTTTCCGGTGACCAGGGATGCGCTCCCAGCACCTAGACTAATAGGCCCACCTCTCCCGAAGGAGTCCCCATGAACTGGCGCACCCTCACCCTTCCCGCCGCTTTGACCCTGACCCTCGCCGGAACCGTCGCCTGCAACCGCGAAAGCGAGGCCGCCAAGCTCGCCGATCAGGCCGCCCAGCAGGAGCAATCCCGCGTGGCCGAACTCCAGCAGGAGCTGGCGGACGCCAAAGCCGGCAAGACCGTCTCCACCGATGACGCCGAGACGAGCAAGACCCTGGAAGCCAACCGCATCAAGGCCCTGGAGAAGCAGTTGGCGGACGCCAAGCACCGCGCCGCCGCCGCGAAGAAGGAAGCCACTCAGCTCGCCTCCGCCAAGGATGTGAAGGCGGTCTCCGTCACCGTCCCCACCGACACCGCCTTCTCCGTGAAGCTGGCGGAAGGCCTCGCCACGGACAAGCAGCAGGCCGGTGACAACTGGAGCGGAACCCTGGCCGAGCCGGTGGTCGTGAACGGCACGACCGTCTGGGCCGCGGGCACCGCCGTGAAGGGCGTCGTGAGCCAGAGTGTGCCCGCGGGCCGCCTCAGCAGCGGCAAGGGCGTGCTCGCCATCAAGGTGACCGCCATCGGCGACAACGGCGTGGACAGCGACACCCATGCCGTCACCGGCACCCCCAAGGGCGAGCGCAACGCCAAGTTCATCGGCGGCGGCGCGGCGCTGGGCGCCCTCGTGGGCATCCTCTCCGACAAGAACAACAAGAACGACCACGCCCTGGGCGGAGCCGCCATCGGCGCCGCCGCGGGCACCGCCGTCGCCGCGGGCACCGCCGACACCGTCAT
>CAYYJN010000020.1:28794-33520 GCA_964472275.1 uncultured Solibacteraceae bacterium
TGCTTCAGGCGTTCGGCTTCGAAGGCGGCGCGCAGCGGTTCGAGGATCGGCTCGATGGCGCCGCCCATGAAGGCGTCAATTTGATGGATGGTCACGCCGACGCGGTGATCCGTCACGCGCCCTTGGGGGAAGTTGTAGGTGCGCACCTTCTCGCTGCGATCGCCGGAACCCACCTGGGCTTTGCGGAGAGACGCGTTGGCCGCGTCGGCTTCCTCCTGGGCCTTCTGCAGCAGGCGCGACTTGAGCACGGTCATCGCCTTCGCCATGTTCTTGAGCTGGCTGCGCTCGTCCTGGCAGCTCACGACGGTGTTCGTCGGGAGGTGGGTGAGGCGCACGGCGGAATAGGTCGTGTTCACGCTCTGCCCGCCCTTGCCTCCGGAGCAGAAGGTGTCAATGCGCAGGTCCTCCTTGCGGACCTCGATGTCCACCTCTTCCGCTTCGGGCATGACGGCGACGGTGCAGGCGCTGGTGTGGATGCGGCCTTGGGTCTCGGTCTTGGGCACGCGCTGCACGCGGTGGACGCCGGACTCGAAGCGGAAGTGAGAGTAGGCCCCGTCGCCCTCGATCATGGCGATGACTTCCTTGAGTCCGCCCTGCTCGGCTTCGCTTTCATCCAGCACGGAGACCTTGAAGCCCTTGCGCTCGGCGAAACGCGTGTACATGCGGAAGATCTCCGCCGCGAAGAGCGCGGCCTCCTCGCCGCCCGTGCCGGCGCGGACTTCCAGGATGATGCTCTTGGCGTCGTTGGGGTCTTTCGGGATGAGCAGCGTGCGCAGCTCCGCCTCGCCCGAGAGAAGGGCCTGCTTGAGATCGGGGATCTCCAGCTCCGCCATGTCCCGCAGGTCCTTGTCCATGGCCTTGTCGGCGAGGATGGCCTCGGCCTCCTCCAGTTGCTTCTGGAACACGCGCTGGCGGGAGAAGGCCTCCACCACCGGTTCCAGCTCCGCCCGCAGCTTGGTCAGGTCCCGGAGCTTCTTCGCGTCCGTGACGATGGACGGATCCTGGAGCTGGGCTTCCACCTCCTGGAACCGGGCCTGGATCGCTTCAAGCTGGTCGTGCATCGGTCACCTCGACGAGGTCCACACGCTGGCGCAAAGAAAAAGGACGAGCCGGTCGCCCGACTCGTCCTTGGGAATGCGGAATCTACGCTTCGGGCGTGGCTTCGACGGCGGGAGCCGCCTCTTCCTTCTTGGCGTACTTGCGGTTGAACTTCTCCACGCGGCCGGCGGTGTCCAGCAGCTTCTGCTTGCCGGTCCAGAAAGGATGGCAGGCGGAGCAGATTTCGACGCGCAGCTCCTGCTTGACGGAGCGGGTCTTGAACTCATTGCCGCACTGGCAGTGGACGGTCACTTCGTGCAGCTGGGGGTGCATCTCAGGCTTCATCGTTGGCTCCTTGGGGGACCGACCGGATGCCAGGAAGGCACGCGGCGCATCCGCCTCATAAGAGGGCTAGTTTATCCCGGACGGTCTTCCCCGACAAGGAAGTTTCAGGAACGGACTCAGGCCCGGGTGGGCTTCAGCAACCAGTGGCCGTCCAGCAGCCGGTGCAAGTGCAGCCCGCCCCAGACGCCGGTCTGGATGACGAAATTGAAGAGCATGGACCGCAAGACGAACTGCCAATCGCTCCATTCCAGGAACCAACTCTTGAACCAGATCGTGGACAGGGCGAAGAGGATGGCCGTGAAGATCAGGTTGTCCTGGAACCAGGCCCAGGCCCGCCGATGGGACTGGAAGCGTTCCAGCAGGTAACCCGCGAAGGTGCCGTAACTGAGCCAAGTCCAGAGGAAGCTCTTCCCGAGGATGAAGCCCAAAGGGATCGCGAGGAGGGTTCCGAGGCCCATGGCGAGGAGATAGCGCGAGAGCGGATTGAAGCGCTGCCACCGGGAACGGCTCCAGAAGATCCCGACGCCTACCGCGAGACCCATCGCGAGCCCGAAAGAGAGGCTGAAGCGCCACGGCCGGTTGAGCAGCAGGCCCAGAATCAGAAGGTAGCCCCCGGTCGCCAAGCCCACCGCGCCACCGGCCACCAGCTTGGTGTGACGCCGATGGCGGGAATTGTCGGCCTCCGCGGCCAACAGCTCGCGCGCGATGTCGGAAGGGGGCTCCTTCGCGGCGAGCACGGTCGCCATGGCCTCTTCGCTCACGAGCCCGGCGCTTTCGGCCTCATCCAGGAGATTCGCCTCCAGCTCCCGGATCAGCTCGCGGCGACGACGGCGGGGCAGCGCGGAAAGTCCGCGCTCCACTTCCGCCAGATAGGCCGCCATCAAGGACACGCTCACCCCCGGGGACCGACGAAACCCTGGACCATGTCCACGAACTGCTTCCACTCGCGCTTCTTGGCTTCCAGGAAAGCGGTCCCGGCCGCTTGGATGGCGTAGTAGCGCCGTTCCCGCCCGTTGGGCTGGGTCTCCCAGTAGGAGCTGATGAATTCCGCCGCCTCCAGCTTGTGGAGCGCGGGATACAGAGCCCCCTCCTTCAGGGTGTAGGACCCCTCCGTTCGGGCGCGGACCGTCTCGATGATCTGGTATCCGTACATGGGCCCTTCGGAAAGCAGGGACAGCAACAGCAGAGGGGTGCTTCCTTTGAGCAGTTCACGGTCCAAGGGGGGCCTCCGTTTAGTCCTCAATCTGCCTCGCGAAATGAGGCCCGTCAAGGGCATGGCTTGGCGCTCCCAACCGAATTCTGGAATCCTGGGTCTTCCTCCTTAGAATCTTGAACCCTCTCACAAAGACCCGCCCTTGCGCCTTGCCCGCCCCTTGCTCGCACTCAGCCTCGCCTTTTCTCTCTCCTGCGGACAAGGAGAGGTGGGGGACACCAACAACATCGAGATCCGGGCCCTGAACGCGGCGCTCGCCACTCAGGCCCCATCCTGGGGCGCCCAGTTCCTGGACACCTACTCCATCCTGGTCGGGAGCAACGGGAAGCCGCTGATCTTCTTCTACGAGCCGGACGGCGAGCACCTCTCCGAACTGGGCTACCTGCGCTGGGCGGACCGGGTGCTGGTCCCCTACATCAAGGCGAACCACCTCACCTGCGTGGACATGGTGGGAGATTCCATCACCTACCGCTGCTATGTGGTGAAGGAACCAAGCGGCGCGGACGCCACCTGGAACGACCTGCTGGGCATCCAGGCCTACAACGATGGGGTGGATGGGGACACCACCCAGGATGTCCTCAACCGCCTCGACGACATCATCCGGCCGGACATTGACTGCTACTTCCTCATGATCGGCAACAACGACCTCCACCAGGGCGTGCCCATCGCGCAGGTGGTCGCCAACATCCAGACCATCGTCACCGCGCTTCGCACCCGCACCGGCAAGCCTGTGGTCGTGGAGGCCGTCATGCCCCTGCTCCAGCCCACGGAATCCTGATGCGCCTCGCCCTCCTCGCCGCCCTTCTCGCCCTGCCTCTCGCGGCCCAAGGACCGCTCGCCTACAACCTCCATCTGGGAATGGCTTCCGCCCAAGGCGACTTCCGTTCGGAGGTGGGCTCCACCCCGGGACTGGAGGCAGGCCTTTCCCTGACGGTGCCCCTCACCAGGCGGCTGGCCCTGCGCCCCCGCGTGTCCTACGAACTCTTCCCGGTGCAATCCAACACTTACTCCTACCGCTCCACCCGCTACTTCGACCGCGGCTACGAGAACGCCAAGTGGAACGCCTGGTCCTTCGGCGCCGATTGCCTCTTCCGTCCCGGCGGTCCTGAAGCCGGGCTCTACCTCTTCTCCGGCCTCCACCTCAAGGCCTGGCGGGTGGAGAGCTACGGCACCTACACGACCCGGGACCAACTCAGCGGCACCCGCGTCTACACCGTGGACGACACCAGCACCTCCAACGAGCCGGCCTTCGACGCTGGGCTGGGCTTCACCTTCTCCCGCCATTTCAGCGCGGAAAGCCGCATGACCCTCTCCAGCTACCGCAAGCTCTCCTACAACACGCTTCAGATCGGGGTCGTGGCCTCTTTCTGAAGCTCGCCAGCCCAGGGGTCGGACGGTCGAGTCTTCCCTGATCGGAGCCGCTCTCAACGAAAAGGCCCCCATCACAGTGAGGGCCTGGACGATTGGTGCACCCGACACGGAGGCTCCGGCTCCAGGAGCCGAAGGCGACTGGGAGGACAGCGCGGTGCGCTGTCCGATAGCCGGAGGGAACGGGCGACACGCCCCGGACTCGGCAGCTCGACCCATGCCGTCGCGATTCGAACGGGGTCTGGCTTCGCCATCCCCTGGTCCCGCTCCCGACAGTCCCACTCGCACCTTCGAATCGCCGCTCCTGCGAGCCGAACAGGAATGCGGGCCTCTCGGCTCCTTCATGGCTTTAGTGGTGCACCCGACACGGAGGCTCCGGCTCCAGGAGCCGAAGGCGACTGGGAGGACAGCGCGGTGCGCTGTCCGATAGCCGGAGGGAACGGGCGACACGCCCCGGACTCGGCAGCTCGACCCATGCCGTCGCGATTCGAACGGGGTCTGGCTTCGCCATCCCCTGGTCCCGCTCCCGACAGTCCACTGGACTGTCTCCGCAGCCCCACTCGCACCTTCGAATCGGCGCTCCTGCGAGCTGTGAGGCATCGCAAGTCTCGCCGACCCTTCGTGGCCTTAGTGGTGCACCCGACACGATTCGAACGTGCGACCTACAGCTTCGGAGGCTGTCGCTCTATCCAGCTGAGCTACGGGTGCCCGATCCTTTAGGATGCCCGCCGATGGCGGCGCTGGCAAGGACGGACCTCAGCG
>CAYYJN010000021.1:0-32488 GCA_964472275.1 uncultured Solibacteraceae bacterium
CTAGTCAGCCGTCGAGCTTCTCGTCCGAGCCGCCGATGACGCCGGCGGTGTTCACGAGAAGGAAGGGGAAGCGGCTGTCCTCATCCGGGTTCGTGTCGTAGGCGCCGAAGCGGCAGTTCTTCAGCACGACGAAGTGGTCGTGGTTCGTGAGGTAGTCCGAGAGGCGGATGTCCTCCTCGATGGCCAGGCTGCCGGTGACGGTGCCGCCTTCCATGAGGAAGGAGACGCGATGCACGGTGTAGTCCGCGGTGATCTGGGGAAGCGCGAGGATCTTGGGGTCGCAGTCCGGGAGCACGATGAGCGCCTTGCTGCGGCGCAGGCCGAAGAACTTCAGATCCAACTTCAGATCCGGCAAGGTCACATCCGTGAGCTTGAAGAAATCCCCCGCGAGGTTCAGGTGCTCGAGGAAGCCGTGCATGACCGGCACATGGAAGACGCCGCGGATCCAGCCGTTGGGCGTGAAGATCACCGAAGGCACGCGCCGCAACTCGGCGTGGTACTTGGAGGGCTTGGGCATTTTCGCCACGCGCGACTTCTGGATGCCACCGGGCGTGCCTGACATGGTTCCTGACCCGTTTCCAGACATCGTCCCCGCGCCTTCGGGTCCCGTGCCCGCGCCGTAGCCGAGGGTCGCGGGCCCGGGGCGGCGGCCGCCGCGCTGGGTCAGGTCCAGCATGGGCATGCCCATGGTCGCGTTGGTGAGGGTCGGATCGAGGCCCACCGCGCCTTCGATGTTGGCGCCCACCAGGTTCGCGCCGCGTAGGAGCGCGCCGCGGAAGAAGGCGCTGCTCAGATCGGCGTCGGTGAGGATCGCTTCCCGCAAATCCGCTTCGCGACACTTGGCGCGCACTAGATCCGCGCCCGTCATGTCCGCGTGAGCGAGCGTCGCGCCGGAGAGATCCGCGAACCGCAGCGTCGCGCCCTGGAGCGACGCGTGGGAGAGGTTCGCGCCCACCATGATCGCCTTTTGGAGATTGGCCCCGGCGAGGTTGGCGCCGGAGAGATCCACCGTCGTGAGGTCCGCCTCGAAGAGTTTGGTCTTCTGGAGATTCGCGGAGCCGAGGCGGGAGCCGTTGAGCCGCGTCTCGCTCATCTCCGCGCCGCTGAGATTCGCCTTCCTGAAATCAATGCCGCGCAGGTCGAGGCCCCGCAGATCCGCGAATTCCAGCGAGATGTGGTTGCGCACCTTCTCGACGACATCGTCCCGCGTGAATTCGGCCATGAAGGCTCCCCGTGCAGGTTTTCGCCTAGTCTACTCCCGTGTTCAAGAGCAACCACTCCACAACCCGTTCTGACCGCCAAAAACGGCTTCCTTTCACGAGGATCCGGGCGCCGGATGGGATGGCCGAGAGGCCGCTCGAGTCATCCCGTAGCGGCTCGAAGTCCGGGTAGGCCTGGGCTCCGGATCCGAAGCCCTCCGCCAGGTCCTTCGCATGGTCGCCGAAGGCCCAAAGGCGATTCAAGCCGAGCCCCTTGAGGGTCGCGCCCGTGGCCCGGTGGAGGGCCGCCGCCTCGGGTCCGAGCTCCCGCATGGACCCGAGCACCGCCACGGGCTCGCCGCCTTCCAACTCCAACATCGCGGCCGCGCAGGCCGCGATGGAGTCGGGGCTCGCGTTGTAGGTTTCATCCAGCAACCAGCCGCCGCCCTTGAGCGCATGTAGCCTTCCGCGGCCAGGTTCGGGCTCCACCGAGCCAAGCCCGCGCGCCACAGCCTCCGGCGCGAATCCCGCGAGCAGGGCGATGACCGCCGCGAGGGCCGCGTTGCCCACCTGATGCCGTCCCCTCAGTCGCAACTCGACGGGCAGCTTGTAGTCCGGGGTGCGCAGCGTGAAACGCTCCCCCTTCGGTCCGAGGGAGGTCACGGCTTCGACGCCGAATTCATCTCCGCCCACGGGCACCGCCAGCGCATGAGCGGCCCAAGGCTGCTCCGCGACCCAACGGCACCAGACATCGTCCTCGTGGAAGGCCCACGCGCCGCCAGGACGGAGGCCCGCGATGAGTTCGCCTTTGGCCTTGGCGATGCCCATCTGCCCTTCGGCGAAGTTCTCCAGATGCGCCGTCCCGATGTTCGTGATGAGGCCGAAGTCCGGTGGCGCGATCTCCGTGAGGCGGCGGATCTCGCCCGGCGTGCTCATGCCCATTTCCAGCACCACGGCCTCGAAGCCGCCGGGGTAGGTGGCGAGCGCCTGGGGCAGGCCGATGGTGTTGTTGCGATTGCCGGGCGTCTTCCACCCGCCCGTGGCGCCCGCGAGCAGTTCCTTCGTGCTCGTCTTGCCCACGGAGCCCGTCACGCCGAAGACCGCGCGAGGACGCGACTCCGCGAGCCTCGCCGCGCCCCAGGCCTGCATGGCGGCGAGCGTGTCGGGGACGATGAGTTGAGGCACGGGCAGTGGCAGCGCGTGGTCCACCATCAGGCACGACGCGCCCTTCTCCACCGCCGCCGCCGCGAAGGCGTGGCCATCCCGCTCCGCCCGCAGCGCGACGAAGCACTCGCCGGATTGGATCGTGCGGGTGTCAATGGAGAGGGCAACTGGCCGCGCGCCGCCATCGCCATGCACGCCTCCGCTCACGCGGGACGCGGCTTCGGCGAGGGAGAACGGCATGGCCACCTAGGCGTCCATCAATTCGGAGAAACCGCCCGGATTCGCGGAAGCGCGGTCTCCCGTAGCGGCGCGGCGGTGATAGTCGAGTTGGCCCAGGTGGAAGGAAAGATGGGTGCTGAGGTGCGCGAGCACCATGCGCGTGGAGAGTTGATGGCCACGGATGGCTTCAGGAAAGGGCGCGCCAAGGTGGAGTGGGTCGAGCTTTTCCAGCGCCGCCGCGACTTCAGCCCGCGCGACGCGAATCTCTTCGCCGACCTTGGCGCGAGTCAATCCGCGCTGCTCGAATTCGGCTTCACGATGGCGGACATAGCCGCTTCCACCAAGCACGGCGCCGATGAAGTGCCTCAGGTTGCCCGCGAGATGGAGGGCGAGGTTGCCGCCAAGCGTGGGCTGGCCAGGGACCTCCTTCCACAGCGCGGCGTCGTCGGGATAGAGCGAGACTTCCCGTTCCAGCACCGCGAGGTCGCGGGCGAAGATGCGTTCGTGGACTCGAATCTCCTCATTCATGGACGCTCCTTGAAGAAGGCTTCCACCGCCGCGCGGTCGCTGTAGGGATGCTTCACGCCTTGCACTTCCTGGTAGGGCTCGTGACCCTTGCCCGCCAGCAGGAGCAGGTCGCCGGGGCGGCAGTCGGACAGCGCGGCGCGGACGGTGGCCGCGCGGTCGGCGTTCCGGTGGTAGCGGGCCGGATCGTGGCGCAGCGATTCGGGGATACCCGGCGCGGCGTCGTCGAGGATGCTTTCCGGATCTTCGTTCCGTGGATTGTCCGAGGTGTGCCAGAGCACATCGGCGCCCTTGGCCACGGCCGCGGCCATGAGCGGGCGCTTCGTCCGGTCCCGGTCGCCGCCGCAGCCGAAGAGGACATGGAGCCGCCCGCCGGGCGGCAATAGGCGGCGGCCTTCGATGAGCAACTTCTCCAGCGCGTCCGGGGTATGGGCGTAGTCCACCATCACGCCGAAGCGCTGGCCGCAGTCCACGCGCTCCAGGCGTCCGGGTGCGCCGCGCAGGCCTGCAACGGCGGGAAGCAGATCAGGCAGGGGGAAACCCGCCTCGGCGCAGGCCGCGAGGGCCGCCAGCAGGTTGTAGGCGTTGAAGCGGCCCAGCAGCGGGCTTTCGATGGGCCACGCGCCCGCTGGCGTCCAGAGCGTGAAGCGCGTGCCCGTGGTGCCGAGGTCCAGGTCCGCGGCGCGGTAGTCCGCCGCGCGTTCGATGCCGTAGCTCGTGAAGGAACCTTCGGCCAGCAAGGCCGCGCCGTAAGGATCATCCCCGTTCACGAGAAAGTGGTCGCACTGGGCGATCAGCCGCTTCTTCGCCGCGAAGTAGGCCTCCATCGTGCCGTGGAAGTCCAGATGGTCCTGGGTGAGGTTGGTGAAGACGCCCACCTTGAAGCGCGCGCCCGCCACGCGGCCCAGATCGAGGCCGATGCTGCTCACCTCCACCGCGCAGGCGCGGTCACCCGCTTCGACGCTTCGGCGCAGCCAGCGGTAGAAGCTCGGGCTTTCCGGCGTCGTGCGGACGGCCTCTTCCTCCAGATCGCCCGCGGCGTTGAGCACCGTGCCCACGAGGCCGCAGCCGATGCCCGCGCCGCGCAGGAGCTGGCGGATGAGCGTGGTCGTCGTCGTCTTCCCGTTGGTGCCCGTCACGCCCATGAGGGCGAGTTTCTCGTCCGGATCGCCATGGAGGCGCTTGGCGAGGCGGCCCATGGTGAAGCGGCCTTCCTTCATCCGCGCGCCCGCGACGCCTTCGGGAAGCTCCACCGCGGATTCGCTCACCACGGCGGACGCGCCTTGATGGATGACCTGGGAGGCGAAGGAGGCGCCGTCCACCTTCTCCCCCTTCAGCGCGATGAAGGCCCACCCGGGTCCGATCTCGCGGCTGTCGCAGCTCAGGTCCACGATCTCGGGATCGCCGCCGCGCGCGCCGTGGATGTCGAGGCCTTTGATCAGCTCCGAGAATTTCACGGGCTCTCCACGGTGATCGTGATGGTGTCGCCTTCCTTCAGGTCCGTGCCGGGCGCGGGGCTCTGGCTCTTCACCTTCGCGGCGAAAGCCGTGGAGGGCGCGCCCTTCACTTCCGGCGCGCCGCCCACCAGCAGGATGCGCTGGAGCGCGGCCTTGAGGCTGAGGCCGCTGAGGTCCGGCACCTTGCCCTTCTCGATGTGGAAGGAGGCCTCGTCCGTCTCCGCGACGGGCCAATCCCGCAGCGTCAGGCGCAGATCGGACTCCGCGGCCTGGCCGCCCGCCGTCTGCTGGTAGCGCAGGATCGCGTTGCCCACTTCCGCGAAGAGCGGTGCGGCCACGCTGCCGCCGTCCATGTCCCCTTGCGGGTCGTCCAGCATGATGAGGATGCCGTAGCGGGGATGGTCTTCGGGGAAGAAGCCCATGAAGGACGCGAAGTGGCGCTTGGGGTCGTATTTGCCGTCAATGATCTTGCGGCTGGTGCCGGTCTTGCCGAAGGCGACGACGCCTCCATCCAATTTCGCGTGCTTGGCGGTGCCGTCGGTGATGACGCCTTCGAGGACGCCGCGCATGATTTCGGAAGTCTCGGGACTGATGACCTGGCCGCGCACCTCCGGCGCGTTCTCCTTGAGCAGCGCGCCTTGGTCGTTGAAGACCTTCTCCACGAGGATCGGCTTCATGAGCTTGCCGCCGTTGGCGATGGCGCACCCGGCCATGAGCACCTGGAGCGGCGAGGCGTTGAGCCCGTAGCCGTAGGAGATCGTCGTCTGGGAGGTGCCGCTCCACTGATCGGGCGAAGGCAGGCGGCCGTTGGTCTCGCCGGGGAAGTTGAGCCCGGTGGGATCGCCGAACCCGAACTTCTTCAAATACTCGTAATGGTCCGCCGCCTTGAGGCGCGTCCCGATCTCCGCCGCGCCGATGTTGGAGCTGAGCCAGAGGATCTGCTCGAAGGAGATGGTCCCGTGGGCGTGGGTGTCCGTGACGATCTGCCCGTGGGGGAAGGCCATGCGGCCCGGGCCGGTGTTGAACATCTCGCCCAGGTGGACCTTCCGTTCTTCGAGCGCGATGGCCGCCGTGAAGATCTTCATGGTGGAGCCGGGTTCGTAGGCGTCCTCCACCGGGTGCACGCGGCGAGCCTCCCGCTGGCGATCGAGCTCCGCCTGGTACTCGGCCTTCAGATCGGGCGGCATTTCGGATTCGGAGATGCCCTGGAACTTCTTCGGCAAGAGGTGGTTCGGATCGAAGGTGGGCGTGCCCGCCATCGCCAGGATCTCGCCCGTGTCCGGGTCCACGACGACGCCGTAGGCGGTCTTGGGATGGGCTTTGGCGACGCCTTCCGCCAGCGCGTCTTCGAGGATGTGCTGGATGGTGGCGTCAATGCTGAGCTGGATGCTGGAGCCGTTCACCGGCACCTGGGCGTAGTTCTCGCTCATCTCCAGCAGATGGCCGCGGGCGTCCCGGGGCGCCACCAGCTTGCCTTCGCGGCCCGCGAGGACTTCGTTGTACGCGCGCTCGATGCCGAGCTGGCCGATGCCGTCAATGTTCGTGAAGCCGAGGATCTGGCAGGCGAGGCTGCCGCGCGGATAGAAGCGCCGCACCTCGGGCAGGAATTCCAGGCCCTCCAGGTCCATGGCCTTCACCGCCGCCGCCTTGGAAGGCACGAGCTGGCGCTTGATCCAGACGAAGCTCTTCTTCCGGAGCAGGCGGCTCAGGATGTCGGCCTTGGACATCTCCAGCACCGGCGCGAGCCGCGTGGCCGCGTCGTTGGCCGCCTTGCGGTCCGGCTCGCCCCATTTGGCGGGCGCGTCCCGATCCTGCTGATAGTCGGGATAGAAGGTGCGCGGATCGGCGAAGAGGCTGTCCACCCGGAGGCTGATGGCCAGGTTGTCACCCTTGCGGTCCCGCAGCTCGCCGCGGATGGGCATGATGTCCACAGTGGTGAGGTGCTGGCGCGCGGCGCGCTCGTGATAGGCGCGGTGCTGCACCACCTGGAGCCAGAACAGGCGCAGGAAGACGGCCGCGCCCCAGGCGGCGACGAAGCCCAATACCCACGGGCGGCGGCTCCCCTGGAGCTGGCGCGCCTCCGGCGCCCCCTCCATGAGGCGGCGCGGGTTTCTGGACGAGGAGGACAACAGCGACATTCAGGCGAGCCGATCCATCAGGCTACAGCCTCCGGCCCCCAGCCCCCAGCCCGGATCAGCGGTTCAGCTCCTCCCAGGAGTTCACGGGACGGAGCTTGGCCTCCCGCTGATCCGCGGAGCTGAAGGCGCGCTGGATGAGGCGGCCCTGCTTCTTGGGCTGCATGCCGCTCTTCACGGCGTAGGACTGGATCTCCTCGTCGCGCTGGAAGCGGCTGCGCTCCAGCAGCAGTTTGCGCTGGGTCTCCTGCTCCTGGTTGATGCGGGCCTGCACTTCGGTCATCCGGTAGCCGAGGCGCACGGACTGGACCTTCAGGTAGACGAGGGACATCAGCGGCAACGCGAGGGCCAGGGCGAGGAGCAGCAGGCGCAGGACGCCTTCGCTCTCCACCTGGCGGATCTGGGCGCGGTTTCCGAGGTTCATGGGATACCTCACTGAGGCAGGCGCTCAGCCACGCGCAGGCGGGCGGAGCGGGAAGGAGGGTTGGCGGCGAGTTCGGCCCCGGAAGGCTCCTGGCCGCCGGGATGGATGAGGCGGATGGTCTTGGGGAGGGGCTCCGGCGCGAAGCGGCCGGGGCCGTCGTAGATCCCCGAAAGGCGGCGGAAGGTCTGCTTGACGATCCGGTCTTCGAGGCTGTGGAAGCTGATGACCGCGAGACGGCCGCCGGGCCGGAGGGCCTGGATGGCTTCGACGAGCGCGGAAGCCAGGCGCTCCAGCTCGCCGTTCACGGCGATGCGGATGGCTTGGAAGGTGCGCGTGGCGGGATCCGCGTGGCCTTTGCGCTTCGCGGGCTCCTTGGGGATCACGCGGTAGACCGCTTCCGCCAGATCCAGCGTCGTCGCGAGGCGGCCTTCGTGAAGCGCGGCGAGGATCGAACGGGCGATGAGCTTGGCGAGCCGCTCCTCGCCATAGGTCTTGAGCGCGAAGGCGAGGGTGCCCTCGTCCTGGCGCTGGATCCACTCCAGGGCCGTCATGCCCGAAGCGGTGTCCATGCGCATGTCGAGGGGGCCTTCCTCCCGGAAGCTGAAGCCGCGCGACGCGGACTTGAGCTGGAGGCTCGACACGCCGAGATCGGCGAGGATCGCGTCGAAACCTTCCGGCGCGTGGGCGGCCTTCCAGGCCTGGAAGTCCGGATTCCGCCAAAGATCCTCGTAGGTGGAGGCGATGACGGAAAGGCGGGGGTCATGGCCCAGGCGCGCTTGCGCCAAGGCCCGGGCCTCGGGGTCCCGGTCCACCCCCATGTACCGGGAATCGCCATCGCAGCGGCGGAGCAAAGCCTCCGCGTGGCCCCCGAGGCCCAGGGTGAGGTCGAGGATGCGGGCGGCCGGCGGCAGCGGCAGGGCCTCCAGCACCTCGTTGAGGAGCACAGGGATGTGGATGGGCGTGGCGACCATCATCTAGATCCCCAGTTCCGACAGTTGAGAAAGGTCTTCGGGCGTGAGCGGGTCGGCGATCAGGCGCTTCTCGAAGCCGCCACGGTTCCAGATGGCGATGTGGTCCATCTGTCCGAGCACGGCCACCTCGCCCTTGAGACCGGCGGATTCGCGCAGGATGGGCGGGATGACGAAGCGGCCCTGGGCGTCCGGCTCCACTTCGGAGCCGTAATAGGCGGTCACTTCCAGGAATTTGCGCTTGGCCGGGCTCGTGGCGGGCAGGGCCGCCAGCCGAGCCTCGATGCCCTCCCAGATGGGCATGGGGTAGAAGCGGGCGCTCAGGCCATCCAGGGAGGTCAGGTAGTGGGTAGAGGCTCCCTGGCCCTCGCCCTTGGCGAAGGTTTCCAGCTCGGCCTTGAAGGTTGAGGGGAGCTTGAGGCGTCCCTTCTCATCCACCGTGGCCGGGGAATTGCCGCGGAATCGCAGCATTCTCGGCGCCTTTCAACAAGATGTCCCGGAAGACGCTCCTGGAAAGTCTGAGGCCACTTTGATCCTCTTCATTCCAATTTTGTCCACTGAGATCCACAACAGAATCTAGGAAGTGGCCCCTGGGCAACAAGGCAAAGAAAAGCGAAATAACGGGGTTGTTTCAGGACCTTCACGGGAAAAAGGCGCGAAAACCCGTAATCTGACGGCATGTCCCATTCGCTCCGGATCACCCCACCCTGGTTCGCCATGCTCCTGGCGCTGGGCGGCGGCGCACTCGCGATCCTGCTGCCTTCGCCGCTGAAACTGCTGATCGGCGGTCCCATGCTGGCGTGGGGACTCGGCCTCCTGCTCCATCAGGCGCTTCGGATGGAAGGGCCACACCGCCGCGCGACGCGCCTGCTGGAGGAAGAAATCCTCGCCCTCCGCTCCCAGGCGGATCGGGAGGACCAACTCCGGCAGGGCATCCTGGCCAGTCTGCGCGAGGGTGTCCTCGTCTTCGGCGAGGATCGGCGTCTCCTCCTCGCCAATCCCGCCGCGGCGCGGTTGTTGGACGCGGGCAACCGTCTGGTGGAAGGCGCGGGCGTGGTGGAGGCCTTCCGGGATCCCGAATCCCTGGCGGCCATCGAATCAGCCTTCCAAGGCGCCTCGCCCCAGTGGACGCTCCATCGCGAGGCGCTGGTGCTGCGGACCCTCGCCCTGCCCTTCCAGGCCGGGCTGGACGCGCGCGGCGTGCTCATCACGCTGGACGACATCACGCGCATGGAGGCGCTGGAGACGACGCGCCAGAAGTTCATCTCCAACGCCAGCCACGAACTCAAGACGCCCGTCACGGCCATCCGCATCGCCGTGGAGAACCTGCAGGACAGCGGGGCGGTGAGCGCGGACGGCGAGCCCGGGCTGAAAAGCATCCTCCGCTCCGTGGAGAAGATGACCCTGCTCCTCAACGACATTTCCGAGCTGTCCCGCATCGAGACGGGCGCGCTGACGCTGGACGCGCGAGCCGTGCCCATCGCCGCCTTCGCCCGGGAACTGCTGGAGGATCTCGCGCCCCAGGCGCTCGCGAAGCGCGTGTTCCTCCGCCTCGATCTCGCGCCGGAGTTGGAGACGGAGCGGGTGAAGGCCGATCCCTTCCGCCTGCATCAGCTGCTGGAAAACCTGCTCTCCAATGCCGTGAAATTCAGCCCCGAGAGCGCCGAGGTCCGCCTGGAGGCCGCGCGCGAGGACGCCCACCTGCGTTG
The DNA here is from genome assembly GCA_964472275.1 of uncultured Solibacteraceae bacterium. Lineage (GTDB taxonomy): Bacteria > Acidobacteriota > Holophagae > Holophagales > Holophagaceae > JAFDVN01. The sequence goes on from CAYYJN010000021.1 coordinate 9,801, forward strand.
GACGGTGCGCGACCAAGGCCCCGGCATCCCGGAATCCGAGCAGGGCCGGATCTTCGAGCGCTTCTACCGCACCACCTCCGCACGGGCCGTGCCGGGCACGGGCCTGGGCCTCGCCATCGTGAAGCACCTCGCCCGCCTCATGGGCGGCGAAGTGGCGCTGAAGAGCGAACCCGGCAAGGGCGCGGCGTTCACCTTCACCATGCCACTACAGGCTGAAGACCGGAGGCTGGAGGCAACTTTGCGGCCTCCGGCCGCGCCATGAAACGAGGAACGGCGCCAAAAGCGCCGCGCAGGCTGGCCTCCAGTCTCCAGCCTGAAGCCTCCAGCCTATGAGAGCGGCTCTTCCTTGAAGTCCAGGAGATGCCCGCTTTTCCGGGCCTTGGTCTTCAGGTAGCGGAGGTTGTTGGGATTGGCGTCCATCTGGTGTCGCTCGCGCTCCACTTCGATGCCCGCCTGCTCCAACGCGCCGATCTTCTTCGGGTTGTTCGTGAGCAGCTTGATGCGGTGGATGCCGAAGAACTTCAGCATCTCCACCGCGCTGTCGTAGGTGCGCAAGTCGTCGGGAAAGCCGAGCGCGTGGTTGGCCTCCACCGTGTCCATGCCCTGCTCCTGGAGCGCGTAGGCCTTGAGCTTGTTGAGGAGGCCGATGCCGCGGCCTTCCTGGCGCAGGTAGAGCACCATGCCGCCGTGGGCCGCGATGTGTTGCAGCGCCGCTTCGAGCTGCTGGCGGCAATCGCAGCGGAGCGAACCGAGCACATCCCCCGTCCAGCATTCGCTGTGGATGCGCACGGGGATGCGCTTCCGCGCGTCAATCTCGCCACTGACGATGGCCAGGTGCTCCTTGCCCGTCGCCTTCTCCAGGAAGCCGTAGACGGTGAACACGCCGTGGATGGTGGGGATGACCGCCTTGGCGACGAACGGCACCTTCTCGCCTTCGAGCTTCCAGAGCAGCTCCAGCTTGGGCGCGGCGGGGCTTTCCTTGGCCATGATCGGATGTTCCTCGTTCCTGGGATGCTCCGGGCGGCGGATGCGTGACCGGGCCTACCAGCTTAGGCCAGATCCGCCCGCACTTGGTCATGGAGGGCTGATTCCACCGTATTCAGCGCCTCGAAAAGCGGGCCTGGCAGTTTCGCGCCGCTGGCGAGGCGATGGCCACCGCCGCCGAAGCGTTTGCAGACGGCGTTCACATCCACCCGCTCGCGGGAGCGAAGCGAGAGCTTGATGCGCCCATCCGCCGCCTCGTAAAGCAGCGCGGACACCTCCACGCCTTTGAGGCGCATGGGCTGCTGCACCAGCTCGTCCAGATCCTCGTGGTTCGCGCCGCAGGCCGAAAGATCCGCCAGGGACACAGTGACGAGGGCGACGCGATCCTGCTCGACGAGCCGCAGCCCCTCCATCGCCCGGCCCCACAGCTTCACCTTCTGCGGCGTGTCCGTGTGGTAGAGCCCCTGGAAGGTGCGGGCGGGCTCGGCGCCGAGTTCGATGAGCTCGGCCGCCGCGCGGTGCAGCTTGGGCGTCGCGTTGGAGAAGCGGAAATTGCCCGTGTCCGCCACCATGCCCGCGTAGAGCGCGCGGACCATGGCGGAGGGCCAGGGCTTCGCCATGCGCGGCGCGACGAGGTCGAAGACCAGCTCGGCGCTGGCGCTGGCGGTGGGGTCCGTGAACTCCTGATCGAAACCTTTCGGCGCGTCCTTCAGATGGTGATCCAGGCAGGCGCGCGTGGCGTTCGTCGCCTCGAAGGCTCCGTGCATCGGCCCGAGGCGGTGCGGCTCGGAAGCATCCGTCACCAGCCACACATCGGGCCAAGCCGCGAGATCCACATGCTTCCCTTCGGGTTCGTAAGCCTCCGCCAGACCCGCTTCGTCCAACCAGCGGAGATTCTCAGGGATGCCCGGGCTGACGACGAGCCGCGCCTCCTTGCCCTTCGCGCGCAGGTAGGCCGCGAGCCCGATGGACGCGCCGATGCCGTCTCCGTCCGGGTTCTCGTGGGTCGTCAGCAGGAAGCGCTGGTGCTGGTCAAGGAAGGCGGCGAAGCGTCCAAGCATGGAGAAAGTATCTCACCGCGGAGACGCTGAGGACGCAGAGAAAAGGGCCATTCCCTCAGCGCCCTCCGCGCCTCTGCGGTGATTAGAGCTGTTCCTTCTTGCTTTCCAGGCTCTTCGGCTTGAAGTTCTTCAGCTCCGCGACGACCTCGGCGAGCATGGCGCGCTTGATGGCGTAGGGAAGGAAGGCGCTCTTGAAGCCCATGATGATGACTTCCTTGATCTCGTCGAGGGTGAAGCCGAGCGTCTCGTGCAGCTTGAGGTATTCCTCACTGACGGTGGTGCCGGTGACAAGACGGTTGTCGGTGTTCACCGTCACGCGCAGGCCCAGGTCGTAGAAGAGGCGGATGGGGTGGTCCTCCAGCCGCTTCACGGCCTTGGTCTGCACATTGGACGATGGGCAGCACTCCAGCGGGATGCGATGGTCGTTGATGTAGTTGAGGAGGTCGCCGTCCTCGATGAGCCGCACGCCGTGGCCGATGCGGTGGGCGCCGCAGAGGTGGACGGCCTGGTGGATGCTCTCAGGCCCGTAGGCCTCGCCCGCGTGGAGCGTGCAATTGATGTTGTTGGCCAGCACGCGGCCGAAGGCCTCGCGGAACTTCTTCGCGGGGAAGTTCTCCTCCGCGCCCGCCAGGTCGAAACCGACGACGCCCTTGTTCTTGAAGGCCACGGTGAGATCCGCGAGCTTGTTGCTCATCTCCGGGCTCATGTGGCGGATGCCGCAGATGATGACGCCGTAGCGGATGCCGTATTTCTTCTGGGCTTTCTTCAGGCCTTCGATGACGGCCTGGACGATGGTGTGCAGCGTGAGCCCTTGCTGCTGGTGCAGGATCGGGCTGTAGCGCACCTCGATGTAGCGCACATTCTCCTTGGCCGCGTCCTCCGCCAGCTCGAAGGCCGTGCGCGCGAGGCTGTCGTAGGTCTGCATCACCGCCAGCGTCACATCGAAGGCCTTGAGGTACTCCACCAGCGAAGGGCAGTCCTCGCCCTTCTGCACGAAGGGCCGCAGCTTCTCCGGCGTCGAGGCCGGCAACTTCACCTTCTGCTCTTCCGCCAATTCCAGAATGGTCTGGATGCGCAGCGAGCCATCCAAGTGGACATGGAGATCCGTCTTCGGAAGGCGCTGGATGTCGGCGAGGGTGAGTTTGGGCATGGCCCGATCTTAGACCAAGTGGCCCCCAGGTTTAGTCCAGGTTGGCCGCAGCGCGCCGCCGGGCGATTTCACCTCGGAGGCCGGGGATCATGGCCTTCCCGCGGAACCGGTCCATCGGACCAATCTCGTTATCCAGGGTCGCGAGGTTTCCTTTGGCCGTGGGATCGCCATCTTCGAGCGCCATGGTGAACCACGCGAAGGCGTTGCCGAGATCGCGGCCCACCCCGCCTCGGCCATGGTGGTAGAACGCTCCGACATTGTTTTCGCACTGAGGCTCGCCCAGGTAGGCGCCCATGAAGAAATACTTGATGGCTTCCGCGTCATTCTTCATTCCGGCATCGCTTTCGGAATACAGCGTGCCCATCGCGGACCAGCCGTGGAGATCGCCCGCCTGGATCGCCTTGCCGTACCACTGACGCGCGAGGCCGATGTCCCGGGAAACGCCCTTGCCCTTCCGATAGAGCCACCCGACGCGTTCCATGGCGTTGGCGTTCCCCAGTTCCGCGGCCTTCAAGTAGCTGGCGCGGGCGGCCACGGGATCGGGAGCAGCGCCGTGGCCCTCTTCCTGGAGGATGCCCAGGTTCAAGGCGCCCCAACCATTGCCCAAGGCTTCCGCTCGCGCCAGATGTTGGCGCGCTTGCGCGAAATCCACGGGGCCGCCTTCACCGTTCCACCACATCACCCCGAGCACGGCCTCCGATTCGTCGTTCCCCTGCGCCCCGGCCTTGGCGTACCAGTAGCGGGCTTCGGTCGCGTTCTTGGACCCGAAGTCACCGTCCCGGAGATGATTCGCCAGGTTCTGCTGGGCATGCCAATCGCCGCCTTCCGCGCCTTTCCGGAAATAGGCCATGGCCTTCCCGCGCTCCGTCCGATCGCTGCTTCCTTCGGCCAGGAGCCCGAGGTTATTCATGGCCCAGGCGTCGCCTTGGTCCGCGGCTTTCTGATACCACTTCTGCGCCTCAAAGCGATCATGGTGCGCGTGAGGCACCAAGTGATAGAAACGCCCGAGGAAGAACTCGCCCTCCCGGTCCCCCGTCGCTGCGGCCGCTCGGAGCCAACGCTCGGAGGCGGGAAGGTCCACGGGGCCTTGTTCCTCATCCTGGAGCGAGAGCGCCAATTGGACTTGGGCCCGCGCGTCGCCGCGCTCCGCTCGTTTGAGCAAGGCCGCCCGCGTGGCGGGGGAAAAGGCCAGCAGGGCCGCGAGCATCACCATGGTCTTCCTCGTCTCACGCGTTCAGCTGGCTCACTTTGTGGGCGATGAAGAGCTCGTCCGCGCCCTTCTTCTGGCACTTCTCGCAAAGCCCAAAGATCTGGTGGCTGTGGTGGAGCGGCTTGAAGTGGTGCTCTTCGCAGATGCGCTCCTGCAGCTCTTCCAGATCGGGCCGGTAGAACTCGATGATGGTGTGGCAGTTCAGGCAGATGAGGTGGTCGTGGTGCTCGTCGTGGCGCACGGCCTCGTAGTGGGCGTGCTGATCGCCGAAGCTGCTCTTCCGGACCAGTCCGGCCTGCACCAGCAGATCGAGCGTGCGGTAGACCGTGGCCCGGGAGATGTCCCGGCCCTGGCCCTTCTGGTTCATGTGCAGCTCGTCGGCGTCGAAATGGTGGTCCTCGGCGAAGACGGCTTCGACCAGGCTGCGGCGCTCCTCGGTGAGCTTGAGATTGCGGCCCCGCAGGAATTCCTCGAAACGGGCCTGGGCCTGTTGCAGGTCGGCGGCGCGCTTGGGGGGTCGCTTGGTCATGGAGTCCTCGCGTGAATTCTACCTTCGGCTTCCCAAACGAAGGAACAAAGCCTAGACTTGGGGCATCCGTTCATACATTCGGGGGATTCCTCTATGTCATTCATCACGCTGAAAACGCCCTCTTTGAGCGGTGAGCAGAAAAAGCGCCTCGGAGACCGCATTCTTTACGCGCTCCAGCAGGAAGGCATCGCTCCCGGCTCGGTGGTGCTCCGTTATGAGATCGAAAACGGCGACCTCTACATGGACGGCAGCCTCGTCGAAGCGCCCCGCCCCGCCCCTATGGCGGCGCCCGCGCCGGTGTTCTCCCTCGCGGCCACGCGCGTCTCCGAAGACGGCGCGCCCCGCGCCGAGGCCGTTCCCGACTACAAGACCAAGGCCCGCCGCAACAAGAAGGAGCTGGAAGGCCTCAAGGAGAAGCTCGCCGACCTCATCAAGCGGGACGCCAGCGTCAGCAGCTTCGACGCCCAGAAGAAGCTGAACCTCGCCGACTGCGACTGGGCTCCGAACACCCTGCGCCGCCTCTTCAGCGAACTCATCGAGGAAGGCCTCGTCCGCAAGGAAGGCGAGAAGCGCGGCACCCGCTATCTCTGGGCCAACAAGGGCAAGGAAGAGCTGCCGCCCGTCAAGCTCGTGAAGAGCGAAGGGCACGAATAGGGCAGGGCACGGACCGCGGGCCTCGTACCTCTGGGAGGTGCGAGGCCCGCGGTGTATTCACCGCTTCTTCAGCCCTTCGCGGACCACGCGCTCCACATCCTCCGCCTTGCGCGGCAGGCGGGCGCTCAGGTTCACCGGACCGTCCTTGGTGACGAGGATGTCGTCCTCGATGCGGATGCCGATGCCCTGCCATTTGGGGTCCACGCCCTCCGAATCCTTGGGGATGTAGATGCCGGGCTCCATGGTGAGCACCATGCCCGGCTCCAGCTTGCGCGATCCGCCGCGCGGGTAGATCGCGTCGCCCTTGCCGTAGCTGCCGGCGTCATGCACATCGAGCCCCACCCAGTGGCTCACGCCGTGGGGCAGGAAGCGCTTCCATTCCATCTTCTTGTAGACCTCGTCCTTGTCGCCTTTGAGGATGCCCAGGTCCACGAGACCATCGCTGATGATGCGCGAGGCGGCGTACATGCTCGCGATGTGGGGATTTCCCGGCTTCATCTCGGCGATGCCCGCCTCCTGGGCCTTGTAGACGAGGTCATAGAGCGCGCGCTGCTCGGGGCTGAAGGTGCCGCCCGCGGGCCAGGTGCGCGTCACATCGGAGGCGTAGAAGCCCAGCTCCGCCCCGGCGTCCATGAGGATGAGGCTGCCGGGCGCGATGGGCTGGTCGTTGAAGGGGTAGTGCAGCGTGCAGCCGTCGTTGCCCGCGCCCGCGATGGTCTCGTAGGCGAGGAAGCGCGCGCCGAGGGAGCGCACCTTGCCTTCGAAAGCACCGGCCACCTGCCCTTCGTTGGTGAAATGGGGACTGCCCTTCATCGCGGCGAAATGGCCTTCGAGGCTCACCTCCACCGCCTTCTTGATCATCTCGATCTCGGCCGGCTGCTTGATGGAGCGCATTTCCGCCGACATCGCGCGGCCGTCCACGAGGATCTTGTCGCCGCCGCCCCAGTTCCGCGTGCCCTTCGGGTACACCGCGTCGAGGACGCGGTCGCGGAAGGGCTCGTCCAGGTTGTCCATGAAGACGACGCGCTTGGCCTTCATCAGCGCCATCCCGAGCGCTTTGTCCGCCGAAGACGCGCCGGGGCCCACTTCGCCTTCGTCCAAGGTGAAGGCTTCATCCGCGCCCATGGCCTTGGCGCCTTCGACGCCGAGGCGCGGGCCGGTCCAGGTCTCGCGCTTGGGATCGCGCGGCTGCACGAGCAGCGTGTACTTGCCGGTGTCGCCATCCAACAGCGCGGCGGAGTTCTCCTCCTCCACGCCGGTGAAGTAGTAGAAGTCCGAATCCTGGCGATAGGCCCGTTCGCCGTCGCCGTTGGCGGGCTGCACGGGCATGGACTTGAGCACCGCGATCGTGCCCGGCCCCATGGCCTTCATCGCCTCAAGCAGCCGCGCGCGGTTGCCCGCGAAGAAGGAAAGCGGCAGCCGGACATGGTGCCAACCGCCGGGCGGCACGGGCGATTCGGCGACCAAGGCGGGGACAGCGGCAAGGAGCATCAACGCACGGCGCATGGCGGGACCTCGTGGCGCTAGGTATACCTCAAATCCGCCGTGGGCGGAGCGTGATTCCGTAAACGGCGTATCCGACCGCGAGCACGACGAAGGCCACGCGGATGCCCGCCAGCTCGACCAACGCGCTGCCGAGGAAGGGGCCGGCCACCATGCCCACGGCGTAGGCGATGTTGAGGACGGCGAAGCCTGACCCGAAATCCGAGCGGCCTTCCGCTTCGATGGCATCCGCCACGCCGGGGCCGCAGGGCGCCATCACGAAGCTGGCCGCCGCGCCGAGGAGGATCATCGCGACGATCACGCTCGCGAGGCTCGGCATGAAGACCGGCAGCGGGAGCGCGACGAGGCAAAGCGCCAATCCCAGGCGGATCACCTTCACCCGGCCGATGCGATCGGACACCCGGCCCATGAGGGGCGACGCGAGCGTGTGGCTGAGCGCCGCGGCGGCGAAGCAGAGTCCGATGGCGGCTGGTCCGAGGTGGAGTTCCCGATCCAGGCGCAGCGGCAGCGTGGATTCCAGCAGCGCCCAGAGTCCGGAGGCGAGGATCATCGCGCCCGCGATGGCCCGGATCAGCGGGTTCGCGAGCAGCGCCCGCCAGGGGATCGGGCCGCTGGCCTGGTGCGCGTCATCCTTCAACAGGAAGGCGCGGCCCGCGGCGTCCACCATCACGAGGACCGCCCCCACGAGAAAGGGCGTCTTCGGCCCCGCGTGTTGATCGAGGAAGCCCGACACCGGAGGTCCGAGCAGCACGCCCACATTGGCCGCGGCGAAGGCAAGGCCCATGGCCTGACCGCGTTTCTCCGGCGCGAAATGATCCGCGAGCAACGCCATGCCAGGCAGCCAGGTCGCCGCGCCCGCCACGCCCTGGAGCGCGCGGGCCAGCACGAGCAGCCAGTAGGCCTTGGCGAACGCGAAAAGCAGCGTCGTCGCGCCAAGGCCAAGCAGGCCGATGAGCATCACCGGCCTCCGCCCGAACCGATCCGTGAAGCGCCCCACCGGCAGCGTCGCCGCCAGCAGCGCCACCGCGTAGCTCCCGAAGAGCACACCCACCTTCATCTGGCTTAAATGCAGCTCCGCCGCGTAGCGCGGCAGCAGCGGCACCAGCAGGTAGTAAAGGAGCATGTCCGTGAAGAACGCGAGCCCGACGACGGAGAGCGCGGCGGTGGAAGGTTTCAATCGCATCGCCCAAGTATCCATCCCACGGTCCACTTCTGGTCGGCATCAGGCGTCGGTGCGCAGAATCCAAGCTGTGGCCTCCGTATGGCGGCCCGCAGCCCGTGGCCCGAAACCCAAGGCCCGGTACGACGCGGCCCCCTTTCGGGGGCCGTGGTGGACCGGTAAGCCGGGTTCTGTCGTGGAGCGTCATTCCTCTGGGATGGTGATCACTCACCACCTCTAGCAACCTACCCGCTGGCTCGATCGGGCCGATCCTCGCTCCTTGCGGAGTGCGCCAGCCTATTTGGTCTTGCTCCGTGAGGGGTTTGCCGTGCCCGTCCTGTCACCAGTCCGGCGGTGGGCTCTTACCCCACCCTTTCACCCTTGCCTGTGATCCGAGGATCCATCGGCGGTTTGCTCTCTGTTGCACTTTCCGTCGGGTCGCCCCGCCCTGCCGTTAGCAGGCTCACTGCCCTATGGAGCCCGGACTTTCCTCTGCCGTGAAGCAGCGACGCCCTAGTCCACGAATTCAGTGTAGCCCACCTCCCTTCCGGCCCGCGCCAATGGCTCGATCGAGCCTATGATTTCGTTGCATTAACAATCAACTTCACATGGCTTGACATTCTTTCCATGTCTTAACTTTTAGTTTAACAACATTTAATTACATATTGCGACAACTCATATATGAGCATTTCAGGCAGCCATTCCTTCTCCAATTCTTTCTCTCCCCACCCCAACTCCCTTTCCATGGAGGTTGCCTTGGCAACGCGTAGACCCATCCACCTCTCCTCACTCGCTGTCCTGCTGACAGCCGCACCGGTCATGGCCGCCCTTCCCCAGGGACTCCAGGCCGAACATCTCAACCAGATCCGCGATGGCGAAGGCCTCCGCGCCCAGGCCGCCATTGATCACCTGATGGCCCATCGCGCCGATTTCGGTCTCGGTGTTTCGGCGTCGCTGCAGGCGACGAAGGTCCACACCGACCGCCTCGGCCAGACCCACACTCACCTCCAGCAGCTCTATCGGGGCGTCAAAGTCTGGGGCGGCGAAGCGGTCGCCCATGTGGACCGGAATGGCAGGCATCTGCCCGTCACCTCATCCCTGAAGGCGGGCATCCACCTCAATGTCCTCCCTTCCATCCAGAAGGATGAGGCGCTCCTCATCGCGGACAGCGACCTCGCACCCACTGGCGCCTACGCGACCGCTCCGAAAGCCGAGCTCGTGATCTACCCCTTGATGGTCGAAGTCCACGCCCGCAAGGGGCAGGACGCCACCGCCTTCGAGCGCCGCGTCGTGCGCTACGCGCTGGCCTACCATGTCCACACCAATCTGAAGAACGGCGCCGCCGAGACGGGCGAGACCGAGTACATGATTGACGCCCAGACGGGCGCGATCCTCAAGAAGTGGGCCTCGCTGGAAACCGCCGCCGAGACCGGAACCGGCAACAGCCAATACAGCGGTACCGTCTCCATCACCACCAACAACACCGGCTCGGGCTATGAGCTGCGCGATCCGAACCGCGGCAGCACCACCGTCACCGACATGGCCAACGGCACCACCGGCAACGGCAACATCTTCACCAACGCGACCAACACCTGGGGCGATGGCAACAACTTCGTGGATGGCCAGAGCGGCGACACTTCCAGCGGAACCGGACAGACCGCGGCCGTGGACGCGCTCTACGGTTTCCAGGCCACCTGGGACTACTACCAGAATGTCCATGGCCGCAATGGTATTGACAACGCGGGGACCGCCACGACGCTGCGCGTCCACTATGACAACAACTACGACAACGCCTTCTGGAGCGACGACTGCTTCTGCATGACCTTCGGCGATGGCAGCTCGTTCACGAACCTCACCGCCATTGATGTCATCGGCCACGAGTTGAGCCACGGCGTCTGCGCCAACAACGGGCACGGCGGCCTCACCTACTCGGATGAGAGCGGCGGCATCAACGAGGCGGATTCGGACATCAACGGCACCTTCGTCACTTATTACGGCTACAACGGCAGCACCGGGAACACCGTCCCAAACACGATCCCGGACGCCAACCTGCACGGCTACACGCCTTGGACTATCGGCGCGCAGCTCCGCAATCCCCCGCTTCGCTACATGTACCACCCGAGCCTGGACAACAGCTCGCCGGACTACTGGTACTCCGGCATCGGAAGCCTGGATGTCCACCTGAGCAGCGGTCCGGCCAACCGCATGATGTACTTCCTGGCTCAAGGCGCCGCCACCTCCGGCGACACCTCCACCTCCGTGAATGTCGCGGGGAATGGCGTCTCCGACGCCAACTTCCTGCCCAATGGCATGACCGGCATCGGCAACGATCACGCGGCGCGGATCTGGTACCGCACCCTCACCACCTACATGAACTCCAACGAGACCTACGCCCAGCTTCGGACAGACTGCCTCCAGGCGGCTTCCGATCTCTACGGCGCGACTTCGCCGGAATATGTGGCGGTGGAGAACGCCTTCCACGGCATCAATGTGGGCGACGCAGCCCAGTAACCTGTTCCATCCACGCAGGAGGGGCCGCAGCGATGCGGCCCCTCCTCTTTTGTGCGCCGGATTCGGATCGCGTCACTTCAACACGAAATTCAGCGTCAGCAGGAAGGTCGCGGGCACCGCCACGCCGTTCTGGGTGGCGGGAGCGAAGCGCCATTGGCGCGCGGCCTGGAGCGCGGGCAGGGTGAACACATCCTCGCCCGAAACGGCCTGCACATCCGTGGGGATTCCGCCCGTGTCAATGGTCATGCGGATCACCACCTGGCCTTGGCGGCGGGCCATTTTCGCCAAGGGCGGATAGGTCGGCGTCACGGAATGGAGGATGCGGACCGAATCACCCGAGAGCGAAATGGGACCGGCGTTGGTCGCGGTGGTCGCGTTGGGGCCGGGTCCGCTCGCTTGCACGGACTGGAGCGGCGGTTCACCCGAATGATCCGTGGTGTCGAGAGGAGGCGCGACATCCGGAATGAGGTCCTTGGGGACCACTTGCTGCGGCATCACCGGGGCCTTGCTCGGAGTGGCGGGATGGGGTTGGACAGGAACAGGCGTGGGCGGCGAGGGAACCCCGATCACCACCGGCCCGATGGCCGGAGGCAAGGTCTGGATCGCCTGAACGCCGGTGTGCGCTGCCCAGATGAGCCCACCGGCGAGCAGCGCGTAGACGCCCGCGGACACCGCGAAGCTCCGCGCCCGATCCACGGGCGGCGCGAGGCTCAGCACCGCGTGGGGCTGGAGCGTGGGCGGAAGGGAAGCCAGGGCAGGCCGAAGGCTGGGCTGATGGGACAGCGTGGTCATGGAAGACCTCCGAGAAAAGCTCCGGACGGCTTGCGACTGCGCGGTGATCGCGCTCGCCTCGCGGAATCCAAAGAGCAGGTGCGCCCATCATGGGACGGCTTCCCAGGCCGTCAACCGCGCCACGCGAAAAGTCACACGGCGCTGATGAAGCGCGCGCCGCCATGACGCGGGCGTGATGGTCACGCGGTCCTCACGACGCTCGTCACCGATCCGGATGACGCTAGAGCGTGCGGAACAGCACCTCGTAGCTCTTCGGCTGGCCGCCCAGCTCCGCCATGAGCCGGTTCCGCAACAGGGCCGTCACGGCGATCTGGGCTTCATCGCGCGGGTCGAGGGCGGGAATCGCTTCCGCGGACGCGGCGCGAAGCCGCCGGAGATGCTCCCTCGCGCCCTTCGGCAACGCCTCGGCGGGATCCACGGGCGTGCAGGCCGCGCAAGCCCAGCCGCGTTCATCCAGCAACACGAGCGGAGCCGATTCGCCGCCACAGCGCCCGCAGGCCCTCGGGTGGGGCAGGACACCCATGCAATGGAGCAGCCAATGCTCGGCGTAGGCGAGGACGGCGAGCGCCCCGTCGGGGTTCCGCTTCAGCGCGCGCCCACACGCCGACAGCAGACGATAAAGGCGCTCATCCTCCATGCCCTCCTTCGCCACGCGATCGAAGAGATCCGCCAGGCAGGCGATGACGAGGCTGGATTCCAGGTGGCCGAGGGTGATGGGGCTGGAGGCGAGCTCGCAGCGCGTGACCCGCCGCAACTCCGCCTGCTCCTTGCCAAAGAAGGTGACGCGCACCGCGCCCAGCGGCTCGAAGGCGGCCACCCACTTCGCGGAAGGCTTCTTCGCGCCCTTGGCCAGTCCCGTCACGCGCTCGCCCAACTCGGTGAGGAAGGACACCACCGCGCCCCCATCGGGCAACAAGGTCGGGCGGAGCACGATGGCGTCGAAGGTCCGGAGCACACTTCAGTAGAACCCGGCTCCCGCCTTCCGGCTACCGACCGGGTTCAAGCCCGCGTTCAACCCCATTCAACCTTGATCCTGGCGCGGTGTCTCATCTGGCGAGGTCATTCGGAGGAACCCATGCGATCCCTCGCCATCCTGCTCGCCGCCTTGCCCATGCTCGCCCAGGCGCCGCCCGCGCCTCCCACGGACGCCCCGCGCGCCACCGCCCTCGGCCTCTCCTCGGAACAGCAAGCCCAGATCAAGGCCATTCGCCAGAAGCATCAGGAGGCCTTCAAGGCCGATCACGACGCGGCCCGCGCCCAGGCCCAGGCCTTCCGCGCGGCCATGGAGGATCCGAAGTCCAGCGAAGACCAGCTCCGCCAGGCCTACGACCAGATGAACGCGCGCCGCTTCCAGGCGCTGCTCGAACGCCGCGCCATGCGCCGGGAAGTGCGCGCCGTGCTCACGCCCGATCAGCAGGCCAAGGTGGACGCCATGAAGGCCCGCTTCCGCGAACGCCGCCATGAGCGCATGGAACGCCGCATCCAGTGGATGCAGCAGCGCCTTGATCAGGATCAGCAGGCTCCGGGGAACCCGGCCCGTTAATCTGGAGCGATGCCGCTCCGCCCGCTCGTCACCGTTCTCGCCGCCCTCTTCGCGCTCTCCCTCGCCGGGCAAACCACCCGCTACCGGCAGTGGATGGGCGGACGCGAAGTGGGCGGCGCGACGGATGCGGTGTCCACCGTCGGCGCGACCCGGACGATCCACCACGCGGAATGGGTGAAGCTGGATCGCTTCGGGATGGAGATCCGTCAGGAGCTGACGAGCACCGCCACCAAGAACGCGGATGGCGCGCTGGCCTTCGCGTGGTCCGTGAAGCTCTCGAACCTGCCACTGGAAGGCGAGGCCACTTGGTCCCCGACCAAGCCCAGCGTGCTCCATGTGGCGCCCAAGGGCGGCAAGGCCGAAGACATCCCCGTGCCGACCGGCGCGCTGCTTTGGCCGGAGGATGAAGACCGAGCCTTGAAGGCCGCCGCGGCTTCCCGCGCGCCGCTCACCTACCGCACCTACAGCTTCGCCACCGCCACCTGGGCGACGCGGGAGCTCAAGCCATCGGGACTCGACCCGCTCCCCGGCTTTTCCGACGCGATGAAGTTCACAGGCACCGACACCGAAGGCGGCACGAGCGCGTCCGTGGAGGTCTGGGCTTCCCCTGGGGCGGGCGAACTCAAGGAGCACAGCCAGCTCGGCGGACTCGACCTCTGGCTTCAGCGCGCGGAGTTGCCGGCGCCCAACGGACCGAAGGAGGCGAGCCTCTTCGACCGCACGGTGCAGGAGCTCCCGCCCGATCCTTTCCGTCCCTGGCGGCCGACCCTCACCATCCGCTACGAAGGCGGCTCGCCGCCGGATCTGCCGGAGACCGCGCTGCAAAAACGCGTCGCGCCCGGCGCGTGGACACTCACCCAAGCGCTTCCGCCCAGCGCCGCCGAGGCCGCCGAAGCGCCCATCCATGGCGAGCCTTCCAAGGAAGACGCGCCCTACCTCGCCGCCACGCCGCTGCTGCAATACAACGACCCAGCCTTCACCGGCCTCGTCGCGCGCATGGCCCTGAAGCCCGGCCTCAGCCGGTGGGAACTCGCGCAAGCCGTCACCGACTTCGTGTTCCAGTTCATCCGCGACAAGGATTACAGCGTGGGCTTCGCGTCGGCGCTGGAGGTCTGCAAGAACCCCAAAGGCGACTGCACCGAGCACGGCGTCCTCGCCATCGCGTTGCTCCGCAAGCTGGGCGTGCCCGCGCGGGGCGCGCTGGGCTGGGTCGCGCTGGATCGCATGATGGGCATGCATTTCTGGGTGGAGGTGAAGCTCGGAACACGCTGGGTCCCCGTGGATCCGACGCTGGATGAAGCCCCCGCCTCCGCCTTCCATGTGGCGCTGGGCTCCACCGATCTCGCGGATCTCGGCAGCCTGGGGTGGGACCGCTTGATGACCGCGCTCGGCGGCGGCGCGTTCGTGACCGACCCGATGCCGCCTCCCACCTTCACGGGCGACAGCGTGCTCGCGCCCGATGGCACGCGCCTCAGTTGGCCGGGCGCGGCGTGGTCCTTCACGGCGGGCGAGCTCAGCCTCGCCACACCGGATCATCAGCGCCACGCGCTCCTCGCCCGCACGCGCCCCGTGGCGGCCGAACTCAACGGCGCGCGCAAACTCCAGGGTTCCCAGGGACGGGTCGGGTGGTGGATTCCCAAGGAGCGCGTGCTCTTCCTCGACCTCGGCCACCGTCGTTGGCTGAAGCTCGACCGCTGCACGGAAGCCCAGGCCTTCCTGGCCCTCGACGCGCTGGAAGTGCACGATGCCAACCGCTGAGGCAAGGCTCGCCTCGGATCATCGCGAACTGGACGCGCTGGCGGAAGAAGCCTTCGCCGCCTTCGCGCGATCCGATTCCGACGCGACGCACTCCGCCCTGGACCGGCTCTGGATGCGCCTCGCCGTCCACATCCGCGCCGAACATAAAGTGCTCTTCCCCGCCCTCGCCGCCGCGCCGGAACGCATCCAATCCCTCATCCAGAAGCTGCGGATGGACCACGATGTATTCATGGCCACCCTCGCCCGCATCCTCCTGGATCTGCGCAAGCCCGAGGCGGACCTGCCAAACCTCGCCGCCGCCTTCACCGAGATGCACGATCTCCTCCAGACGCACAACGGACTGGAAGAAACTCAGGTCTATCCTCTGGCCACGCAGGCTCCCGACCTCCTTCCACGCATCGCCGCGGAGCTGGCCTTCCTGCCTGAGCGCTACGGAAAGTAGGCCCTTCCGGCCACCCGTGAGATTCTGGAAGGTCCTGGAGCGCCCTTGCCCGCCATCGCCCTCAGCCTCGTCAACGCCACCAAGCGCTACGGCGTCCGCGCCATCCTGGATGGCCTCTCCTTCGGCCTCATGCAGGGCGAGAAGGTCGGCCTCATCGGCCGCAACGGCGCGGGCAAGAGTACGCTCTTCAAGCTGCTTTCCGGCGAGGATCATCCCGACGCGGGCGAAGTCATCCTCACCGGCGGCCTCAGCGTCGCGCGCCTGAGCCAGGAGCCCGAGTTCGAGCCGGGCTCATCCGTTCGCGCCGCGCTGGAGGCGGCGGTGGCGGACCATCGCGCCCTGCTGGAACGCCACGCGGCCATCCACGACGAACTGGCGAAGGCTGATTCGGACAAGCTGCACGCGGAGCTGGAAGCCATCGAGCATCGCCTTCACGACCTCGGCTGGGATCTCGCGCCGCGCATCGCCGAAGCCGCGTCGTTCTGGGGCCTGGACGACCTGAACGCGAAGGTCGAATCGTTGTCCGGCGGATGGCGCAAGCGCGTGGCGCTGGCCCAGGCCTGGCTGCGCCAGCCCGATGTGCTCGTGCTGGATGAGCCCACCAACCATCTCGATCCCGATCAGGTCGAGCGCCTCCAGAGCTGGCTCCAGGGCTTCAAGGGCGCGCTGCTGCTCATCACCCACGACCGCCAACTGCTGGATGCCGTCGTGGATCGCATGGTGGAGCTGGAGAACGGCAAGGCGATCAGCTACGAAGGCGGCTACAGCGACTACCTGCTGCTCAAGGCCGATCAGGAATTCCGCGAAGCGCGCCTCACGGACCACATGCAGAACCGGCTGCGCACGGAGCTGGCGTGGCTGCGCCGCGGCGCCAAGGCCCGCACGCGGAAATCCAAACTGCGCATCGAGGAAGTGCTCGACCTCAAGGACGAAGTGGCCGACCGCACGAAGCTCGTCGCCAAGCAGGCCCTTGCCTTCCAGGGCGGCGACAACCGCAGCGACGCACTCCTCAATGGCCGCGCGCTGACCTTCAGCTACGCGGGCGGACCCGAGCTGATGGACGGTCTCGACCTAGTCCTCCAGCGCGGCATGCGCATCGCGCTACTCGGTCCCAACGGCTGCGGGAAGTCCACGCTGTTGAAGTTGCTCCTCGGCGAGCTGGAGCCCACGGGCGGCGAGTTGAGCCGCCATCCCAAGCTGAAGATCACGACCCTCAGCCAGGGCCGCGGCGAGTTGGACGGCGCCCGCGACCTCGCCTGGAACCTGTGCGAAGGCGCGCCCACGGTCAGCTTCGGCGGCGCGATCACGCCGACGCAAGTCTACCTGTCGCGCTTCGGCTTCTCCGTGCCCGACCAACGGCGCGACACCGCGAGCCTCAGCGGCGGCGAACGGAACCGCCTCCTGCTGGCGAAGGCCATGCTCTCCCCCGCCGACCTGCTGGTGCTGGACGAGCCCACCAACGACTTGGACATCCCCACGCTTCAGAACCTCGAAGACGCGCTGCGCGGCTTCCCCGGCACGCTGCTCCTCGTGAGCCATGACCGCTTCTTCCTCGATCAAGTGGCGACGCACACGCTCGCCTGGCAGGCAGGTTCGCCGCGCTGGGAGTTGTACGAAGGCAATCCGGCGACGGTGAAAGAGCTGCGCGCGGCGCGGGCGGCGGAGTCGGCGCAGGCGTCAGGCGTTGGGCGTCAGGCGTCGGGCTCCAAATCGGAGGCTCCGGCCAAGGCGAAGAAGCCGGGGCTTTCGCAGAAGGAGCAACGGCGCCTCGCTGAAATCGAATCGGCCCTGGCCGCCCTGCATACGCGCATCGAGTCTTTCGACAGCGCCCTCGCCGACCCCGCCGCCTTCCTCAGCGCCGACGCACCCGGTCACCAAGCACTCAAAGACCGCGACGCCGCCAAGGTCGAGTTGGAGACGCTCGAAATGGAATGGCTTGAACTGGAAGAAAAGCGCGTCGAAGCTTAAATCACAACCCACCGATTTCTTCTCCAGACCTATCTTTTTGGGCAGACCCATGGACAACCCATACCAGCCTCGACCGGATTCCCTCGAAGCGCATCGGCGACGCGTGAACGAAGAGGTGGTGGTCACACTCAAAGACGATTCCGCGCGCCCGCCCGCCTCGGTTGGATCCGGGTGGCAGGGCATGATCCTTGGGCCTGCCTCGGGTCAGCCCGGAGGAAACTCGAGCGATATCAAGCCGCGATGGGGCAAGCGGCTCATCCGAATCGTGTTCTGGACCTGGGGCGCACTCGTCGTGGTGGCCGCGATCATGAAGATCATGGCGATGATCAATAATTGATGGCCGATCTCTTCAACAGTTCGTCCTCTGAACTCCGGAGATGAATCACCGCGTAAAACGCGAGAACTGGTTGGTGCACCCGGAGCGGAGGCTCCATCTCCGCGAGCTGCGCGAGCGGGAGAAGGCTCCAGTGGAGCCTTCGTTAGATGGAGGCTCCAGCTCCAGGAGCCGCAGGCGACTGGGAGGACAGCGCGGGGCGCTGTCCGATAGCTGGAGAGAAGGCTTGCTGGCGTCAACTTCCGCCGGGTGCACCAAAAAAGGCCGCAAAAGCGGCCTTTTTTGGTGCACCCGGAGCGATTCGAACGCCCGACCTACAGGTTCGTAGCCTGTTGCTCTATCCAGCTGAGCTACGGGTGCCGGAAGAATCAGTCTATCAAAACGCCTTCCCTTGTCCATCCCAAAGCCGCAGGGGCTCGGTCCGGGACGCGGGACAGGCTTGGCCGGTGAGGTCCGTGGCGAGGCGGTCCATGAGGGCCCGAGCGGTGGTGAGCTTGCCGCCGAGGACGAGGCTCAGGTTGGGAAGGCGCGCGTGGGTCTCCAGCACCGCTTCGCGGCTGAGCTTGTCCGTGCCGCCCTGCGCGGCCACGAGGGGCCGCACGCCCAGCTCCTCGAAGGCCACCGGAATCTCCCGCCACGCGATGCCGGGGATGATGCGGCCCAGCACGCCGAAGAGGTCTTCGCGCTCCGCCTCAATGATGGGCACCCAGCCATCCTCCACTTCGCGCTCCGTCGTGCCCACCTGGAGCAGGCCATCCCGCGGGATCACGAAGAGGATGCGGCCTTTGCTCCGCATCATGGCCCAGGGTCGCTGGCAGCTTTCCAAGGGCGTGCCTTTGGGGTCGAACCAAAGGTGGACGCCGCTGGAGAGGCGCAGGCGCTTCTTCGTCTCGCCGAACCACTTCGCCATGAATCCGTCCATCCAGGGACCGAGGGCGAGGACGAAGCGCTTCGCGGCGACCGTGCGCATGATCCCGTCGCGGCGGTCCCGCAGGCGGATCGCCTTCAAGCCGCCTTCGCCTTCGTCGAAGCCCTCCACTTCGTGGAAGTCCAGCAGGGCCGCATCGCTGGAGGCCATGAGGTCGCGCACGAGGTCTCGGTCATGGGTGAGGAGGTCCGCGTAGGCCACTGCGCCGCGGAACTTCGTGCGGAGCGCGCGGGGGTCGGCGAAGAACGCCGACTTGGACACGGCGCCAAGCTCCAAGGCTTCGGGCCAGCCGGGGCGGTCGGAGCCCCAGCGGTCGTAGAAGCCGATGCCGACGCGGTGCGTGAAGCCTTCCCACAACCCGCGGTGCGGCATCCAGAAGACTTCCCAGCGGCAGCGGGTCGGCGCGATGCGCGCCCAGGCCGCGCGTTCGCGCAGGCCTTCCTTCATCTGCGCGATGTCGCCAGTCTGAAGGTAGCGGATGCCACCGTGCAGCAGTTGGCTGGACCACTGGCTCGTGCCGCCGCCCACCGCGCCCCTGTCCAGGACCGCGCAGCTCACGCCGCGAAGCGTAAGCTCCCGCGCCAGCGCCGCGCCGTGGATGCCCGCGCCAAGGATGGCGACCTCCACCTCCACCCGCGCGGGCTGCGCGCAGGGCGCGTCGGGCGGGGCTGGCCAGGGATGGGAGGCGAAATCGGACATGGTGGCGCCTGGGAAGACTCGGCCAGTGTGGACCATCGCGCCGTGAACCAGCCTCGGGAAATTCCATCCCGAGGCCCGTGGCCGGAGGTCCGAGGCCCGTTCCCCCCTACCCAGCGTCAAGTTGTCACGGTTCCATCGGGGGCGCACACTGCTCTGCAATGGAGGCTGCCATGAGCCAGGCGACCGAAGAGAAACCGAAGATCGAAGAGGCCGCGATGAACGACGCGGGCGGCAAACTCAGCGAGGAGCAGTCGCGGCAGGTCGCCGAGGAAGCGCGTGAGGACGCCTGGCAGGCGCCCAGCTTCCTCAAGGAGGTCTTCAACGGCAACTTCAACCTGAAGATCCTCACGACGGTCCCGGCGGAGAAGCCTGACCGGCCCGAGTTCAAGGTCTTCATGGACAAGCTCCGCGCCTTCATGGGCACGGTGGACAGCGACAAGATTGATCGCGATGGCCAATACCCGGCCGAGGTCATCAAGGGCCTCGCGGAGCTGGGCTGCTTCGGGATGAAGATCCCGACGAAGTACGGCGGCCTAGGCTTCAACCAGTGGGAATACGGCAAGGTCATGGAGCTCATCGGCACGCAGGACGCCAATGTGCTCGCGCTCCTCAGCGCCCACCAGAGCATCGGCGTGCCCAACCCGCTCATCCACTTCGGCACCGAGGAGCAGAAGCAGAAGTACCTGCCCCGCATCGCCAAGGGCGCCGTCTCCGCCTTCGCGCTCACCGAATCCGAAGTGGGCTCAGACCCCGCCAATGTGCACACGACGCTGACGCGCACGCCTGAAGGCGACTTCATCCTCGACGGCGAGAAGCTCTGGTGCACCAACGGCACCATCGCCGAGCTCTTCGTCGTGATGGCCAAGCACCCGGACACGAAGAAGATCTCCGCCGTCATCGTGGAGAAGGCGTGGGTCGGCGTGGAGGTCGTCACCCGCTGCCACTTCATGGGCCTGCGCGCGCTTGAGAACGGCATCATCCGCTTCCATCAGGTGAAGGTGCCGAAGGACAGCGTGCTCGGTCCCGAAGGCAAGGGTCTGAAACTCGCGCTCGTCACGCTGAACACCGGCCGCCTCTCCATCCCCAGCGGCGTGATGGGCGCGGGCAAGCGCTTCACCCAAGTCGTGCGCGCCTGGGGCTCCAAGCGCTACCAGTGGGGCCAAGTGGTAGGCAAGCACGAGGCCGTGGGGCACATGGTGGCGGACATCGCCTCCACCACCTTCGCCATCGAGGCCATGGCCAAGCTCTGCAATCGCATGGCGGACACCGGCGGCCGCGACATCCGCCTCGAAGCCGCCATGGCCAAGCTCTGGACGACGGTCGAAGGCTGGAAAATGGTGGACGACACCCTCCAGATCCGCGGCGGGCGCGGCTACGAGACGGCGGACAGCCTGCGGCACCGGGGCGAGCCGGCCATCCCCATCGAGCGCATCATGCGCGACTTCCGCATCAATCTCATCTTCGAGGGATCGAGCGAGATCATGCGCCTCTTCATCGCCCGCGAGGCGGTGGACACGCACATGTCCCTCGCCTGGCCGGTGGTGAATCCGAAGTCCACCATGGGCCAGCGGATCAAGGCTCTGCCCAAGGTCGGCCTCTTCTACGCATGGTGGTATCCCACCCGCTGGTTCGGGCTCATGACGCCCTTCAAGCATCACGGCTTCGGCAAGCTGGGCAAGCACCTGCGGACCGCCGAGCGGCTCACGCGCAAGCTCAGCCGGGGCATCTTCCACAAGATGGCGACGAACGGGCCGAAGCTCGAACGGAAGCAGGTGACGCTCTTCCGCGCCGTGGACATCGGCGCCGACATCTTCGCCATGGTGGCCGCCGTGCTGCACGCGGAGAACCTCCGCAAAGCCGGAGCGGCCAACGCCGACGATGCCGCGCTGCTGGCCGATCTCTTCTGCCGCAACACGGAGCGCCGCATCCGCCGCGCCTTCAAGGCCCTGGGCTCCAACGACGACAACCTGAAGGTCAAGGTCTCCCGCGCCGTGCTGGATGGCCGCTTCAAGTGGATGGAATCCGAGCTGCTCGCCAACCCCGAGATTGACAAGCTGGACGCGGCGGATCACGCATAGGGGAAGGCTGGTCGCGGAAGACGCGGAATCACACGGAAGGCGCGGAAGAAAACCTCTCTGCGCCTTCCGTGTGATTCCGCGTCCGCTGTGACCAGCGCTATCATGGTGCATCCTCCCAGATGCCATGACCGACCGCGCCTCCTTCCGTGCCGCCCTGACCCTGCCCGTGCTGGTGGGAGCGCTGGGCTATTTCGTGGACATCTTCGACCTGCTGCTCTTCCCCATCATCAAGACGCCGAGTCTCCACGCGCTGGGGGTGCCGGTGGCTCAACAGTTGGAGGTGGGCGCGCGGCTGCTGAATTGGCAGATGAACGGCCTGCTGCTCGGCGGCATCCTGTGGGGCGTGCTCGGAGACAAGCGCGGGCGGCGCTCGGTGCTCTTCGGCAGCATCGCGCTCTATTCGCTGGCGAACATCGGCAACGCCTTCGTCCACACGATCCCGGCCTACACGGCTTGCCGCTTCCTCGCGGGCCTCGGCCTCGCGGGCGAGCTGGGCGCGGCGGTCACGCTCGTGAGCGAAGCGCTGCCCAAGGAAGCGCGCGGCTACGGCTCCTCCATCGTTGCGGGCGTGGGCATTTGCGGCGCGGTGGTGGGCGGCCTGCTGGGCAAGGCCTTCGCGCTGCACTGGCCCGTTCAAGGGTGGACCTACGCCTACCTGACGGGTGGCATCCTGGGCCTGATGCTGCTCGGCCTGCGCATGGGCCTGAAGGAAAGCCATCTCTTCGAAGAAGTGCGCGAGGCCAAGGCCCGGCGAGGTGATTTCCTATCGCTGTTCACATCCTCGGATCGCTTCCTGCGTTTCCTGCGCTGCGTGCTGGCGGGGCTGCCCATCTGGTTCGTCGTGGGCATCCTCGTGGTGAACGCGGAAAGTTTCGCCCCGGCGCTGGGTGTGCGCGGCCCGGTGGAGAACGGGCTGGCCGTGGCCTGGTGCTACGCGGGAGGAGCCTTGGGCGATCTGCTGGCGGGCGCGGTGAGTCAGAGCCTCCGCAGCCGCCGTAAGGCCATCGCGGTCTACTTGGCGCTGGCGACGGCCTGCGTCGCCGCCTTCCTGCTCCAGCGCGGCCTCAGCGCGGGCGCGTTCTATGGCCTCTGCGCCCTGCTCGGCTTCTCCTTCGGCTATTGGGCGCTGCTCGTCACGGTCGCCAGCGAGCAGTTCGGGACGAACCTTCGCGCCACCGTCACGACGACGGTGCCCAACTTCATCCGTGGCGCGCTGACGCCCATGGCGCTCGGCTTCCTCGCCCTGAAAGCCCACCTGGGCCTGCTCGCCTCCGCCGCGGTCGTGGGCGGCATCGTGCTGCTCCTCGCCGCCTTCTCCGTGGCGCGGATGGAGGAGAGCTTCGACCGGGACCTGGACTTCCTCGAACTGGAGCCGGAAGCCTAGG